>CAYOWD010000155.1:3596-10086 GCA_964407535.1 uncultured Salinivenus sp. | reverse complement strand
CGTTCATGTTTGCGTCGACGAACCTCGTGATTGAGCTCGGCATCCTGATTCTCATTTTTCTGGGGCCGCAGTATTTGGCCGCCGAGATTGTGGGCGGGCTGGTGCTCATTGCCATTTCCAGTCTGCTGATCCGCTGGACCTATCCGGACGCGATGTTGGAGGCCGCTCGGGAAAAGGTGGAGCGGGAGGCGCCGGAGATGGAGGAGGATTTCGACTGGAAGGCGCGCATCCGCAGCCGCATGGGCTGGCACCGGGTGGGCACCTCCTTTGTCGAAGAATGGAAGATGGTCTGGGAGGAGATTCTGATCGGCTTCACCGTGGCGGGCTTCGTGGCGGTGCTGGTGCCACAGTCCTTCTGGGAGGCGCTCTTTCTCACCAATTTCCAGGACACCCTGCCCGCCTGGCTGATCGCGCTCGAAAACGCTGTGGTCGCGCCGTTCGTGGCGGCGGCCACCTTCATCGGGTCGATGGGCAACATTCCGCTGGCGACGGTGCTGAGCACCAACGGGGTGCTGTTTGCTGGGATCATGGGCTTCATCTATTCCGACCTGATGGTGCCGCCGCTGGTGGCCGCCAACGCGGAGTATTACGGGTGGAAGGTGGCGCTGTACATCGCTAGCATCATGTTCGGGAGCATCGTGGCTACGGCCCTCATTCTGGACGGCGCCTTTACGCTGCTCGGCATCGTGCCGGAGGGCGCCCGGCAGATTGCGGAACTGACGCAGTTCAAGGTCGACTACACGTTCTGGATGAACGTCGTCTCCGTCGCGGTGGTGGGCGGGCACCTCTACCTCCGCCGACAGCACCGGCGGATGCACGAGGACGGGCACGGGGGACACGACCATGACCATGGAGGAAATGGGCTCTCGATCAAGCGGCTGGTGGTGTATCTGTTCATCGCCGTGCTTGTGGGCGGTCTCCTGGCCTTTGTCCTGACCGGAGGCACCGCCGCGTAACTGCGAATTCCTCCCTTGCGTCTCATGGAGATCATCGCCGGATTGCTTGCCACCCTTTCCATCGTCGGGCTGGGATACGCCACGCGTCAGGAGCGCTCCCCGGCCTTCTACGGAACCATCCTCATCGTCATCGCCCTGGTGTACGTGCTGTTTGCGGTCATGGAGGAGGCCCCGCGCACGATTGTCGTCGAGAGCGCGGTTGCTGTCGCCTTCCTCGTCCTTGCCGTGGCGGCTGCACGGCAGGGTACGGGATCCGTCGCGGGAAGGCTGCTGGCGGCCGGGCTCGTTGCGCACGGGGGGTACGACCTCGTGCATTCGACCGTCGTGTCGAATCCGGTGGTGCCCGGCTGGTGGCCGGGGTTTTGCGGCGTGGTCGACCTTGCGCTGGGCGGGTGGGTGCTTCTGCTCGCCCGTTGGGCGCACCTTCGGGGGCATCCGGCCGAGTGATTTCCTTGATTGTGCCTACCCGGAGCAGGAACCGGACTCCGGATTGGAAAGGAGAGGCAGGAGATCCGTTGTCCAGCCAGCCGAAGGGGAGGATCCAGTTTTCGAATGACGCGAGAACCGGTCGTTGAAGAAGTCCCGTCCATACGAACGGCGGTGCAGCGAGCACCCCCCCGACGACAGCAGTGCCGGCGGGGGCGGTACGCTACGTGGAGTCCGCCGCGTTGAAAGGACGATCCGGAACGCGTCGTACGGATTTTTGCGACGCCGACAATCGTTGGCACCAATTTTCAACCCACCAACAGATCTTGTTTATGAAGGCAATCGAACTCGATTCCGAAAGCGACTCGTTCGACGGACTGCAGGAGGCGGAGCGTCCCGTCCCCAAGCCGAAGGCTGGACAGGTGCGGGTCCGAATGCACGCGGCTTCCATCAACTACCGCGACCTCATGGTTGCGCGCGGAAATTATCCCGGGCCCGGCCGCGAGGCGCCGGTCATTCCGCTTTCCGACGGCGCCGGGGTGGTCGACGCCGTGGGTGACGGCGTCACGCGGGTCGAGGACGGGGATCGCGTGACAAACACGTTTTCGCAGGTGCCGCCCGACGGGCCGCCCGCCGCCGACCGGCAGGCCCTCGGCTCGCCGCTCGACGGCACGCTGGCCGAATACGCGGTCTTCTATGAGAGCGGCCTTGTACCGGTGCCCGAAACGCTCTCCATGGAGGAGGCCGCCACGCTGCCCTGCGCTGGGCAAACGGCCTGGCACACGCTCTTCGGCGCCGGGGTGCCTCTGATGCCGGGGCAGACGGTGCTGACGCTGGGGACCGGCGGCGTGTCGAGCTTTGCGCTCCTGTTTGCGAAGGCGGGCGGGGCCCGCGTGGTGATTACGTCGTCCAGCGACGAGAAGCTGAGGCGTGCGGAGACGCTGGGGGCCGACACCACCATCAACTACGAGGACACGCCCGACTGGCACGAGGCGGTCCTGGAGGCGACGGGCGGCCGGGGTGTCGATTGCGTGGTGGAGACCGGCGGCCTCGGCACGCTGGAGCGTTCCTTCCAGTCGGCGGCGCCGGACGGGAAGGTCGGGCTCATCGGGGTGCTCGCCGAGGCGGACGAGAATCCCGATCCGTATCTGCTCATGCAGCGGCGGGGGCACCTGCATGGCATCTACGTCGGGGACATCGACCATCCGCTCGATTCGTTTCGGGCAATGAACGCGGCGATCGAGGCCAACGAGATCACCCCGGTGGTCGACCGTACGTTCTCAATGGCGGAGGCCGCAGAGGCCTATCGGTTTCAGGGCGGCGGCAGCCACTTCGGAAAAGTGGTCCTTCGCTTCTGATGTGGAGCTTCTGTTTCTGGGTGTCTAAGCGGAGTTTCCCAACTCCAAGCGTTCGGTTGTCCGCGGCGATCACTGCGGTCTTTCGGAGCCGGATGGCGGTCCTCTGGTGGAGTTTGGACCTGCCCGCGTTCCGGTTCGGAGAATCGCCTCGATAGTGCACCCCGAGGCGGGGTTTTTCAACCGGACTGGTTAGGGGACAGACGTGATACGGAGCGAGGTGCCCCACGGGTCCTGCGTGTAGCAGTCCGGTCCGTCGCGCTCGGCCGCGTACCCGGCTTGCTCCAGGCGGTGGGCGGTGGCCTCCACGTCCCCGGCATCCGGAAGGAGGAGTGTCCATTCCAGGAGTTGTCCGTCGTCTTCCGCGGGCGGCGGCGCGTCCCCCGCCCACACGTTCGTGCCGAGATGGTGGTGATAACCGCCGGCGGCGAGGAAGAGCGCGCCGGGATAGGTCCAGACGGTTTTGTCCAGTCCCAAGGCGCCGTGGTAGAAGGCCGCTGCCTCTTCGAGGTCTCCCACGTGAAGGTGGACGTGCCCAACGGTCGTCCCGGCGGGCAGTCCCGTCCAGGGCGCCTCCGGCGCGGCGGCGACAAGGGATTGAGTGTCGAGCGGCTCCGTCGTCATTGCGAGCTCGCCGTCCTCGTCCCACTGCCACGTCTCGCGCGGGCGGTCGGCGTAGACTTCAAGGCCGAGTCCGTCGGGGTCGTTCAGGTAGACGGCCTCGCTGACGCGATGGTCGGACATGCCGACCCGGATGTCCGCCTCGGCGAGGTGGCGGACGAATTGCCCCAGGGCCGCTCGATCGGGAAGGCGGAGGGCCACGTGGAAGAGTCCGAGGCGGCTGCGGGGCGATCGCGCCTGCGTGCCCGGCCGCTCGACGAGTTCGATGAGCGGCGTGTCGTTGCCGTTAGGGCTGAGCATCACCCGGTCGTCTTCAGAGGGGGCCAGCATGCGGAGGCCGAGCACGTCCTCATAAAACGAGCGCGACCGGCCGAGGTCCCCCACTTGCAGTCGCACGGGGCCGAGGCGGGTGGCCTCCGGGAGCCGGGGGGAGGGGGCATCCGAATCGGTTGAGGACGTGGAATCGGAACTCATCGGGATTGGGGACAGGCAGTAGAATCGAGGGAGGGGGTGCCCCGGAGCCTCATTTGCTTCTGAATAGGGGGCATCAGAAGTATACGCCCGCGCGGGGCAAGACGAAACCGGGTCTTGTCGATCAGGGGCGGCTACCGAACGTTGCCGGCGGGTCTGGTATACGTCGAAGATTCAGCAGAACGCCCGTTACACAAGATTCGGGGCGGGGCTCGGGTTCTGAGAATGTGATGATGTCTGACAAGAGGACGCGCTTCGACGTGCTATATGCGATCCATCGTTCCCTTCAGCAAGCGGGTTGTTTCCTCCAATCCGCATGTACGGAGCATCTCAAGGTAGCCTTCTGGCGTTTTTGAGGGCTGTGTCAGAGATTTGCGGTGCGTGCGGGCCACTTCGACAATCCTGTCTGGGACCCGATCGAACAGGCCTGAGACGAGTTCGTCCGGGCCTATGGCGTCGATGTCCCAACTCCCGAGCTCCGAGGCCGGAAAGTCCTTTCTGTTGAACGTGATGATATAATCGGCGTCTGCGTGAATCGCGGCCGCCAGGACGTGCCGGTCCGACGGGTCCGGAAGCGAGAGATCTTCGATTCGATCCTCGTATCCATGCGTGAACGCTTCCGGGAGCGCCTCGTCCATCAGGCTCCGGATGCGACGAAGATCACCTCTCGTAACGTCTGGGTAGTCCGCGTGGACATTTCGCATCCACTCCTCATGCACCCGTTCGCTCCATCGGGCGTTGACCACGCCCGCGAGGGCGAGCCGCATCAAAACGTCCCGCAGCTGTGCGGCGTACAGAACGTTTGCGTCGTAGAAGCAGACGGGCGGGTTCGGCATCTACCCGATGGTGAAGGAGACAAGACCGGTCGATTGGATGAAGAAGGCAGTCGGAGGTGTCAGTCGTAAAGGCCGAGTTCCTGGCTCAGGCGCGTAAGTTCTTGCATTGCCTTTTCCGACCGTTCCCGACGCTTGGCTTTGTAGGCCAAGACATCCCGACGGTAGACGCGAAAGTGAGAGCCGACCTTATGAGAAGGAATGTCGCCCTCTTTTAAGAGCTGGGTGAGGTGGGGGCGAGATACGTTCAGGAGATCGGCCGCCTCTCGGGTCGTCAATTCCTCCTCGGCATCGGCGACAGAGACGGCGCGTCCCTCTGCCAGGTCCGAAAGAAGGGCCAAGAGCGGCCCGACCGCGGCGCTCGGAAGCGAAACAGTTGCCGCGTTCTCCCCCTCGACCCGCAGGGTCACAGGACCGATTTCCCCGTTTTCGTCCGCCTCAGATAGAATCTGCCGGAGCTGTTGGCGAAGGGACGAGCGCTCCTCATCGGAGAGAACATCCGGATCGATGATGCGATCGGTCGCAGGCATGAAAACGACTGGGGATTGGGAGAGGCAACTCTATATTATCTGTAATAACTGAAACGGTAAGGCGTTCCGGTTTGAACGGGCGGGGCATCTGCGTGCGAGGAGTCTGTCGACGAACGAAGGGTACGAGGGTCACCCAGACGCATGATCGTCTCGCTGCGAAGGGAAGACCAAAAACACATGCAGGGACCCTGCGAAACCGCCCTCTGCCGAATTGGTAGTTATAACAAGAGTTATAATTTTTCGTCCTCCCTCTACGCCCCCAGTTTGTCATGTCCGAAACCCTCAAGGTCCGCAAGGTCGGCAACTCCAGTGGCGTGATTCTGCCGAAGCGTCTCCTCGAGGAGATGGGCGTACAGGAGGGCGACGAGCTGTTTGCCGTGCGCGAGGCCGATGGAAGCCTGCGACTTACGCCGTACGATCCGGAGTTTGCCGACGCAGTGGAGGACGCCCGCGAGTTTATGGACTCGCACCGAAACGCATTTCGGGAGCTTGCGCAGTGAGAGGGAGCCGACGATGGACTCCGTTTGAGCGTCAGATCACTTTCCCCCTGCTATAAAAAGGCAGTGACTGATCCGTGACCGGTACCGATTCGGAAGACGACCTGGAGAGTCACAAGTGGGAGTGGCTCTCTCGTCGGCTCGTCGAGACGCTTCATGCCGAAAGCCTCTCCCGGTTCGGGGGAACGCCCGGAATGCGGGATGAGGGGCTGCTGGAAAGTGCGCTTGCGCGGCCCCGGCATCGTGCCCGCTACGAGGAGCCATCCCTCTTTCAGCTGGCCTCCGCGTACTGCGAGGGCATCGTCAATAACCCCCCCTTCGCTGACGGCAACAAGCGGGCGGGGCTTCTTGCGGCCCGAGTCTTTCTTTTCAAGAATGGCTACCGGCTGGGTCCGGAGGAAGCAGAGACGGTCGCTGTGATCCGTCAGGTGGCGGCCGGGGAGTTCGGCCGAGAGGAGCTTGCCGAATGGCTTAAGGCGAATAGCGAGCCGATTTCGGAGGCGTGAGGAGCCGGTTCCTGAGGTGTGGGAGAGGTTCGGGATCGCCTTTCAAAGGGGGGGAGAAGGCCTTCAGCGCCGAGTGACGCCGGGTTTCCGCCTCATCAGAAACCGGCCATTAAATCGAGTTCGGAATGCTTCCCGAGGGGGAAGGAGAGGAGGGCATCTTCGGCCAATGCAGGCACTGGAATCACTGGGCGGCTCAGAGCCGAACCCGATGCGTCATTCAGGAATCAGCCTGCGGTCAACGGGCAGAGACTCGGCCGTGCCGATTTCAACCTTTTCGAACGACGGGTGGGTTGGG
>CAYOWD010000155.1:0-3586 GCA_964407535.1 uncultured Salinivenus sp. | reverse complement strand
GGGCCCGCCGCCCCCGTAACGCCATGGGGAGGTTCCTTCGCAGGGCTGTTATCGATCGGGAATGAGCCGCCGGTCGACCGGAAAGGCCTCCGCGGCGCCGATCTCGACCTCGTCGAACGCCGGATGGGAGGGGTTTAGCAGATAGTTGAAGCTGTAGGGCACCACGACCGAAGGCACACGGAGTGCAACCGACTCTTCCTGATCTGCCCACCGGTCTCCCATTTCCTGCGACTGGGAGGGAGGGGGATGCCGGTCCCACCCCGTTGGCAAGGTTTCCTCCGAAACCTCCGATACCAGCCCCTCAGAAAGCGTCGCTCGGAAGAACACGTAGTTGCTTAGCTGGTGGTAGCGCTCCAGGCCTGTGAGCGTCTCAAGAAGGGCCAGTGCCAGGGTCCCGGACGCGTACACGACGGGAGTCCCCGGGCTATTGAACCGGCCTCCGTACTGGCGAGCTCCTTCTCCACTAAACGCCGAATCCGCGTATTGCTCGCGGGTCAGACGCCAAACCGTCACGTCGGCCATCAGTACCGGGGTCCCTTCTCAAAAGGCAGCTCTCGAAAGGCAGCAGGTAGAGAGGAAAAGCTCAAGCTGGGATTCCGTGCTCGATTCGGCCGAGCAGACGTTCGGCCTCTCGGGCCCCCGGTTCCAGACGAGCAATCTCAAGAGGGATCTGCTCCCCGAGGCGCATCTGCGGACGTTTCAGCCAACGGCGAGCCTCTTTCTCGCTCTCGAAGACATCGGTTGCTTTTCGGAAGAGACGAACGATCCGATAGAGGCGCTCCGATTCCACCGAACTTAGAGCACCGTTCTCGCGCCGACGCTTAAGGGTGCGAGTCGAGATTCCAAGGAAGGAGGCCATTTCCGGGAGCGACAGATTAAGCCGCTCCTGGGTCTCGTCCATCAGGCTGGCTGGAAGGCCCTCCTCGATCGAGGAAAGTAGCCCGGAAAGATCCGCTGCTTCAAGCTGATCGATGGACTGGACCGGGGTCTGAGTGGTAGGCATGGACATAAGACGCAGGTTGTCAGCAACTGGGTGACAAGATGCTAGTACCGAGCATTAGGGCAATGTGTTGCTTCGTGGATTCGGCCTCTTCCCTGGAGGCGATTCTGCGTGGATGAGCGCAGTCTGCAGCCCAATATCCTCGGCCGGGTTGCCCTGAAAGGTCCCCGTCTCCTCGACGTACTGACTGAATATCTGCAAGGAGCTATGGCCGGAGGGTTCTGCACCTCGGTCACGGTTGTCACGTCGAAAGCGACTCCGCCTGCTCCGGCCGCAGTTGATCTTCGTCGCCGAACTGGACAAAGAGGACCGGCACCACGACCATGTTGAGCAGGGTCGAGGTGAGCAGTCCCCCGATCGTCACGATGGCCAGGGGCGTCTGGATCTCCTTTCCCGGCTCACCCCCGCCGAGGGCCAGTGGCACGAGCGCCAGCCCGGCCGTGAGCGCCGTCATTAGAATGGGATTGAGCCGCTCCAGGGAGCCCTGCACGACGGCCTCGCGGAGCGAGATGTCCTTCTTCAGAAGAGTGATGTAGTGGCTCACGAGGAGGATGCCGTTGCGGACGGCGATGCCGAACAGGGTGACGAACCCGACCAGGGCCGCAATGTCGAGCGTGCCGTCGAGGAACAGAAAGAGCGCCGCCACCCCGCCGGTCAGGGCCAGCGGCAGATTCACGAGTACAAGCGTGGCGGCCCGGGCACTGCCGAACTCCTGATAGAGGAGCAGGAAGACCACCAGCAGCGCCACCAGCGAGAGGCCGCCGATGCGCTGGGCGGCCTGCCGGGCGTTTTCGTACTGGCCGCCCACCTCGTAGTAATAGTTTGCCGGCAGGTCGACCTGCTCGGCAATGCGCCGCTGCAGGTCGGCCACGACGCTGCCCACGTCGCGGCCACTGGTGTTGGCCGAGACGACAATCTTGCGCTGCACGTCCTCACGGCTGATCGTGTTGGGCCCGCGCTCGTGCTGCACCATCGCGAGGCGCGACACCGGGACCTTCGGGCCCGCCGGCGTGTCGATGAGCACGTTGCGGATCGACTCGGCGCCGGCCCGGCGGGCAGAGTCGAGCCGCACGGTGAGATTAAACGTGTGCTGTCCCTTCCGAACCTGAGAGACCGTGTCTCCTCCCAGGAGCGCCTCAAGGGTGTGATTCAACGTCCCGGGGGTCACCCCGTACTTGGCCATTTCCTGCCGCTTCGGATAGATCCGGAGCTGGGAGACGTCGGCCTGCTGCTCGACGGAGAGGTCCACGAGACCGGGCGTGCCCTCCACCGCTTCGCGAACCCGATCCGCCAGGTCGCGCAGCTCGTAGAGGTCGGGGCCGAAGATCTTCAGGGCAATGTCCGTCCGCGTGCCCGACAGCATGTGGTCGATGCGGTGGCCGATGGGCTGGCCGATCGTGATGTTGGTGCCGGGAAGGGAGGAGAGACGGGCGCGCACGTCGGCAGTAACCGCGTTCATGGTCGTGCCCGAGAGGTCCACCTGCACGTCGATCTCGGAGGCGTTGGCCCCCTGCGCGTGGGCGCTCAGCTCCGCGCGGCCCGTGCGGCGGGAGGTGGCCTCAACGGCGGGATGCTCAAGAAGCCGTTGTTCGATCGTCTGGGCCATGTTTGTGGAGGCCTGGAGGCTCGTCCCCGGCGCCGTGACGGCACTGATAACGAGGGTTCCTTCCTGGAAGTCCGGCAGAAAGCCCCGCCCGAGGAAGGGAAGCGCGGCGATTGTGACGGCCAGAAGCAGAGCCGCCGCCCCGAGCACGATCCGGGAGTGGGCCAGGACCCAGTCGAGCGTCGATCGGTAGGCGCCGTGCAGGCGTTTTACGAGCCACGTGTCGTCTCCGTCCTGCACCGTTGTGGACTGCGGAAGCAGGTAGTAGCAGAGCACCGGGGTCACCGTGACGGCCACGAAGAGCGAGGCGAGAATCGCCACGATGTAGGCCAGCCCCAGTGGCTGCAAGAGCCGCCCCTGCACGCCGGAGAGGAAGAACAGCGGCACGAACACGACGCTGATGATGAGCGTCGCGTTCAGGATGGGCCCGCGCACCTCCATCGAGGCCTCGTAGACCACCTGGAGCAGAGGACGCTGCTCGGCCGCTGGCCGCTGGGCATTTTCCTTGAGTCGTCGGAAGACGTTCTCCACGTCGATGATCGCGTCGTCCACGAGGGCGCCAATGGCAATGGCGAGGCCGCCGAGCGTCATCGTGTTGATCGTGACGCCGAGGCCGTACATCACGAGGACGGCCACCGAGAGGGAGAGCGGAATCGCGAGGATCGAGATCGCCGTCGTCCGCACGTTCCACAGGAAGAGGAACAGGACGAGAATGACGAGCAAGGCTCCGTCCCGAAGTGCCTCGATCACGTTGTGTACCGCCAGTGAAATGAAGTCGGCCTGCCGAAAAATGGAGCGGTTGACCTCCATGCCGGCGGGAAGTTGCCGCTCGATCTGATCAAGCTCGGCGGCCACGCGCTCGGTCAGTTCGAGGGTGTTGGCCCCGGGTTGCTTCTGGATCGAGACGATGACGGCCGGCTCGCCGTTGACCGATCCCGTGCCGAGAATGGGACGCTGGGTTCCTACCTTCACCTCGGCGACAT
>CAYOWD010000154.1:9679-10095 GCA_964407535.1 uncultured Salinivenus sp. | reverse complement strand
CGCGACGACCCGACGTCGCTCTGGCGGTCGGTGGGGGCCCTGGCGCGTCGGCTGGAGACGGAGGACCTGCCGGCGCCGGGGACGGCAGAGCAGCGCATGCGGGCGGAGGCGGAAGAGAGGCTCGACGCGGCGTTCACGGGGCGTCCGGTCCGGCGCGCGCTCACGAACTGGTTGCTCCATCATGCCCGCGAGCGGATCGCGGCCCGCGAGAACCTGCGCTTTGAGCGCACGCGGGCGTTCGGGATGGCGCGGCGCATTTTTCTGGAGATGGGACGCCGGCTCGCGGCCAATGACCGGCTCGATGATCCGCGGGACGTGTTCTATCTGGAGCGCGAGGAGCTGCTGGGGATCGTGGAGGGGACGGCGTCGACGACCGACCTGCCGGCCCTGGTGGACGCGCGCCGGGCGGAGTTCGA
>CAYOWD010000154.1:0-9649 GCA_964407535.1 uncultured Salinivenus sp. | reverse complement strand
GGGGACGATGCGGACGAGACGACGGACGAGGCGGCACCGGGGGAGCAATGGACCGGCATCGGCTGCTGTCCGGGGACGGTACAGGGACCGGTGCGCGTGGTCACGGACCCGCGGGACGCGTCGTTGTCGCCGGATGAGATTCTGGTGGCTGAACGAACGGATCCGGGCTGGATTACGCTCTTTGCGACGGCCAAGGGATTGATTGTGGAGCAGGGCAGTCTGCTCTCCCACGCGGCCATCGTGTCGCGGGAGATGGGGTTGCCGACGGTCGTGTCCTTGCCGGACGTCACCGAACAACTGGCCGACGGCGATCGCGTGGAGGTCGACGGGCAGGACGGCACGGTGCGACGGATCGACGAGGCGTAGGAGCCGCGTCGGTCGAGTCTGCTCGGTTTTCTTGCATCACGCCGTGAACGGAGCATGCACGATAACGATTGGAGCCACCACATGGCGGTCTGGCTGTACAACTACAGGTGGCACGCGCTCGTCGGCGTGCTTCTGGTGACGGTTCTCGCCGCCGCCCCGGCCCTGCAGGTGCGCGTGGACACCAGTGTCCAGAACTGGTTCACGGAGGGCGACCCGGCGCTCGACGCGTATCGCGACTTCCAGGCGACCTACGGCAACGACGAGGTGGTCCTCATCGGCCTGCATCGGGAGGCGGGCCTGTTGACGCCCTCCGGGTTGTCGATGCTGCGAACGGCCACGGAGCGGGTGCGGGCCGTGGACGGGGTGGCGTCGGTCCGGTCCCTCGCCACCCAAGAGCGCGTCCAGTCGTCGATGGCCGGGCCGCAGTTCGTGCCGCTGATTGGCGAGGACTCGATCTCCGCCGAGCAGGCGCGGGCGATCCGGTCGCACGTGCGCTCCGATTCCGCCTATGCGCAACTTGTGAGTGACGACGGCACCATGGCGGCTCTCCACGCCCGGATGGCCCGCAACGCGGTGATCGACGGGCGGCGCGGGGCCATTCTCGATTCGATTCGGCACGCCCTCGCCCCGCTGGACGCCTCGTCTCATCTGGCGGGCGTCGGCGTCATTTTGGACGCGATCAACGAGGCCTCTACATCGGACTCGTTTCTCTTTGTGCTGGCGTCGAGTGTGCTGATTTATCTGCTGTTGTGGGGCTACTTCCGGCGCATCGGGCCCGTTCTGCTGACGCTCGGGGTGGTCGGCGTGAGCACGGTGTGGCTGATGGGGGCGTACGGAGGGGCGGGGAAGGACATCAACATGGTGACGGTGGTGATGCCGACTCTCGTTATGGTCGTCTGTGTGGCGGACTGTGTGCATCTGCTCGTCTATGCCGCCGATTGCCCCGACGCCCTCTCGCCGCGCGAGCGGACCATTCGCACCCTCAGCCACCTCGCCACCCCCTGCCTCGTGACGACCCTCACGACGGCAGCAGGCTTTGCGTCGCTGACGAGCAGCTCGATGGCCATCGTGCGCACGCTCGGGCTCTTCAGTGCGATCGGCGTCGTGGCCGGAATTGTCGTGGTCTTTGTGGGGGCGGCCGTGGCCCTGCCGTACGAGGCCATGCTGCCGAATCGGCGGGCGTCCGGGGGACTGCAACGGGCGGTCGACGGACTCGTCGGCACGGGCCTTCGGCATGGACGGACGGTGCTGGGGGCCACGCTTGTGCTCGTGGCGGCGGCGGGCGTGGGCCTCAGCGCGGTGGAGGCCGATACCAATCCCATCGGCTACCTCTTCGACGACCACGAGGTCCGGCGGGACTCGCGCCTGCTGGAGCGCACCCTCGGCGCGTACGCCCCGCTGGAGTTCGTCGTCCAGTCCGACTCGTCGGTGATCGCGCCGCCACTGTTCCGGGCCGTGGGGCAGTGGCAGAATCGGGCCGTGGCCACTGGGGCCGTCGAGTGGCACCATTCGCCCGTCGACGCGGTGCGACGACTCCATGCGGCAATGCCCGGCGGCACCGCCACTGTACCGTCGAGTGCCGATCGACTGCGGGGCCTCGTCCAGCTCGGCCGTGATCGCGACACCACCCTCGCCGACCTGCAGGCACACCCGAATCAGCTCCGCGTAACGTTCGGTATGCCGATTCAGTCGGCCGACGGGATCCGACGGGCCATCGATTCGGTACGGGCGGCGGCTGCCCTGCCGGGGGCGGCGACGCTGCAACCCACGGGATACCTTCCGCTCTACGTTCGCATGATGCGCCTGCTAACCGATTCTCTCGCGTGGTCCTTCGGCCTCGCGCTCGTGGTGGTTCTTGGGCTCATCGGCGGATTTTTTCGGTCCGTGCGGGCCGCCCTGCTCTCGCTGGGGCCGAACGGACTGCCGGTGCTGGCGGCCCTCGGCCTGATGGGCGGGCTGGGCATTCCGCTCGACGCCGCAACCATGACGGTGGCGGCGGTGGTCTTTGGACTCGTGGTGGACGATACGATTCATGTGATTCACAGCTACCTGACCGCCGACGAGACGACGTCGATCCGGGCCGCCGTGCGGACGAGTGCCCGCCAGGTGGGGCCGCGCATGGCCATCACCACGACGGTCCTCGCGGGCGGCTTCCTGGTGCTGTGCATGGCACAAATCAAATCCATTGTCTGGCTCGGCTTCCTCTCCGCCGTCGCCATCGGAACGGCCTTGCTGGCCGACCTGCTCGTGCTTCCCGCCCTGCTCACGGTGCTGTACGATGTGGGGCAGAGCCAGCTCGCCTCCTCGTAACCCGCTCCTTCATATCCATATTCTGTTCTCTCAATTCTTGTGTGATCATGTCGAATATCGACACTCGCCAGACGGCGCCCGACGTGGAGGCCGATTTTTCACAGATCCGATATGCCCAGTGCTGGGAAGATGCCGACGTGCTGGTGAAGGGGCTCGACGTGCAGCCGGGCGACGTGTGTCTCTCCATCGCCTCGGCGGGCGACAACGCCTTGGCCCTGCTTACGCGCGACCCGGAGCGCGTGGTGGCCATCGATGTCAGTGCCGCGCAGCTGGCGTGCCTGGCGCTGCGCGTGGCGGCGTACCGGCGCCTCTCCCACTCGGAACTGCTGGAGCTGATCGGGTCGATGCCCAGCGATCGTCGTCGCGCGCTGTACGACCGCTGCCGGTCGGCCCTCACGGACACCGCCACCCGGTTTTGGGACGAGCGGCTCCACCTCGTGGATCGCGGCATTGGGACCGTGGGGCGGTTCGAGCGCTACTTCCGGCTCTTTCGGCGGTATGTGCTGCCGCTTACGCAATCGGCGGAGCGGGTGCATCGCCTGCTGGAGCCGGGCCGGTTGCTGGAGACGCGTCGCAGGTTCTACGAGCAGGAGTGGAACAACTGGCGGTGGCAGGTGCTCATCCGATTGTTCTTTTCGCGGTTCGTGATGGGGCGGCTGGGGCGAGACCCGCGTTTTTTTGATCATGTGGACGGGACCATTGCGGATCGCCTGCTGGAACGAGGACGATACGCGTTGACGGAGCTGGATCCGGCCGAGAATCCCTACCTCCAGTGGATTCTCACGGGGCGTCACCAATCGGCGCGCCCCCTCGCACTGCGCAAGGAGCACTTCGAGACGATTCGGGCGCGGCTCGACCGGCTTGTCTGGCATCAAACGTCGCTGGAGGCGTTTTTGGACGAGGCCGAGTCCAATACGATCGATGCGTTCAATCTTAGCGATGCGTTCGAGTACGTGGGAATCGGACATTATCGGCGTCTGCTGAGGCAGTGCATCGATGTCGGGCGCCCGGGAGCCCGGCTGGCCTACTGGAATCTGTTCGTGCCGCGCCATCGGCCCACTGCATTCGCCGATCGGTTGCAGCCGCGCCGTGACCGCGCGGAGCGCCTCCACGCCCAGGATCGGGCCTTCTTCTACGGCGACTTCGTGCTGGAGGATGTCATTCAATGACGCTGGGACCCGCCGAGCACGCGGCCATCCCGTTCCGAGGAAGGGCGGCTGCGCGTTGCGGGAGACGACCCGGGACGCCGAAATCGCCTGCGCATCTCGATGATTTCGACTAGACGGGCATCCGGAACGCATGATGGAGTCTCCCTGGATGGGCATCGGGCTCGTACTCACCGCCGTCGCGGTGCTGTTTGTCGGGCTATGGGCGGCGCAGCGCCGGTATGATCTTCCGCCGGAAGGCACTCGCAAGACGGTTCACGTTCTGATTGGGGGCATTACCTTCACCTTCCCGTGGCTGTTTGAGGCCTTCTGGCCAGTGGCGGTGCTTGGGGGATTGACGGGGGGGAGCATGATCGCGGTGCGCAGCGTCCCACAGCTTCGGACGACCATCGGCTCGGTGCTCCACCGGGTGTCTCGCGACTCCTACGGCGAGATTTACTTTGCCGTGGCCGTCGTCGTGCTCTTCGGGCTCACCGGCAACGACCCGTTGTTGTACGGCATTCCCATTCTGCTGCTCGGCCTTGCGGACCCGACGGCGGCCCTCATGGGGGGACGGTACGGGCAGTCCTTCTACCAGACCAGTGATGGGATAAAGAGCGGGGAGGGGTCGGCGAGCTTTTTTCTGGTCGCCTTTTTCTGCGTGCACGTGCCGCTGCTGCTCGGCACAAATACAGGGCGACTGGAAACGCTGCTCATCGCGCTTATCGCGGGATTTCTCGTGATGCTCTTGGAGGCCATCGCCTGGCGGGGCCTCGACAATCTGTTCATTCCGCTCGGGGGGTACGCGCTGCTGTCGACGCACCTCGCGATGGACGCGTACAACCTGATTGCGCGGCTCGTGGTCATCGCGGGGCTCTTCGTGCTGGCTACCGTCTGGCATCGGGAAACGACGCTTGACCACAGCGCCACCTTTGCCGCGGCCCTCGTCGGCGTCGTCACCTGGATGATCGGGGGCTGGAAGTGGCTCCTGGCGCCGGCGGCGCTGTACTTTGGGTATACGATCCTCTGGCCCAGTTCGGCCCGTCTCAAATCGTCGGACTCGAAGCCGCCGACGCTGCATACCGTGCACAATGTGCTCGGGGTGGCGGCCGTGGGATTCGGCTGGCTGTTTTTGTCCGTCGTCATCGACGAGCCGTCGCTGATTTATCCGTACACGCTAGCGTATGCCGGCTATCTCGGCCTCATCGGCGCCGAACGGCTGCGGTCCTATCCGTATCCCTTTTCGGAACCGCGCATTCTAGGCAGTAGCACCTTCAAAAGCTGTACGGCGCTGCTCGGCCCGTTTCTGGTCGTCGAGGGCTTCGGCATGTATCTGCTGCCCCTGTGTGCGGGGCTCCTCGGGACGGTATTCCTGACGGCGGTTCTGTATCTGCAGTGGCCGTCTTTCTTTGAAGAGGCCCCGTCCGACTTTCTCGTGTACCTGCGTCGCGCTCTGCTCGTGACGGCGACCTCGAATCTCGGACTGCCGATTCTGCTAGCAAGTGCGCATCCCGCCCCGCTTTGAAGGCGAGCGAACTGCTTCGCAGTGCGGCGCACTGGGCCGGACCGTTTGGTTGACTCCTTTCTATAAAACGATATTTTCCAAAAACTTATATTTTGATCGTGGGGCCGACGGTTGAGGTTCAACCAGGTCCGCGTCACGAAAATTCGCTTTTCCTCGTTGAGCTTTACACGCGTATGTCCTTTGACGAATACACGACTCCAGACGCCATCGCCGCCCTCGACAGTCCGCCGAGCGCGTCGCAGCTCACCCCGGACACGATTGCGTTGCACGGTCCGGACACGCATCTCGCGTATGCGGTGAGCGGCGGAGCCTGCGAGGCCCGGTGCAGCCTGTGGTGGACCGATTGCCCGACGCACGACGATCAGGATCTCGGCCTCATCGGCCACTATGCGGCGGCGGATGCCGAAAGTGCGGACGCCCTCCTGTCGGAAGCGTGTGCGCGGCTGCGGCAGGCCGGATGCACGTACGCCGTCGGGCCGATGGACGGCGCCACCTGGTACACGTACCGCTTCGTAACGGGCCGAGGCGAACGGGCGCCGTTTTTTCTAGAGCCGGTGCATCCGCGGTCGTATCCCACCCACTTTGCCGACGCCAGCTTTTCCTCGGTGGCCGAGTACGTATCGGTCGACGTCCCGGACTTGACGACCAAGTCGGCCGGCTCGTCGCCGCCGGTCGACGTGGAACTGCGGACCCTCGATCCGACCCGCATTGATGCCGAGCTGGCGCGGCTGTATGATCTGGTTACGGCAAGCTTTGCCGACAATTTTCTATACACGCCCATTCCGCGAGAGGCATTCGTGAAGCTCTATCGGGGGCTCCTCTCGGTCGTCGATCCGTCGCTGGTGCGCCTAGCCGAAACGCCGGAGGGGCGGCTCGTGGGCATTGCGTTCTTGGTGCCCGACCAGACCCAGGCCGAGCGGGGGAAGCCGGTGGAGACGGTCATTTTCAAGACGCTGGCCGTGCACCCGGAGGTGGCGGGGCAAGGGCTGGGCAGTTGGCTCACGGCGGAGGCGCATGAGCGGGCTGCACAGCAGGGCTACAGCCAGGGCATCCACGCCTTCATCCACGAGACGAACCGGTCGCGTCGCATTAGTCGGCACTACGGCGACGTGATTCGGCGGTACACGCTCTTTGGACGCTCCCTGTAGCGTTCGTCGTCGCGTCCCGTTTCTCGTTCGTTCTGCTCCCTAGCACTCTTTAGTCGAATGAACGTCGTTCGTCGCCTTCAAACCCAGGCGGACACCCGTCCGGAGGCCCCTGCCCTCATCGAAGGACGGGGACGCCACCGGCGCGTGTGCACGTTCGCCGAGCTGGAGAAGCGAGGCGCCCGCACCGCCGCGCTGTTTCGGGATCACGGGCTGGAGCCGGGCGATACCGTGCTGCTCCTGCAGCCGATGTCGGTTGAGCTCTACGTGGCCGTGGCCGCGCTCCTCCGGGGCGGGCTCGTCGCGATGGTGCCCGATCCCTCGGCGGACCGCGAGCATCTGGCTGCCTGTTGCCGACGGCAGGCCCCGGACGCGTTCATCGGGCCGCCCACGGCCCATCTGCTCCGTGTGCTCGGTCGAGAATTTTGGCGCATTCCCACGGGATTCGTCACGAGCCGGTGGCCGATGCCGTGGGCCACGCGCTGGCGGGCCCGCCGCGACTACGAGCCGCTCGACACGTGCTGGGAGGGGCCCGACGATACGCCCGCCCTCCTCACCTTTACGAGCGGCAGCACAGGGACGCCCAAGGCAGCAGTGCGCACCCACGGCCACCTCGACGCCCAGTACACGGCGCTGCGCGATGCGCTGTCCCTCCAGCCGGGCGACGTGGACCTTGCCACTCTGCCCATTTTTGTGCTGGCCAACTTGGCGCGCGGGGTGACCACCGTGCTTCCCGATGCCGACCTGGAGCGACCGGCCGCCGTCGAAACCCGTCCGCTCCTGGAGCAGATTCGGACCGAGCAGCCGACCCGCACCGGCGGCTCGCCGGCCTTCTACGAGCGGCTGCTCGATGCCGACGACGAGGCGCTTTCCGGTTTTTCGTGCGTGGCGACCGGCGGGGCGCCGCTCTTTCCCGACACGCTTCGCCGTTTCACGAACGCGGCGCCGGACACCACCATCCTGGCCGTCTACGGCTCGACGGAGGCCGAGCCGATTGCACACATTCCGGTGGAGGCCATCCCCGATGCAGACTGGCGGGCGATGGAGAATGGGGCGGGACTGCTGGTGGGGCCGCCCGTCGACGACGTTGAGCTCCGCATCCTGCCGGATCAATGGGGCACGCCCATCGGCCCGTTTTCGACTGCCGAGTTCGAATCCCGATGCTGCGAGACGGGCGCGTCGGGCGAGATCGTCGTGTCGGGGCCGCACGTGCTGTCCGGCTATCTCGACGGGGTGGGGGACGAGGAAACGAAGTTCGAGGTGGACGGCACGCGCTGGCATCGCACCGGCGATGCCGGACGGCTGGACGAGGAGGGGCGTCTCTGGCTCCTGGGACGCTGCCATGCGCGCATCGACGACGAGCACGGCACCGTGTATCCGTTTGCGGTGGAAAGTGCGGTGCGTACGAGCTCAGCTGTGCGACGGGCGGCGTACGTGGCACACCGAGACGATCGGGTGCTGGCCGTCGAGCCCACTTCTTCGAACACGGACCTCAACCCGGACCGCCTTCGGTCGCTGGTCGACGAGCCCATTGAGGCGGTGGTCTCTCTGGACCCCATTCCGGTCGATCGACGGCACAATGCCAAAATTGACTACCCGACCCTGCAGACGCGGCTTGACCAAAAGCGCGAATGAGTCGAGTGGTCAGTCAGGCGGGAGCTGTCGAGTCCCGGCACGCACGATCCCGCCGTGTCGTCGTCTGCGAGTTGCTCGGGACGAGGCGAGGGGTGCCGTGCCGGATTGGTCGCTCCGAGGGGAAGCTCGTCAAGGTCGTGCCTGTTGAGCTTTCCCGGAGAGCATATCCTGCTGCAAGCAGCTCCTGCACGGAGACAGGGACGGCCAGACGCTACGATGGCAGTTGTAAATCTCATCTCGCTTTTGGAAAATAGTAGACCCCATAGGTGCGAGGAGCGATCCGGCAGCCCCGACGCCCCTGTGGCCGATCGTTCCTTGTAAAGAGGAGATCGGCGGTTGGTGTTGGCCGTGGTTCTCGTTGGTATTGAGCCGTATCGCGCCTGAAGCCTTTTTGTCACCGGATGTATCGCCGTGCGTCGAACCATGATCACCACCGTCGTCGGGCTTGCCCTTAGCTATGGGGCCGTTGTGGGACTCGCGTTTGCATTTCAGGATCAGCTCCTTTTCCAGCCCAGCAGCCGGTTCCTGGCCACCCCCGACGACGTGGGTATGGACCACGAAACGGTCCGCCTCAACACCGATGATGGGGAGACGCTGCACGGCTGGTGGATCCCGGCGGCCGACGTTTCACGTGAAACGAGCCCTGGTGAGACGGGGCAACACACGCTGCTCTTCTTTCACGGAAACGCGGGCAACATCTCCGGCCGCCTAGAGAGCGTACAGCAGTTTCATCAGTTGGGTCTCAACGTCCTTATTGTCGATTACCGCGGGTACGGGAAAAGCACCGGCTCGCCCTCGGAGCAGGGACTCTACACGGACGCGGCGACGTGCTGGACCTACCTCACGGAGACGCGCGGCATTGCGCCGGACGATATCGTGGTCTTTGGGCGGTCGATGGGCGGCGGCCCGGCGACGTGGCTGGCTGCTCGGTACCGGCCCGGTGCCGTGATTCTGGAGTCGGTGTTCACGAACGTGCCGGACATCGGGGCGCATCACTATCCGTTTCTGCCGGTTCGCGCTATGGCCACGAATCAGTTCGACAACGAAGCGCGGGTGGCTGAGATCGATGTGCCCAAGCTCCACATCCACAGCCGAGACGACCGCGTGGTCCCCTTCGAGTTGGGCCGACAGGTCTACGAGGCCGCCGCCGAGCCGAAGCAGTTCCTTGAGATTCAGGGCGGGCACAACGACGGGTTTCTCGTTTCGGAAGACGCCTACCTTCGGACGATCAAAGACTTCCTGTCGAGGCACCTGCAAGATTCCTGAGCCGACGCATTGCTTGGAGGCATGGAAGCTCCGGAGGCATGGAGGCAAATTGATTTCTGCTTCCACGCATCCGCGTGTCCATGCCTCCATGCTTTTCTGCAGATCATGCTTCTACCGACGCCACCGTTTTCGTCTCGGTCAGCAGCAGGTCCTCCATCACGTGAAGCGCGTCGTCGAGGGTGGGCACGTCCTGCACGATGGCACGCATCAGGCCGCCCTGTACATCGTCCTTCATCACGTACTCGTGGTCGAGGATG
>CAYOWD010000153.1:0-10107 GCA_964407535.1 uncultured Salinivenus sp. | reverse complement strand
GCATCGACCATATCGACGGCCTCTTCGATCCGCACGAGTACCTGGACCGGCTGGAGGACCTCGGGGCCGATCGCATCTGGGTCGAGAAGATTCTGGCACCCGGCGAGACGGTCCCCGACGACTGGCCGGTGGCCGGCACCACCGGATACGACTTTCTGAACGACGCAATGGGCGTGCTCCTCCATGACGACGGCGAGGAGGCCCTGAGCCGCACCTACCGCCGCTCGGTGCCCAACGCGCCCTCGTTCGAGGAAAGTGTGTACGAGAGCAAATCGCTCATCATCGAGCAGACACTCACCAGCGAGCTGGCGCGGCTGGCCTACGAGCTCGACCGCCTGTCGGAGGCCGACTACCACACGCGGGACGTGACGCTCGCCGCCGTCCGGGAGGCGCTGAAGGAGATCGTCGCGGCCTTCGACCGCTACCGCACCTTCCTGCCGCACGAGGAGGAAGAAGCCCGCGAGGTTGTGGAGGAGGCCCTCCATCGGGCCCTTCAGCGCAATCCGGCCGCCGAGCCCACCGTCTTCCGGTTTGTGGAGCGGGCCATCCTCGGTGAGCTGCGTGAGGACCTGCAGGACGACCAGCGCGCGTGGGTCGGGCGCTTTCAGCAGTATACCGGGCCCGTGGCCGCAAAGGGGATCGAGGACACGGCCTTCTACCGGTACAACCGCCTCACGGCCCTCAACGAGGTGGGCGGCGAGCCCAGTACGTTCGGCGTTCACGACCACGCCTTCCACGCCCGCAATCGATTCCGGGCCCGCCAGTATCCCGACGCGCTCCTCACCACCGCCACGCACGATCACAAGCGCGGGGCCGATACCCGAATGCGTCTTCTCGCCCTGGCCGAGCGCCCAACCCGGTGGACGGAAATTGTGCAGGAACTGGAGGCCATCGGCGATCCCTACCGCGGTCCGCACGGCCCCTCCGACAACGACGCCTACCTCTTCTATCAGATCCTGGCGGCCCTCTGGTGCGATGACACCGGCACGCCGCGTCACGAGGCGGACGCCCAGGCCTCACTCGTCGATCGGCTGTGGGACTACATGGAAAAGGCCGTCCGCGAGGCCAAGCAACAGACGAGCTGGATCAATCCGAATACCGACTACGAAGAGGACCTCGAATCTTTTGTGCGGGGCGTTGCCACCGACGACGACACCCCCGAGGTCCTCGACGACTTTGCGGTTCGGATGGCGGAGGCCGGCTTTGCAAACCGAATCAGCCAGCTCACCCTCAAGTGCACCGTCCCCGGCGTGCCGGACATCTACCGCGGCACGGAGCTCGCCGACCTCTCGCTCGTCGATCCCGACAATCGACGCCCGGTGGACTGGACGCGATGTCGAACCGTCCTGGACGATCTCGCCGATCCAATTGACAACCCCACCCCCGAGACGGTGCGGTCGTTGTTTGACGCCCCGAACCCACGCGCCTATCTCTACCTCACAGCCCGCCTGCTCCAGTGGCGACGTGCCCATCCCGATCTGGCAACGAGTGCGCATTACTTCGACCTGTCGGCCGACGGCCCCGGGGCCGACGACTGGCTCGCGTTCGCCCGCGCCACCGACCCGGACGCCCCGAACGCGGCCCTGCTTACGATCGCGTCTCGGAATCCACTCACCCGCGATCCCGAGGCAGCGGCCTCCCTTTCCCTCCCCGACATGCTCAGCGACTGGAAGTGGACCGACGTGCTCACAGACACACGCCTCACCCCCGGCGACACTCTCGACCTGCACACCCTACCAACCCACGAGGGCGCTGTTCTACACGGCACAAATCCGGCCTAATTCAACTTGACAATAAACAACGATTATGCTAAAATTATATTTAGCATTATCCCAGGCTTGCGTGCACCGTTCTCTCAAGATGTCGGCAGTCTTGATTAGCGGCTTTGCCGATTCGTGCGACCGTGCGTGAACAATTTTCTAGATCCCTGAACCCCGCTCAGCTATGAGCGAAGCCGGACTTTCCCGATCACAGGCCATCACAGATCTGTGCGATCTCAGATCGGTCCGATCTAGATTGACGGACATGTACTCACGGATCGGTATTCTCGAATTGATGCCTTAACGGGCGGTGGTACCACACGCGGGTCCATTTCTTCCTTCTGTCTTTCCGAACAATTTTCGTCCCTTCGTCCCGTGAACGTTTACGCCCTCATCATCCTTACTGCTCTTCTCATCGAGTACGCCCTCAACGTCGTCTCCGACGTGCTCACACTTCGAAATCTAAAGTCGTCGCTGCCCGACGAATTTCGGGATATGTTCGACGACGAGGAGTACGAAACCGCGAAGGATTATACCCGAACCCGTACGCGCTTCGGACTCTTGTCCTCCACCGCCGGCCTCGCCGTCCTGCTCGGCTTCTGGTTCATCGGCGGCTTTGAATGGCTTGACACCCTCGTCCGTGGATGGGAGTTCGGGCCCATTCTCACAGGACTGATCTACATCGGGCTTCTGGTTCTGGGGCGGGGGGCGCTGTCGCTGCCGTTCTCGATCTACTCGACCTTCGTGATCGAGGAGCGCTTCGGCTTCAACGAAACGACGCCCATGACCTTCGTGCTCGATCTCCTGAAAAGCATAGCGCTCGGCGTGGCGATTGGGGGGCCGCTGCTGGCCGCCATTCTGTGGTTCTTCCAGTCGACCGGTCCCTACGGCTGGGTGTACGCCTGGGTCGTCGTCACGGCCGTGATACTTCTGCTTCAGTTCTTTGCGCCGCGCTACCTGATGCCGCTCTTCAATGACTTTGAGCCGCTGGAGGACGGGGACCTTCGCGAGTCGATCCTCTCATACGCCAACAAGGTCGACTTTCCGGTCAGCGACATCTACGTCATGGACGGCTCGCGCCGTTCGAACAAGGCCAATGCCTTCTTCACCGGCTTCGGGGCGAACCGGCGCATCGTTCTCTTCGACACCCTTGTGGAGGAGCTGAACGACGACGAACTCCTCTCGGTCGTTGCCCACGAAATGGGCCACTACGAGTTGCACCACATTCCGCAGCGCATTGGCATTAGCGTTTTGCAGACCGGCGTCCTCTTTCTGCTGCTGTCCTTGTTTCTGCAGGTGGAAGGGCTCTTTGCGGCATTCTACGTCGATCAGCCCGCGGTTTACACGGGCCTGATCTTCTTCGGGCTCCTGTACTCTCCCGTCGATCTGGTCCTGTCGATCCCCCTCAATGCCTGGTCGCGCCGCCACGAATTCCAGGCCGACCGCTTCGCGGCCAACACAACCATGAAGGAGGACAAGCTTGTGAGCGGACTCAAGCGGCTCGCGGAGACCAATCTCTCGAACCTCACGCCCCATCCGCTCACGGTGGCGCTCGAATACTCCCACCCGCCTCTCCGCAACCGTATTGAGGCCATTCGCTCCCTCTGAGCAACGGCCTGTGCTGTGGTGCAACGTATTGAAAGTGGACCTTCCGTTTCGAAAAAGGCACCTCCGCCGCTCCAAGCTCGACTTGGCGCGACGATGATAGCCAGTTCCGGCGCTTGGTGACGAGCAAATACACGATTCATACGGAATCCGTCCGGTGATGTCGGAATACGGAGGACGGTCCTTGTCCCCAATTTGGGTCGTTCTCTGATATCGTATCAACGTAAAACGTTGAACGTTAAGACGTTATAGGGGAGAAAGAGGGCGAGTCGCGCGGTGCGAGCATTCTTCTTTCGAAGGCCGACATTTTGAAGCGGAAACGGTATCATACCAACTCCGCTTACAAGATTCGGGGTTGGTATCAGATAGCCGAGGCGCGGGAACTCGACGATCGCACGGCAGCCCTGGATCGGCAGCCCTGGATCACCGGCGGGCAGACTCGTCTGCCAGCGGCAACTGAAGCCGGAAGGTGGTGCCTTCTCCCTCCGTCGTTTCGTAGTCGATGGTGCCGTCCAGGTCGTCCAGGGTCTTTTGGGCAATCGCGAGCCCGAGGCCGGTGCCGCTCGTCTTGGTCGAGAAGTTCGGCTCAAAGATTTTGTCCTGCACCTCGGGCGGGATGCCGGTGCCGTTGTCTGTCACGCAGCTCTCCACGACCGGACCGTCGTTGCCGTCCACAATCGTTGTGGTCACGCAAACGCGGCCCTCCCGATCCTCCGGAAGGGCCTGTAGCGCATTTTTGAGCAGATTGATGTAGGTGCGTCGCAACTCTTCGCGGTCGGCCTCCACGACGAGGGGGGCGGGGTGGAGGTCCAGTTCGATGCAATGGGCCGCCGCGTCTTCCTCCATGAGCCGGACAGCCTCCTGGATGACCTCGTTGAGATCGAGGGGTTCCATGACGCGGGTGGGCAACCGCGCAAATGTCGAGAACTCGTCGGCAATGCGCACCAGTGCCTCAATCTGTTCGATGAGTGTGCTCGTAATCCGGTCGAAGAGGCCCCCAAATTTCGAGTCCGTATCCATTTCTGCTTCGTGCCGGAATGCCCGACGCAGGTGTTGAATGGAGAGCTTCATCGGGGTCAGCGGATTTTTGATCTCGTGGGCCACCTGTCGAGCCATCTCCCGCCACGCCAGTTCGCGCTCCTGTTGGGCCAGTCGGCGGCGACTGTCGGCCAGCTGGGACCGCATCTCGTTGAAGGTGCGCACAAGGTCCCCAATCTCGTCGCGTGTGTCCACCGGCAAGGCCTCGGCAAACCGCCCCTCGCCCACCGCCTCCAGGCCCTCCCGCAGGCGAGCGATGGGCTGGGCAAGGGCATTGGCCAGGACGAAGGCGGTAACCATCACCGCCACGACCAGTACGAGCAGGGCCCCGAAGAGGTAGGCGAGGGTTCGGGTCTGTTCCTCCGCCACCTGCTCTTGCTGTGCGAGCGTCGGTACTCCAATCACGAGCCGGGGGCGTCCGTCTTCGTCGATCAGCGCTCGATACCCCACCCGGTACGGGAACCGCCCAATCGTCGACTCGACGGCGACGAACCGGTAGGCGTTGTCATAAATTTCGTGGTACACGTCCCCCGGCAGCCGATCGTCGACAAATCCGTCCCGGACGAGACGCGGCCGACTCGTGCCCATCAGCTGTCCCTCTTCGTACACCCGTAGATCGATCCCGGCCCGGGCCGCCAGCGAATCCACCGTCATACGACGGGCGGCCTCCCAGAGCGCCTCGTCGGGCCGGGCCGCCAGCGAAAGGGCGTCTTCGACCCGGCCCAGCTGATCGCGGAGCCGGCGCTCGACGATGCGCTCGTTCTCGCCCGTCACAACCTGCACACCGACCACCCCCACCGCGACCGTTGACACAACCCCCACGATGAGGAAGGCATTCAGCACCTTGTTGCGGAACCGCACCCGGGGCGCAGGGAGGAGCCCGTGCCGGTACCGACCGTACAGCCCACACAAATAGGCAAGCAGGCCGACAACCAGTCCCGCGACGGTGAGGCGGAGCAGATAGTAGAGGTGATCGAACGCGAGAATGGACGGGATGCGCGCCGCGATCGTCGCGTTTGTGCCATCGGATGATTGGACGTAGTACGTGAGGTAGGGCCGTCCCTGCACGGTTTCGGTGCGCCAGAGCGTGTCCTGCTCCGCCAGGCGCGCTGCATTTGACGTCGACAACTGCATGCGCCCGAATCCTTCCCCGTAGCTACGCACGAGCGTGCCCTTTTGAAACTCCGCCAGCGACACCTCCGCGTAGAGGTCGCTAAACGATCCGTCCGGAAGGAGCACCCGCGGCACTCCCGGTCCCGTCACCGGCAGGATGGTGCGCGGCTCGGCGCGCAGCAGCAGCCACCCCGTTTGCCCCTGCTCACCGCTTCCAACCCGAAGCAGGCCGGCGTACTGGAACCGCTCCTCCGCTCCCCTCCCGCCTTGTGCCCCCGACAGCCGATCAATGATCGGCCCGGTGTAGGCTCGGTACGGCGCCCGTTGTCGCAATCGCCGAAAGACCGCCTCGTCGACCGTCCCCGAGGCGGGCCGTTCGTCCCAGAGGCCTTCTTCGCCGTACCGGCGGTACAGCTGTCCCTCCGAATCGAGCAGAGACAGGGTGACGTCGTACGTCGTGAGGGAGGCCAACAGGGAGCGCCGAACGAGTCGCGTGGCCGCCGAGTCGATCGGGGCGGTCGCCTGGGCGCGCTTGTCGGTCAGCAGCGGCATCAACTCCGCCTCGGCCGTGCGGAGCATCTGTCGGATCGAGTACAGGGCACGGGGATCGCGCCCCTCCTCAAAGGACTGGGCCGCCTCGACCAGCCGCTCCCGTCGCTGCGCGTCCATGCCGGCGTAGAGGAGCGGGTAGAAGAGGAGCGTCACGGCAAAGAGGGACAGCAGCAGCCCGCGCACCGTCACAATTTCGGCGCCGCCGTTGCGTCCCACGATGCCGTAGACAGCGGCCGTGGCCACAATGCCCATGAGGACGAGGGGATACGGAAACGGCACGATCGTCTCCGCCCCCGTTCCCAGATAGAGCCCCGCCACCCCGGCCCCAAACAGCACGACTACGCTTGACGACACCAGCCCCCGCGGCCACCGGGGCTGGTACCGAAGCCCAAACCGAAGGCCGACCCACGCGCACGCCGTGCCAAACATCACCACGGCCAGAAACAGCAGCACCAGGGCAAAGAGCACCGTTAGCACGAGGGGCTCGGGCAGAAGGCCCGTGCGCGAGAAAAAGTCGAGCGTGCTGTCAAGGATGGACCGCCGGACGACGACGGCCACCCCCAGGATGCTGGCGAGGCTTACCGCCACCAGTCCCAGGATGAGGCTCAGGAAGCGGACACTCGACGGGCGCTCCGGGCGGTGCGTGCGGAAGGTCTCCAGCAGATCGATCATCGACGTGGCGCGGGGACGATACTGCAGCGCCAGGTGCAATCCGCCGGCCGCAAGCCCTACGGCCCAGACCGCCGTCAGGAAAAGATCGCCGATGGACCGAAAGACGCCGCCCCCAATGGCCGACGCAAACCGCGTCGGATCAAAAAGGACCGAGAGAAAATCGATGGTTTCTCTCCACCGAACGGGGACGTCAAGCCCCAGCAATAGATACCGGGTCCCGACCCAGAGGACCGCGGCACAGGCCAGTCGCCCCGCGGCCGCAGTGCGGGCCTGGGCGTGCCGTCGCAGTCCCGGGCGGCGCGCCAGCTGGAGATACCATCGCCCCACGCCAATCAGGATTCCCCCCACAAGCAGGACGACCCCCCCGACAAGCAGATCGTTGTAGAACGCGGTCGTTCGTTGCACCAGCCGCTCCGTGGACGGGGGAACGACGGCCACCGATCCCAGGATGGCGTGCGGGCCGCGCAGTGTGCGGTGCGGCCAGTCGACGGAGGACGGTCCCATTCCCCATTCCACCCGGAGGGACTCGCCCGTTTCGCGCTCCCACTGCTGCTGTAGACTCCATCCCTGGACATAGCGATTTTTCACCGGGGGACGGTATCGGATCGTCCGGACGACGCGTACGCCCCCCAGCACCCGGCCGTCGTCCGCCCGCACCGGCCACCAGACCGCCATCGCCTCTCGTATCGACCCCTCCTTGAGGATTTCCATTTGCGGCCGCTGCAGAAATGCCTCCGTGTCCGGCACGCGGCCCTGCGGCATGCGCGCCCCTTTCCACGCGAGAACACGCGGCACCGGATTGTACACTTCGACGGTGGTGTGGGCCTCAAGGTCGATGTCCAGCAGTCGCCGGGAGAGGGACGGCGGTCGGGTGCCCTCGGTCCGCTCGGTCGTCAGGCCCTGAACGATCACCGAGTCGGTCGCCAGCCGCTTTGCCTGTCCTCGTACGCGCTCCCGGACGCGCTCAAACTGATTCACGACCGTCGAGAGGGCCGTTTCCACGGCCGCCGCTCGCCGCTCCTCCGGGGCCGTCTGCACCTGCTCCACCGCGTGCCACCGCAGGCCTGCCGTCCCCACCATGCCCACCACAACAAGCAGCCCCACGACTGCCCACGGATGCCGTCGGAGGCGACGAACGAGACGGACCATCATACCGACTTGAACGACCATGCACAAAACCGTATCCGCTCCTCGCCCCCGTAGTGTCTGTCGTCTTCCCCCGATCCGCAGCGCGGCGTTCTCGGAAGCGCAGATTGTCCCCTCTCACTGCCTACTCGGCCGCCGCGTCAATACGCACCTCCTGCAACTGCCACGTTCCTCTACGGTGTACGAGCCGAACGTATACCTGGAACTCGCGTTCGGCGCGGCGATGCGCAAACACACCCTGTACAAAGCAATTCGTCCCTTCCCTCGCAATGTCCCGCAGCGTAAAGCCCGTCGGCGGGTGGCTCTCAAAAAACTCCCGGAGGACGTAGAACGCCTGCGCATTGCTATAGGTCGTCTGCGTTCCCAAAAGACTCACCTCCACCCGATCGGTGGCCGGCGTAAGAAGGGCCTGTACGTCCCCATGCTCAAACGCAACGGCAACCCGCTGTTCCACCGTGTCCGGGACGCTTGTCGTTCCCGTCGTTGCTCGTTCCTGCCCATGGGCTGCAGAACCCCCGATCCCAATGAGTAGAACTGTGACATACAGACGCACCGAAACCATGGGTACAGATGCGCTCGGTGGGAGAAAAACCAGCCTCAGGCGTACATTCTGCCCGAATAGCAAAAAGTACACCGTTCGGTGTGATCGGTACAGACCGATTCCCCCTCCCTCCACGTGTCTGCAATTGCCTACGCCCGTGTCCATCCCAGCAGTCACCCCGCCCCCTTCTCTCTTCCCTTACACGGCCCGATGCGGAATGGAATCCGCGTCACGCATTGCGGCGTTGATCGACGCCGCGCACATGGCGGCCATCTCCGCGCGCGCCTCCCGCGTCGCACTTCCGAGGTGGGGCGCCAGCACCGTGCGGTCCTGATCAACAAGTCCCGGATGAACATTGGGCTCCTCCTCGAAGACGTCGAGCCCCGCCCCTGCAATCGCGCCGTCGTCCAGCGCCTCGACGAGGGCCGCCTCGTCCACGACCGCCCCGCGGGCCGTATTCACCAGGAGGGCCGTCTCTTTCATCCGGTCCAGGGCCGCCGCATCGATCAGGTGATGACTGTCATCGTTAAGCGGACAGTGGAGCGACACCACGTCGCTCGTTGCGAGCAGCTCTTCAAACTCGACGTACCGGGCATTGGTTTGCCGCTCCACGGTGGGATTGGCAGTACTGCGATTGTGGTAAACGACCTCCATGCCAAACCCGAGGGCCCGGCGGGCCACCGCCGCCCCGATGCGCCCGAGCCCCACAATGCCCATCGTCTTGCCGGCCAGTTCCGTGCCCAGCAGCAGCGTCGTTTCCCAGCGCTCAAACTGCCCGTCGCGGACGTACGCATGGGCCGCCGGTACGTGCCGGGCAGCCGCCAACAGCAGCGCCCAGGTCATGTCGGCCGTCGCGTCCGTAAGCACCCCTGGCGTGTGGGTGACCACCACGTCGTGCGCCGCCGCCGCGTCCAGGTCGATGTTGTCGATGCCGACGGCGTACTGGGCCACCATCTGCAGCTGCGGGCACGCCTCGAACACGCGCTCGGTGATCGGATCGGCAAGGACCGTCAGGAGCACGTCCGCATCCGCGGCCAGCTCAATCAGTTCGTCTTCCGTCCGAGCGGCCCCGTCAGGGGGCGCGCAGACGGTCACGGTGTGCTCGTCCGCCAGCGCGGACAGGCCGTTTTCGATGAGGGGACGGGTGACGACAATGTGCGCCATGAATGGCAGGGTATCGATGAGAAAGGATGCACTGCGAAACCAGCGACGAAGCTACAAACTGAGCCGCAGTTCCTCCAACTGGCTTCTGTATGTGGCCGCGCGACTGCCGGTTGACATGCGTCCGGAAACGCAGAAGGCGCTTTTGCCGCTGATGGACTGGTCTCCCAGCATGAGGGAGGCCATGAGCACGGAGGCAAGGAGGCTGCCTGAATCGTCCTCCTGTGGGTTGCAGAAAATAAAATGCTGTTGCCGGACGTACGAGAAACATACAGGAGCACGTCCCTCGGCGCTTCACTCCTCCCCGGTACAGAGAGCACGACGGAAGCGAACGGCGACGTCCCACCGGAAGCGGTCGATCTTCCCTCGCCATGAATGACTGTTCTACGTTTAGCCTGCGGCGCTCTATTCGAAGGGGCGCGTTCGAGCGCAACGCCATTCGAAATCCGAACTTAAAATTTTACTTAAGTAGGACAGCGAAAGAACATTACGAGGTCGCAGCGATGTAGGAAGCGAGCT
>CAYOWD010000152.1:0-10162 GCA_964407535.1 uncultured Salinivenus sp. | reverse complement strand
TAGATTGATCAGTTCGGTTTCGCTCATAACTGAGCACGGTCTTGGCAGTCCAGGATTGCCTGGATCCTGCCGGACGAGTCCGGCTGATCTTCAGCCTCTCGGATTACCTGACTGAGCTGAAAAATCGTTCACGTACTGTCTCACGGATCAGTAGAAGCGGCCTGATACGAAAATACCGACAACACCGATGTGCAATACGGGGACATCCAACGCAGGATGCCGAGATAAGCATTTTTTAGGTCAGTTCGGATGAATGCGATGGAGACGGACGATCATCCGTTCCGGCGAAACGCATTGAGAACGGTGTGATTATTGCCGATCCTTACATTACATTGTGTAGGGACCACGTCGCCCTTTCGATCCGAGTCCGTGCGAACGAGACCGGTGTCCGGCGACGTCCGCACGGTCTGATTGGTTCTTCTACTTTTTGAACGTGATGGAGCGCGGCGGTGCTCAAACAAAATGCCCCTTCTCCTCATCGGCCTATTCGGAATGTTCATGTTTCTCGGGAACGGGACGGCTGCGTGCGCCCAGCCCGATATTGCTATTGAGGAGAAGGTCCGGGCAGCCGTTCACGGACCAGACGGAGAAGGACGGGACGGACCGATGGCGAAACTTGATCGGAACCTGATCACGCTGTACTATCAGTACCAGGCCTCAGCAGCAGACAATCAGCGCCGCCCGTTTGCTCCGTCGGACGCCAGCCTGCCGGTGCACGACTCGCTCGTGACGATTGATGCCATTGCGTCGGACGCGCCGACGATGCTTCTGGACAGTTTGACGGCGCTGGGACTGCAGTCGGGGGCACAGGCCGGGCGGCTGGTGTCGGGCCAACTTCCCATTCCCTCGCTTCGGGCCGCCGCCCGCCTCTCGGGACTTCAGTCCATGAGGCCCGCACAGGCACGGCAGAAACGCAGGCGCGGCGCCCTCGCCCCGCCGACGGATTCCGCATCGAACGAGAAGACCTCGAAGGACGTAGACGAGCAACAGCGGAACGAGAACGCCGCGGACAACCGATCGGGGACCAAGAGGAGATGGGACGCCCCCCGCGATTCAAAGGCGGGTCCGGCCTCCGCTCCCGACGAGACGGCATCGGACGCAGAACACGCGTCCGCCCCACAGGGCCCCTCGACGCCAGACAGCATGCGCCAACGGGATTCCGCCGCTTTCTCGTCGGCCGACACGCAAGCCGCCCCGTCCGCCTGGATGCCGTACGCAATCGGCGGAGGCATTCTTCTTCTGATGGGCCTGCTGCTCGCGCTGCGCCGACGCGATCGCGGGCCGCGAACGAACTGACGGTGCGTGCGTCGGTGGGCTTCTTTCCATAGCTGTCCCCAACCGCGTACGCGACGCAATACGCCCGCTGCGACGCAGATGCACACCGCGCTCGTACTGCTGTTTCGAATCCCCGACTCATGAGAAGATACGCAAGAAACGCCTCCCAGTAGCGGAGCAGATTGCTTCCCTCCAGCCCCATGCACGGTCATAGCGCCCCCCCCTGTCCAAACGCCTTTACGTATCGGTATGTCTACGTTTTTTGCCTCTCATATCGGATGCGTCTCCAGAATGGGGATCGTTGTGCTCGCTCTTCTCTGCACAACATTCTCCCCGTCGGTGAACGCCCAGACGCCGTCGGTGGAGCAGAAGGTGCTGCAGGACCTGAAGGGCGAGGATCTGGACGGCCGGGACGGGCCCCTTGCCCCCCTCGGTGCCGACCTGACCCGCCTCTATCACCAGCACCGTGCCCACCAGAAAACGGCGGATGGGACTCCGTTTCAGCCCTCCTCGTCGTTCCTGCCGGTGCAGGGGGAAATGGTGACCGTCGACGTGCTTGCAATGCCCGACCAGGGCGCCTCCCTGAAAAACCAACTCCGTGCCCTCGGGGGCGAGCATCTTGCTCGACGCGGGCGCCTCGTGTCGGGCCACCTCCCGATTGCGGCACTGCCGGAGGCGGCGGCCCTCGCCTCCCTGCATTCCGCGGAGCCGGCGTGGCGCACCCCGTCCGCCGGGCGGGTGACCACGCAGGGCGATCAGGCCCTCAACGCCGACGACGCCCGTCGCCAAAGTGGGGTCGACGGGACGGGGATCACGGTCGGCGTGATCTCGGACAGCTACGACCAGGATGAGGATGCTGCTACCACCGCCCAGGACGACATTGACAGCGGCGACCTTCCCCCTGCAAGTCGGATTGAGATTCTCGCGGACCCGCAGCGGCAGACCGATGAGGGCCGCGCCATGATGCAACTCATCCACGACATTGCGCCCGGGGCCGACCTCGCCTTTCACACCGGATTTACCGGCCAGGCCAACCTTGCCGAAGGCATCCGCGAGCTGGCGGACAACGGAAGTACCGTCATTGTGGACGATGTGCAGTATTTCGCCGAGCCGATGTTTCAGGACGGCGCCGTCTCCAACGCCATTGAGGACGTGACCGACGACGGCGTGGCCTACTTCTCCGCAGTGGGCAACTCCGCCCGCCAGTCGCACATCGAGGCCGACGGCTTCGTTGCGTCCGGCGACACCGACCCAAACGGAAATCCCCTCCACGACTTCGACGGCAGCGGCGACACGCATCAGCAGGTGACGATCCCGAAGGGCGTGGAGGTGCCCTTTATCCTCCAGTGGAGCGATCCGTACGCGTCCGCCTCGTCTTCGGGAACGGGCGCTGAGACCGACCTTGACTTCTACCTTGAGGACCAGTCCGGAGAGATCGTAGCACGGAGCGAAACCGTGAATCTGGAGGGGGATCCGACCGAGGTGCTCAAGTACACCAACGACGGCTCCGTGGATGCCAACGACGACGGAAATGCGGATACGATCTTCAACCTCGTCATCAAGTACGTGGAGGGCGAGGCGCTCGACGACCCCTCCGACCAAATGCGGTACGTCTTTCTCAACGGAAGGGTCTCGATCGACGAACACAAAAATCCCGGTCCGTCGAGCTACGGACACACCGACGCCGCAAACAGCCACAGCGTGGCCGCGGCGCTGTACACCGACACGCCGGCCTTCGGCACGGATCCGCCGACGGTTCGGTCTTCGTCCTCGGAGGGCGGCATCCCGATTCTCTTTGACGACGACGGGAATCGATTGTCCTCCCCGGAGACCCCTCCCGTTCCGGACGTGACCGGTCCCAGTGGCGGGAATACGACCTTCTTCCGCGAGGACAGCCCCATCGACAGCGATGACGACCCGAACTTTTTCGGCACGTCTGCGGCGGCCCCCCACGTGGCGGGCGTGGCCGCCCTCCTCAAGTCGAAGGCAATCGGATTGTCTCCCAACGAGCTCTACGCGGCCCTGGAAAATACGGCCATCGACATGGACGATCCGGAAACGGAGAACTTTGACGACGGATACGATCGTCGAACCGGACACGGATTCGTTCGGGCCGATCAGGCGCTCCAGCAGTTCGAGGCGGTCACGGCCGACATCGCCCGCTCATTCGGTGGAGCGTCTAGTGCAACGGACTACAAGCTCGTAGCGCTTCCCGGACAGCCCAACCGGTCCATTGGACGGGTGGTCGACGGAACAGTCGGCGAAGACTGGCAGGCCTATCGCGACGACGGATCCGGCAGCGACTTCCTTCAGCGGTACGACGGCTCGGACACATTCCGCTTTCAGAACGGAAACGGGTTCTGGCTCATCAGCACACAGGACTGGACCACGACCCTCGGCATTGCCCCCGCCGAAACCACCGACGGCACCACCAAAATTCCGCTCCGGGAGGGCTGGAATATCATCTCCAATCCGCTCGACCAAGACGTGAACTGGGCGGATGTCGACGCCGCAAATGAGGAGGACCTGAGCGACAATCCGATCTGGGCGTTCGACGGGTCGTACAGTGAATCCAGCACGTTTGCCTCGGCCACCGGCGGGGCGGCCTACTATTTCAACAATCCGGGCCTCGACCACCTCGACATCCCGGAGCCGAGCAATACAACGAGCACGGCCTCCGCAAAGGCCGACTCGGAGCCGATGATGACCCTGAGTGCCGCTCCGGAGGGAGGCAACGGCCCCGCCTCGACGGTGCGCGTTGGGATGTCGCCGAACACGCGCACGCTGGCGGCCCCGCCGGGCCAGTTCGAAGCGGTGAGCCTGCGGATCAAGCCGTCCGAGACGACGCCGACGCGCAGCAATCTGCTCATGGCCGAGCAGCGCCCGATGACGAATGAGGGCGAGACGTTTGATCTGCAACTCACGAGTTCGGTCGACGGGCCGATCACCCTTACCCCGGACCACCTGGACGCCCTCAACGGACGGTCGGCCTCCCTGCTTCATCCCGCAGCGGGGACGACCCACGATCTGCGGGCCGGGCAGCCCATTCGCGTGGCCCCGTTGGCGAATGACTCTACAACCCTCAAGCTCGTCGTCGGTACCGACGACTACGTGGACGACCGGACCGCGGACGTGCTGCCGGACGACATTACGCTGACCGCATATCCCAATCCTATGCGGCAGCACGGGATGCTCGAATACGGACTCCCGAAGGCCTCGACGGTCACCCTTCGGGTCTACGACGTCCTCGGGCGTGCAGTGACGACCCTGGCCCACGGCCGCAAACAAGCCGGGGTGCACACGGTGCGCCTCGACACCGACCCGCTTGCAAACGGCGTGTACTTCGCCCGATTGCAGGTTGACGGACAGACCCGAACGCGGAAAATCACCGTCGTCCGATAGCCCTCTTCCCGGAGGGAAGCGCTCAACGTCGCATCTCTTTCCTCGCAACTCGCGATGGCCTCATGCACTGGACTCATTCCTTCAACACATCGATGCGTCCCCTCCGACTTCTTTTCGCTGGGCCGCTCCTTACCGGCCTCGGCATTCTCGTCGTCGGCTGTGGGCTGTTCGGCAGTAATGACGACACGTCCCCGGCCGCGCCCGAGAACGCGACGGCAAGCTGGGGCGACGCCGAGATCACCCTGACCTGGGACGCGATTGAGGGCGGAGACCTCGACGGCTACAATGTCTACCGAAAAACGGGAAGCGAGATTGAGAACCTTTCCGGCCGCGATCCCCAAAACGGAGCGTCGCTGCTCGCCGCCCCCACCTACACGGATGATGCGGTCGAAGGGGGAACGACATACTTCTACGTGGTAACCGCTGTCATCGACGGGAACGAAAGCGATCCGTCCCAAAACGTCGAACTTCCATCATTCCCGCCTCCGGAAGAGCGTCCGAAATATTGAATCCGGTTGACGAATTCGGCATGAGGCCCACATACTTGCGTCCATATCGGTGCCCCCGACCCCCCGATCCCGAAAGCAGATTCGGCATAACGCATTCTCAAGGAGACCACGCACGCGCAGATGACCCGTAGGCCCCCGACTCGCTGCGGGCAACAGTGGGCGTACACGTGCGTGCCATCTAGTACGTGTGTTTTCTCGTCATTCCCCGTTCCCCCGTGATCCGACTCGGCATTGCTCTCAATGACGCCACTGTGCGCGTCGGTCTCGTTGACGATGAGGCCGTGCGCGTCCTCCACGAAGACCCCATGCCGACGGAGGCGGAGGCCGAAGACCTCCTGGAGCGCATCTACGCCCTTGTCGATCGGTTGCCCATCGTCGAGGCGGAAAGCATCGGCGTCAGTATGCCCACGAAGAAACCGGCGGTCGCGGCCCTGCAATCTGCCGACGCCCTCGGCACCGAGCTGGAGGCGCACTACGACATTCCCACGGTCGTACGGAACGCCGCGCACTGCTTTGCGGTCGCGGAGTCGCGCTACGGGGCGGGACGCGGACAATCGCCTGTGGTAGGCGTACGGGTGGGGCCGCGGCTCGACGGGGGCATCGTGGTCGACGGCCGGGTGCTCAGTGGGCGTGCCGGGGCCGCCGGTCGGTTTGGGCGGGCTTCCTACCTGGACGGCACGTACGATGACTACTGCGCCGGCCGCTTTTTGGAACGCCACCACGACGCGACGGTCCTGGATGCGGTGGAACAGGCGGAGGCGGGAGAGCCGGCGGTCCTTGCCTTGTTTTCGGAGATGGGAACGCATCTCGGGCGCGCCCTGTGGTCGGTGTGCTGCGCCGTCGATCCGGCCTGCATCGTCATCGGCGGCGACCTGGTCCGCGCGCACCCCTTCTTTGAAGACGCGATGCGCGAGGCGTTTACGTCGGAGGGCGGCCCGGCAGCGCTTGAGGCCCTCTCCCTGCACCGGTCCGCCTTGCGGCACGTGGACGTCCTCGGTGCCGCGGCACTCGGCGTTGCGCACGAGGACGAACCGAGCATCACCCCGTAGCGCCCGGCGTCCAGAATCAGGGTCGACGCCGCCGCCCGCTGTCGAAACGGGCGTCGCGTCTTTCCCCGATGGGCCGATCCGGACGGGTCCACCGATCTCGATCAAGCCGATCGGGGAGTGTCCTGACATGCGAGAAGGGATTGGATGCGTACGTGCTCGCGGATCGGTAGCAGCAACCGCGGATGCCGGAGACGGCTTTTCCCATTCACACACGCTCAAGCGCACATACCACACCGGCCCCCCGGCCGTATCGTCCCCTTCCACAACTGCGTTCAAATCGACATGAATCGTCGCGTCACGCGTCAGATCCTTACTGCCCTCCTCATCTTCGCGGGCATCATCTTCGCCTTCTACCTCCTCGCCCAGCTCGGCTGATTCGGGCTTGCGCCTCCCGGTGCGTGCATACGGCCTCCCCGATCCGGAAGCGGGGAGGGGGCCGGGGAGATTTTGTTCAATTGAACCGCCCACGCCCCACGGGTCGATCCCACCGATCCGTGAGTACGTTTCCACCAGTCTAGACTGAGCCAATCCGAGATTGGCACGTTCGGTGTCGCTCACAACTGAGCACGGTCTTGGCAATCTCGGATTGCCTGGAGCTGGGATCCCCAGAATCTATCTTGCTGGACGAGTCCGGCTGATCTCCACCAGGCCGAAAACGATCGTTTACGTGTATTCTTGTTTATACCAAATCCGCCTGCAAAGTTCAGGGCTCTAGAAATGTCGGTGTAGGCCCAAACGAATGAGCCTCACGTACATACCTTCACACTTACGTACTTCCAAACCCGAATCCTTCAACCGGATTCGGTATTACGGATCGGTATGAGTGCGTGTAGCGACCCTGCACACTCCCATTTTTCGGTATGAAGGACATCGCATGGATCGGTTTTGGACGAGTCTCCTGCTTTTCGTTGTCATTGTATGCATGGAACCGGCCCCGGGGCTCGGGCAGGTCAATACCGAGCGTCTGCGGGCCGTTGAGGGGGACGGCGTCCAGGGCAAGCTCGGCGGCACCCTGGCGCTGCAATCCGGCAACGTCGACCTGTTCGAGGTCGGCGGCAACGCGCGGATCGATGTGCGCACGGGACCGCACTACGCGTTTGCAACGGGCGAGCTTCAGTACGGGACCAAAAACGACGCCCCGTTCCGCGACCGCACCTTTGGGCATCTTCGCTACAACTATCGCCTGCAGCCGTGGCTGGTGGCCGAGGCCTTCACGCAACTGGAACGCGACGGCTTTGCGCGGTTGCAGCTCCGCAGCCTGGCGGGGGCGGGGCTCCGCGTGCAGTATCTCGATACGGAGCTGCTCACGATCTTTCAGGGCACGACGCCGATGTATGAGCACGAGAACCTGGACGGGAGTGCCCTCGATCAACACCCGGCCACGACCTCGACCGTGCGGTGGAGCAACTACCTCAACGTGCGGCTGCACCTGTCGGACAGTGCCCACCTCACCGGGACCGTGTACGCGCAGCCCCGCCTGGATGCGTTCGAGGACGTGCGCGTGTTGCAGCAAGCCACACTCGGGGTCGACCTCACGGAGCACCTCAGTCTCACCGCCGAGTTCAATCTGCGATACGACCGCCGGCCCCCGGACGCGGTGGAGTCGCTCGATCTGGCCCTGCGCAATGGGTTGACGGTCACCTTCTGACGGCGAACCGACCGTCCCCGGAGACGCCTGATACCGAATCGGCTAAACAGTTCGGATTGGTATAGCCTGCACCGTCGTGGGGCTCGGCCACCGACTTCCCAACGCCCAACGTCCAGCGCACAGACGGCGTTCATTGACCTCGACGGCACGGACGGTTATCTTCGAAACGCACGTTATTCCCTGAATCAAGTGCAGCGATTTGCTATGCCGACTGTCGCTATTACCGGAGCCGCCGGGGCCGTTGGGTCCGTCACGGCCGAAACCTTTGCGGAGGCGGGCTGGGACCTCGCCCTTCTCGATTACGGGGCCGACAACAAGGCCACACTGGACGCGTCGTTTCCGGAGGCGCACACCTTCGATTGTGATCTGAGGGACGAAGCAGCGGCCCAGGAGGCGTTTGGGGCCCTCGACGAGGCCGGAGGGGTCGATGCCGTACTCGCCATAGCGGGGGGGTTTGCTATGCAGGCGGCCGCCGAGGCGACGATGGACGACTATCGGCATATGATCGATATCAACTTCCGAACCCTGTTCAACACGGCCCGCGCGGCGTGGCCGGTACTGACGGCGCAGGAGCGGAGCTTCTTCCTCGGCGTGTCGGCCCCCGCCGCGACGGACGGACAGGCGGGCGCGGCGCTCTACGGGGCCTCCAAGGGGGCGGTGGCCGGGTACGTCAAGTCGCTCGACCGCGAGGGACGCGACGAGGGACTGCGGGCGAGCGTGCTGTATCCGATGGGGGTGGTCGATACCCCGGCCAATCGCGACGCCATGCCGGAGGCCGATCCCTCCGACTGGATCGCCCCGGACGAGTTGGCCGCGGGCATGTTGCATCTCGCTGGGCGCAGCCCGCGCGGGCACGTTCGGGCGCTAAAGGTACACGCCGCCACGACGTAATGATGGCCCACTGGCCCCCCAATGCGACCTCGTTGGAAAAGACGGACGGTCCTCAGTCAGCGTGCGCTCCCAACGGGAACCGGCCGGCAAGAGGGGAATCGAAGAACAGTACCGGCCCCCGAACGATTAGTGGAGTACGGCAAGGGCATTCTCGTTTCCCGTCCTCATTTCAGAGAGGTTGCCATGACCACATCGACCTCATTATCCGCCCTTCGCGCCGAGCTTGCCGAGCAAGTCCGCAGCTGGACGCAGTTAGCACTGGCCCCCCACTCATCCGGCGCGGTGGCGTTTATCGTGCGCGACACCACCATCGGAATTCTCCGCCGGAATGGGCGACTCGACGTGGCAGTGCCTGCTCCGATTCGGGCCGTTCTCGTCGAAGAAGACATGGCCCTGCCCACCGTCGATGATCGCGGCGTCGAAGGCGTTGCGGGGATGCTGGAAGGAACGGAGGATGTCTCCGCCGCCGTGCGGCTCCTTCGGTTGGCCTACCTGTACCGGCGGCTCCTGCACAGCGAAAGCCCCGCCGTGCTCCGACGCATTCGCATCGAGGTGGACGCGTTCGATCTGCCCGACGCGCTTCAAGACGTGTACGGGACCATGCTGGACAAGCGGCCCGCCGCCGTCCCGCGGGGCGCCCGGCGCCCGACGGCCGCCGATGCGGACCAGCTTGCGGAGGCACAACAGGGGAGTGCACCGGCACATAATTGATTTTTCACGCAAATCACTTGGCAAACCCCGCCCCCAACCGCGACCCTTGTAAAAGCAGAGGGCTTTATTCTTTTAGTCGATTTCTCCAATTTGCGCAAGCGGATCGGCGCATTGGCGGGGAACGAACAGAATTGCCGTTCTTGAGGCGGCCGAATGGGGGGCGCCGGCTCGCCGGTCGGACGACCGCACGGAGAAGATCGTCTCCACGAGGATAGGCGTACTCGTGCGGCCCCGTTTGCCCGTGCGGCCCCGTTTGCCCGTGCGCCGAGCGTTCCGATCCGCCGATCCGTTCTGCGGACATGCCGATCGGTAACTACGTTTGTCAACGCCCGTCTGTATCTATAGTATTGGGTAGAGCGCGAGAAGGGCCTATAGGACTCCCGGCTTTGGGAATCTGGGATTCTGGGAATCTGGGATTCTGGGAATCTGGGATTCTGGGAATCTGGGATTCCCTGTCCGGGTGGTACATGAACCCTTCTCGTGTTCCGCATCGCGGAACACCATCAGCTTACGTGGGCTGTCGATAGTACCATGACGAACGAAATAAAGCGCACATATCGGTATCGGATCTACCCGAACCAAGAGCAGCGCCAAGAGCTTGCTCGGACGTTCGGATGTAGCCGATGGGTGTACAACTGGGCGCTTGAGACGAAGACGAAGGCGTACTACCAGGACGA
>CAYOWD010000151.1:0-10322 GCA_964407535.1 uncultured Salinivenus sp. | reverse complement strand
TGCACGCCGTCTGGACGATCTGCAAGCGCGAGATCAACGCGTTCTTCGACTCGCTCACGGCCTACGTTCTGCTCGTCATCTTTCTGGGCATCAGCGGGACCTTCACGTGGCTGTTCGGCCAGGGCGACATCTTTTTCGTGGGCGAAGCCTCGCTCGATACGTTCTTTCAGGTGGCCTTCTGGACCCTCTTCTTCTTCATTCCCGCCCTCACGATGGGCATGATTGCCGAGGAGCGGCGCAGCGGCACGCTTGAGCTGCTGGCCACCAAGCCGCTCGACGATCTCCAGATTATCGTCGGGAAGTGGCTCGCGGCCTGGATCCTGGTGGCCATCGCCCTCCTCTTCACGCTTCCCTACTACGTCACCGTCGCCCAGCTCGGCCCCATCGACCACGGGGCCACCCTCAGCGGCTACGTGGGGCTCCTCCTCGTGAGCGCCGTCTACGTGAGCATCGGCCTGTTCGCGTCGAGCCTCACGAGCAACCAGATTGTGGCCTTCCTGCTGAGTCTCTTCGTCGCCGTCTTTCTCCATCTTCTGTTCGGGGAGATGACCTCGGTCCTGCCCGACAAGGCGGCGGCCGTGATCGGCTTCCTCGACCTCCAGAATCACTTTCAGACGATGGCGCGCGGCGTCATCGATGTCGCCTCAGTGCTGTACGTCGGCACCCTCACCGTCCTCAGCGGCCTTGCGGCAACGGTCTCCCTCAAAAGCCGAAGCTGGCACTAGTTGGTTGGGGAGTTGGGATTTGGGATTTCGGATTTGGGATTTCGGAGTTGGGATTTCGGAGTTGGGATTTCGGAGTTGGGGAGTTGGGGAATGTTGAGCGTCTTCGTGGAGTGCCCCCAACCCTCAACACACAACCCTCAACACACAACCCTCAACGCAAAACGCACAACGCTCAACGCCGAACGCTCAACCCTCAACGCACAACGCATAACGCGGAATCGACCCTCACATCAGCCTCGCTTGCTCCCCATGTCGAATGTTTTCGCAGGCTTCCTTGCGAACCGGCGCGAAGCGATTCTGCAGGTGCTGCTCATTGCGGGTAGCCTCATTGCGCTCACCTACACGGCCAACCAGTTTCTGTGGCGGGCCGACCTCACTGAAAACAACCGCTACACGCTGGCAAGCGCGAGCCACGATGTCGCGCAGGATCTGGAGGATCCGGTGACGGTGACAGCGTATTTTTCGGGCAATATGCCCTCGCGCTTCGCCCGAACCAAGGAGGAATTTCGGGCCCTGCTGCGCGAGTTTCGGGCCGCCGCGGGTGGCAACGTAGAGTTCAACTTTGTCAACCCGGATGAGGATGACAAAACGGCGCGGGAGGCCCGGAAGGCAGGCATCCGTCCCATCACAATCGACGTTCGGAAGCGCAACCAGATGACCCAGAAGCGGGCCTTCCTCGGCGCTGTCTTCCAGTATCAGGGCGAGCGCAAGGTGGTGCCCCTCGTGGAGCCCGGCTCGGCCCTCGAATACACCATCGCGAGCACCATCCGCACCCTCACACGCGACACGAAAGCCGTCCTCGGCGTGGTGCAGGGCCACGGCGAGCCGTCCCCGGAGGCCCTCCCGCAGCTCAAGGAAACTCTGGAGGGGCGCTACGAACTGAAAACCATCTCCGATCTCGACGCGGCGGGGGTTCCGGCCGATGTGGACGTATTGCTGATCGCCCGCCCTGAGGAGGCGTTGTCGACGGAAGAGGCGCTTGCCGTGGACCAGTACGTGATGCGGGGCGGTCGCGTACTCTTTGCGCTGAATCGGGCGAAGGCGCGGATGCGGCGGGGACGGGCGGAGTCGCAAACGACCGGCCTTGAACCGCTGCTCGATGAATACGGCCTCCCCATTCGTCCCGACCTCGTCCGCGACCGCAACGCGGCGGCCGTCCGGATGCAACGAGGACGCGGCGGCTTCGGCTCGGTCCGTCGCGTCCGCTATCCGTACATTCCGAAAATCGCCAACTTCTCCGACCATCCCATCAGCAGCGGCATCGACCAGGCCGTCTTCCGGTTCATCTCCTCCCTCGACACCACCAAGGTCGACACGTCGGATGCCCTGACGGTCCTCGCCCGCTCCTCGGCCCAGTCGGCCACCGCCTCGCTGCCCACCAGCATCAATCCGCAGCAAGAATGGACCGTCAGTGACTTCTCCGGGGCCGCTCATCCCATCGCCGGCCTGCTTGAAGGCCGGTTCGCGTCGGCCTTTGCCGGCACCGATACGCTCTCCGTGGAGCGCACGAAAAGCCCCGACACCAAGGTGGTGGTCATCGGCGACGGCGACTTCATCGTAAACGGCGAGGGCGAGCGCAAGCAGCGGCTCCCCGACGGCAACATCAACCTCGTCGCCAACAGCATCGACTATCTGGCCGGCGATACCGGCCTCCTCGCGCTGCGCACCCAGCGCGTCACCGGCCGGCCCCTCATGCAGTTGAAGCCGGGCACGAAGACGATCCTCAAGTACGTAAATGTGCTCGTGCCCATTCTGCTGGTAGTGGGGTACGGGCTGGTCCGCTATCGTCGCAACCGGAATCAGCGGCGACGCTGGAAGGAAGAGGGCCTCGCCGCTTAAATCGCACCCCCATCGAGCATCACGACCTTCGTCGGTCGGCTCCGTGCCTTGCATTCACGACTTGACACTCGACACGCGCTTCTGACATGACGAACGCGACCAAGACCCTGGCTCTTTTCTTCGTCGCTACCCTTGCGCTTGCGGGAGCAACGTCCTGGACCGGGGGGAACGCCTCAAGCGCGGCGTTTCAGAACGAACTGCTCGCGGTGGACAGCAGCGCCGTACACGCAGTGCGCATTGAACGGGCAAATCGCTCGGTCCGCCTGGAGAAGTCGGAGGACGGATGGACGGTACGTCCTGAGGACGGATCGACGGCCTACACGGCGCAGACCCAATCCGTCGAGCGACTGCTGAGCACCCTTCCGGGACTGAAGGTGAACGCCGTCGCGACCCGACAGTCCGACAAACACCCCCGCTACGAGGTCGACTCCACCGGCACCACCGTCACGCTACTGAATGACAGCGACGAGCCGGTGGGTTCTCTCATCGTTGGACGCACCGAATTTCGCAGCGACGATCAGTCGCAGCAGCAGAAGCCTGGGCCGATGCAACAAATGCGGCAAAACCGGGGGACGCAGATCACATACGTGCGCGATCCCAACCGGGACGACGTGTACTCGGTGGAAAAGTCTCTGTCCTCGCTCGTCAACCGAAACGTCGAAAATTGGCGTGACAAAAGCATCTGGCGCGTGGACAAGTCGAAGATTCAAAGCGTGGAGGTAACGATGGCGGGGGATAGCGCCGCCGCGGATCAGTCCTATACCCTCCAGCGCACCAATGCGAGCAATGGAAACGGCGGGTCGGATACCTGGGTCTCGGCGTCGGACACGCTGGCCACCGATGCTGTGTCGGGCATGCTTCGGATCGTCTCCACGCCGCGCGCCAACAGTTTTGCCAACGACAAGTCGCCGGAGGACCTATCGGATCCGCACTCGACCGTGCGCATCAAACTTGCCGACGGCTCCGAGCGCACCTTGAGGTTGTATCCGGATCCGTCCGCCGACAACACGTACCTCGCCGCGGCTTCCGAGTATCCCTACGTGGCTCATGTGCTCAAGAGCCGATGGGACGACTCCGTCCTCCAGTCTCGCTCTGCCCTTCTCTCCAAATAATACCAAATCCGCTTATCTCCAATGCAGAAGCCATGTGCAACGAGGTTCATGAAGGCGCAGCGCCCTGAGCGGAGCGAAGACGTACTCCTGGAGTGGCCACGGAACGCTCGGAATCCGTCATGAGGGCGACCGCTCATCTTCCCGTTCCCGCCGGTGATGCCGAACGTACCGATCTGGAAATCCCCCTCTACGAATCGGGATGTGCGGGAAGTGGGCTGTGGATGAGTCGTTACGAACGAACGGGAACGTCCTTGATCCCTCTAAAACGGGGAGGGAGTCCTGTGTGCAGTCCGTTTATTTCTACGGTCTTGACGCTGCGTCCCCCGTTGAGGCGGAATAGACGTTGATTCCGCTCCGATGGAGCAGTATACTACATTGTGCGCTTTTGGCGATTGGATCGGTTTCTGGCTACTCTGAACGGATCCTCCGTCGCTCGTATAGATTGCACCGGGGTCAGCATTGCGCTGCGGCCTATCGTGCCCTCCCCGATTCCCGGTTCCTTCACCAATCCCGCTCCGTCCGAATGGCTCAATCCCGACGCATCTTGTTCATTGCCGGCGAAGTGAATCCGTTCGCCGAAACGTCTTCTATTGCCTCGCTCGTTCGCATGCTTCCCGAACAGTTGCAGGACGCCGGGGACTTCGAGGCGCGGGTCATGATGCCCTGCTACGGGGCCATTGACGAGCGCGAGCACAACCTTCACGAGGTGATTCGCCTCTCGGGGACCGACGTCCCGATGGGCACCGACACCGAAACGCTGACCGTCAAGGTGGCCTCGGTGCCCGACGTGCGCCTGCAGGTCTACTTTATGGACCACGAGACGTACTTCGGCGACGAAATTCTGCCCTCGAAGGACGATCCCGCCTCGCCGGAATCCGTGCTCCGTCGGGCCCTCTTCTTCAATCGCGGTGCCCTCGAAACCATCCGGAAGCTGCGGTGGGGACCGGACCTGATCCATTCCTTTGGGTGGATGAGCGGGTTCGTTCCCCTGCTCCTTGCCTCCGAATACGAGGACGACGACTTACTGGGCACCACGAAGTCCGCCTTCACCCCGGACGATCAGGATCCCGGTACGGAGATCTCCTCCGACCTCGCTCAGAAAATGGGGTTGGCGCTCAACGGCATCGCTCCGTCCACCTTTTCCGATGCCGGCCTTCACTACGCCGACACCTCTATCCATACCCCGAACACAACGGGCCCCAACGGCGCCCCCCAATTCGACAACGACGCCGCCGCTCGTGGCCAGCAGCTTGCCACGCTGTACGATCAAATGCTGAGTGAAGTCCCTGCGTAACGTCGCACAGGTCGGAAACACCCCCTTCGGTGGGGAATTTTTCTGAGCGCGTGTGTCCCCTCCGTCGTCTTGAGGCGGCGTCGAATGTGCGCCTTTGGTCGTCGCAACGGGCTGGGTACCGGTGTGTACCCATTTTGCGGGCGCTCCCTGGACCCGTATTTCCTCGTCCCCTCACAGAAGGGGGAGGTGCGCGGAGCAATGCCGAGCGTCTTGTCCTCGGCCTCCCGCCGGTGCCTCGTCTACGTGGACACCAAACGTACGGACGCCTTCGCTACGCACGTCTGTTCCTTTCTGACCATCGGGCTGCTCATATGATGCTGTACTCTCGCCTGGCGGCCATCCTGCTTTGCAGTGGGACCCTGATTGCCGTCGCCGCTTGCTCCGATCCGGGAAGCGTTGGGGCCGATCTTGGGGAAAACAACCCATCGGACGGTGAACCGAAAGACACCACGGTGGTCGTGTCCGCAACCGACACCCTCACGACGCCGTCCCGGACGGGAATCGTCTCGGACGACGAGCCCTGGCGGGTGCTGACTGGTACCGTCGACGACCCGATTGCCGGCACCATCGAAACGACGGGCTACGTCGACGTGGACAGCAGCATCAGCGACGGGTCCAGGGGGTTTGCTGAGAACGTCGCCGACGACGATTTGGGCGCCGAGCTTCGGCTGAGCCGCTCATACGTTCACGGCGATACGGCGCAGTCGGTCGACGTGACCCTCTTCGCTCTACTGGACCAGGCCGACATGGACCGGGCCGCGGCCGATACGCAGTTTCCGGCCGAATCCGGAGCCATCACAACGCACTCGGTGTCGCCAACCACCGAATCGACCGTCACCATCTCGCTTGCCGACTGGATTGACGATAGAAAGTCGAATTTGAGCGGCGATTCCTTTTCTGACTTCCACGGCTTCCAGCTCGCCACCACGAGCGGCAACGCGGCCGTGGTCGGCTTTGAGCACGGCTCCGCTGAGCTGCGGGTCACGACGCCCAGCGACACCATCGCCTTTCCCGTAACCCAGTCCTTTACAAACATTGAGCGCACGGCCCCTCCCTCCGTGCAGACGGAGCCCGAGGACCGACGCCTGCTGGTGGACGGCATTGGCACCGCGCTCACGTTTGACTGGGCCGACGACAGTCCCCTCGCCGCCCTGGCCAACACAAGTGACCGGCTGAATCGCGCCACGCTCTCGATCCCCGTCGACGCGTCGTTTGGCACCGTCGCCGCCGGCTCCGACTTCGTTCGGCCCGAGCCTTCTGGGTATCGCATTCTGGCCATCACGGATGGCAGTAGTCCCGACTGCAACGAACTGAACCTCGTGACGCGCTCGCTCCCGAACGCCTCGGCGTGTGGCCTTCCCACTGTCCTCGACCAGGTCCCCGGAGAGGCCCGCGCCACACCGGAGGCGTCGTTTGAGGTCGTGAGTCGCTGGTTCAACGATGACGCGCGGCCGTTCGCGGGATTCCGCGTCGAGATCGCCAATCGCAGGACCGACACCGACAATCCGTCCGAACGCGCAACGACTCGTCGCGGGCTCCCAAGCACGATTCCCGTGGCGGTACGAATGCCGGTCCCGTCTACGTTTGATACGGAGGAGCTTCCGCGGGTGACGCTGACGCGAACGCCGTTGTAGATCCGATACGTAGATCCGATACGGGGACACCGCGACTCACGATGCACTGCATACATCAACCGCTGAACGGGGTTATGGCTTTGCTTTCTTCGCGCGCCGGTCGTCTATCGGCCTTGGCCGCACTTCTCGCAATCGTATTCGTGGCGGGAAGCCCGGTCCACGCTCAGACGAAGGGGAACGGCTCCGTCTACTCGCGCTTCGGCCTTGGACAGCTCGACCCCTTCTCGTCCTCGCAGAGCCAGGCCCTCGGGGGAGGCGGCTACGCGCTTCGCTCGCTCAATTACACGCCGACGGACAATCCCGCCCTGTGGAGCGATCAAGTATACACGCGGCTGTCGGCGGGCGCATCGTACAATACCGTCGCGTCCAAAAATCGGGGGGGACAATCCACGCGCCTTAACTCCGGCTCCGTCGATGCTTTTCAGCTCAGCTTTCCCCTCTACGAGCGCAGCCTCGGAATCGGACTCTCCTTCCAACCCTTCTCCCAGCACCAGTACCACACGCAGACGGCCTCCAACACCACGGAAAGTGGCGATGAATACACCGTCAGCCGACGCGGCACCGGCGGTCTTCATCAATTCCGAGGCGGCCTCGGCTATCGCATCAATGAGGCCTTGCGCGTAGGGGGCAGCGTCGATGTGCTCTTTGGCATTCCGGAGCGGAACCGCAATACCAACTTCGACGATCCCGACCTGCGCGGCACCCGTCTCACAGACGCGACCCGTCTGGTCGGCGTGAGCGGCACCGTAGGCGCCCACCTTGCCCTTACCAACGTGCTGCAAGAAGACGACGCCTTCTCCCTCGGGGCCGCCGTCGACCTGCCGACCACCCTCCACGGCACCCGTACGCTCACCCTTTCCGAGGAGCAATCCGTATCCACCGATACGGTGGCATCCGTGGACGGAGAGGTCGACCTTCCCTGGTCCGGGAAAATCGGGATGGCGTATCAGCCCAACGAGCTGTGGACGTTCACGGTGGATGGCCTGTACGAACCCTGGAGTTCCTTCTCCAGCACCTTTTCCGGCACCCAGGGGGCCTTTACCACACCCGTCCCGCTCGGGGGCGAAGACAATCTGACCGACCGGTGGCGCGTTTCTGGCGGAGCGGAAGTCGTTCCCAGCGGCGACGATCAGTACGCCTCTTTCCTTTCCCGCATCGCCTACCGATTCGGGGGCTACACGGAGCGCCTGTACGTTCGGCCCGAGGGCCAATCCATCCGTGCGTACGCCGTGACGGGGGGGGTCAGCCTCCCAACGGCTCAGTCCGGGACCCGCATCGACCTCAATCTCCGGCTCGGCACCCGCGGCACCACCAGCGACGGGTTGGTGCGGGACCGCTTCTTCGGCGCCTCGCTCCACATTAACTTTGGCGAAAAATGGTTCCAGAAGCGGAAGCTGCGGTAGCACCGCGATCGGCGGTCTGCTCGCCTGCCCCGCCTCGAAGTGGGGGACACGCCACTGGGCCCGCCTCGCGATGGATTTCGAAGACAGATGTGCACAGTCCTTTCCACGACAAGACGGTTCCCCGTACGGACGGCACGGCCCCCTACGCCGTGACGACCGTCCGATTCTGCTAATAGACTCCCATGCCCGACATGTCGTTCGTCGACCGGTTTCGTCTTCCTGTTCTCGTTCTCGGACTCCTCGCCGGTGGCCTTCTCGTCAACGGCCTGTTTTCCGCTGCCGTCCAGGCGCAGGAGTCCAGCGCGCCGGATCAGCAAGAAAAGGCAACGCACTACAGTCTCTATTACGAGAGTTTTAAGAACGAGGAGTACGAAGCCGCCCAGGACGATCTCGTGTGGATCGTGGAGCATGCCCCGGGCTTTCCGAAGGGAGACGACCGAAATTTCCGTCGCCAGTACAAGCTCTACAAGGGACTTGCCGAACAGGCCGACGCGGACGACCAGCAGGCGGCCTATCTCGACACGGCGGCTACGGTGTTGGCGACGGCCCCACAGAAAATGGAGGAGCTGGGCCTCAGCTACGAGACGTATAAGTGGGAGCTGTATCGGGGGCGTTTTCTCGAACAGTTCGGCGAGGTCCTGTCGTCGATTCCGGACGGACTCAACACCGCCGCAGCGCACTACCAAAAGGCCTTCGAGCTCGCCCCGGCCGAAATTGACCCCTACTACATCCGGAAGATCCTGCGCGACTACCTGGATGCCAATCAGCAGGACAAGGCCCTCGCGTTTCTCAAGCAGGTGGAGTCACAGCGGGGAGACGACGACAAGGTGCAAGAAATTGTCGCGTCGGTTCGGGGCGACATCTTCGGCAAAAACCCGCAGGCCAAGGTCAACTACTTTAAAAAACAGTACGAGGCCCACCCGGACAGTGCCGCGGTGATGCTATCGCTCTTCAATGCCTACGTCGAGCAGGGCAATATTACGAAGGCCTCCGAGCTTGCCCCGGCGCTCATGAAGACGAATCCGCCGGCCGAGACCGTCCGGCAGATTGCGGAAATGCGCCTCGACGACGGGCGTCCCCAAGAGGCGCTGGACGCGTACGACCGGGCGGTGGAGCAGGGCGCCGACCTTCAGGCCACGGATCACTTCAACCGTGGGAAGGCGCACCAGCAAATGAATAACTTCCCGGAGGCGCGATCGGCGTACCGGAAGGCCCTGGAACTGGACAGCAGTTTTGCGAAGGCCTACATCGGGATCGGCGATTTGTACACACGGGCCGTCAACGAGTGTAGCGGAGGCGAGCTTGGACGCAAAGACAAGGCCGTATACTGGGCGGCCGTCGACAAGTACAAGCAGGCCATTGAGACGGATTCCTCGATCGCCTCCGTGGCAAACAGCAAAATTGACAGCTACAAGGACGTTTTTCCGACCCAGGAAGACATCTTCTACCGCGACGACTGGGATGAGGGCAGCACCACAACCATTGACGAGGGCTGCTACGCCTGGATCAACGAGACGACGACGGTCCGCCAGGCCCCCTGATGTCGAGGACCCGACGCAGGAGGCAGTCCGTCCTCTCGGCACGTCCCGTCTTTGGAAGTCTTCCGGCTCCATGAAGACGGTGGGCGGAAAACCAGCCTCCTTTTTGGAGAAAAGCAAAATTCTTGTACTTCTCCGTCCGATTCGCCTACATTGAGATCGGTCTGGGACGGCCCCCTGCGGGTTCCGTTTCCACACCCATTCTCTTCTCACGTACTGGTTCTGTCACGTTCATAGCATTTATGGCTTCTATTCACTCCATTACCGCACGCGAAATTTTGGACAGCCGAGGCAACCCGACCGTCGAGGTGGACGTGACCACAGACGAGGGCGTACAGGGGCGTGCCGCCGTTCCCAGCGGGGCGTCTACCGGCGACTACGAAGCCGTGGAGCTACGCGACGGCGACGCCGATCGCTTCGACGGACAGGGCGTCCAGGAAGCCGTAGCCAACGTCAACACGACGATTGCCCCGGACCTTCAAGGCACGGACGTGCTGGACCAGGTGGGACTCGACCACCGCATTCTTGAGCTCGACGGCACGCCCGACAAATCGGCCCTCGGCGCGAATGCGTTGCTCGGCGTCTCCCTCGCCGCCGCAAAGGCCGCCGCCAACACCCTCGGCCTTCCGCTCTACCGGTACGTGGGCACGGCCCGCGCGTCGACGCTCCCGGTGCCGCTCATGAACATCCTCAACGGCGGCGAGCACGCCGACAACAACGTCGACATGCAGGAGTTCATGATTGCCCCCGTCGGCCCCTCCTCCTTTGCGGAGGCCC
>CAYOWD010000150.1:0-10347 GCA_964407535.1 uncultured Salinivenus sp. | reverse complement strand
CTCCGTCGCCCGCAACCACCGCCACGCTAAAGACGAGGGTCTGCACCAGAATAATGGCGGCGCCGCTCGGCAGGTCGAACGCGTAGCTGCCCGCCAGGCCGCCGACCGCCGTCGCGGTGCCCAGCCCAACAGCGAGGACGGTCATGCCGCCGAAGCTGCCGGTAAAGAGGCGGGCCGCCGCGGCGGGAATCACAAAGAACGCAGCCGCCAGCACGATGCCGACCACCTTGACGGCCCCGACGACCGTCACCGCCAGCAGGGCCGCCAGCACGTAATCGTCACGGTCGACCGGCACCCCGTCGGCCCGAGCCAGATCCCGATCGAAGGTCGCGTACGCCCATCGTCCCCACACCGGCAGGGTGCCGCTCGCCAGGAGCACGATGCCCCCCAGCACCCAGAGGTCCGTCTCCTGCACCGCCAGGATGGACCCAAACAGGTACGTGAACGCATCGGCCGTGTACGACTGCTTGAAGGTGAGGAGGACCACCCCCATTGCAATCGCCGCGGCGAAGAAGACACCGATCGCCGTGTCGCTGCTCACCGTACTGCTGTGGGTAACGGCGGTAATGGCGATCGCCACGATGACCGTGAAGGGCAGGGCCGTCCAGACCGGATTCACCTGCAGGAGGAGCCCCAGGGCCACCCCGCCGAAGGCCGCGTGCGAGAGGCCCACGCCGAGAAAGCTGAGCTGTCGCTGGACGATGAAGACCCCGTAGTAGCCGGCCAGGGCCCCGACGAGAACCCCTGCGAGGAGCGCCCGCTGAAAGAACGGAAGGGTGAGCGCGTCAGGAAGCATGAGAGGCGTTGCCCATGAGCATGGCGTGTGCGTGTCCGGTGTGTCCAAACGCTTTGCGCAACCCCTCGTCGGTCAGCACGGCCTCCGGCGCCCCAAAGCCCACTTGCTCTCCATCGAGGAGCAGGACGTGCGTGGCATGGTGATAGGCCGCATTCCAGTCGTGCGTCACCATAACAATGGTGGTTTCCCGATCCGCCTGATCCTTTTCGAGCACGTCGTAAAGGTCCGAGGCCCCGGCCACGTCGATGCCCGTGGCCGGCTCATCGAGCAGAATAAGGCGCGGGGTCCGTACGAGGCTACGTGCCAGATACACCCGCTGCAGCTCGCCGCCGGAGAGCGTATTCAGCGATTTGCGGGCGAGATCCTGCGCCCCGACGCGACGGAGCGCATGAAGGGCCTGTTTTTTCTCCCCCGTATTTCCCCAAAAGGGCCACCGCTGGTGCAGCCCGGTGAGCACCAGATCGAGCGCCTGAGCCGGGAACGTGCGATCCAGTCGCTTGACCTGCGGCACGTACCCCACGAGGCCGGAATCGACTGTTTCGGGCCGCCGCCCAAGCACGTGGACAAGGCCATGCGCCGGTGCGACGAGCCCGAGCAGCACGCGCAGGAGCGTCGTCTTGCCGCCCCCGTTCGGCCCCACCACGGCCACAAAGTCGCCCGCCCCTGCCTCGAACGTTACGCCGTTTAGGACAGCGTGATCGCCGAACTGGACGCCGAGCTCGGACACAGAGACGGTGGAAGTAGACTGTACCACAACACGAAACACCAACACCAAAAGGGAGGCGGCAGGAGCAGTCACGGTCCCCCAACGCCCGGACGAGGAGGCTGATCCGGCTTCACTCCGTCTGGACGATATCGAGAGAATCACGCAGGATATATCCGTTGCTCAACAGCAATTCCTCGTAGGTGCGCCGCCCGTCGACGCCCCCGATGGGGTCCAGTGTCACCCGGGGGACCGCGGCTGCTTCCGAAACTGCCTGCGCAGCCCGATCGGAGAGCGACTGCTGTGTGAGAATTGCTCGCGCCCCACCGTTCCGTGTGCGCTTCACGATCTCCTGGAGCTGTTGCGGCGTCGGCTCAGCACCCGGACGCGGCTCAATGATGCCGGTGAGCAGCAGCCCGTATCGGCGGAGAAAATACCGGAAAAACGGCTGAGCCAGCAGTACCGGCGTGTCGCGCACCGGATCCAGCAGCGCGCGCAGCCGCGTGTCGAGGGCGACCAGAGCCGTTGCAAACGAATCGGCATTTGCCCGGTACGTCGCACAGCCGGACTTGTCGATTGCACAGAGCGTGTCCACCATCACGGGGAGCATCTGCTTTACGGCCAGCGGATCGGTCCAGAAGTGCGGATCGACCGTATTCTCGGCACCGTGCCCGTCGTGTTCAAAAGACAGACGCGCGTCCGGCGGCAGCAGGCCGAGCAGTTCGAGACGCTGCGAGGCCGGCAGGTCCGCCGCCCAACCGTCCAGATGCTCCGCCCCGAAGACGAGTGCCGTTGCCTCCGTCGTCGCCCGCAAATCCGACGGTGTAGGATCATAGGTGTGCGGCGAAGTCCCAGGGGCCAACAACCGCTTCACCGTGCCCCGCCCCTCGACGAGCCGACTCAGAATCATGTCGAACGGCGGGATGGTGGTCACGTACCGCGGCGCCTCCTCAGGGTCCTCGGTTGTCTCCGTCCCACACCCCGCAAGGAGCAGGCCTGCAACCACCACTGCCAGGAGGCCCCCACTGCGACCGATGCGTGCCGTCATACCGCTCTCCACTCCACGTGTCTGCGTATCGACAATCGAATCCAATAGCCTGCCCCACAGAACAGCCGCATGCTCACGCTCGGGCTGATCGAGGACGGACCGGCGTTCGGATTACGCCGGCGTCGCCACCACTGCCTCCGATGGAACGCCCCACGACTGCACCTCCGTTCGGGCCGTAACGGTCCACTGCGCCTCCTCCAACACGGATCGGAGGCGAAGGGGCCGACATCCCCCCACCCACTCGGACCGCACACGGTGGAGAACCGACCACCCTGTCGACACGAGCCGTCCCAGCGGCCGACGCCCCCACGTAAGTCCGGCCAGGCACAACCGGCCTCCCGGCGTGAGCACCCGGCGCGCCTCTGCGAGACAGGCCTGGATGTCGGCCGGAGCCAACAGATCGAACACGTAGGTGGCCACAACGCGCTCCTGCGACGCCGGTGGAAGCTCAAACGCAAACGACCCGTCCGTCTTGCGAATAGTCGCCCGTCCGCCGTACCCGTCCAGCCGGTTCTGCGCCGCCTGCACCATCGCGGTACTCAGATCCACCCCCACGTAGCGGGCCTCGGCTGGACAGTGCTCCCGGAGCAGCCGGTCGGCCACGCGCCCCGTCCCACACCCGATTTCAAAAAGCGTTGTGACGGTATCGAACGCCCCGTGCGCAATCAGCGCGTCGATGGCAGCCCGCTCGTAGACGGCCTGCGTGTCTTGCCATCGCCCAATCCGATCGTACACCGCCTCGGCCTCCTGTCGAGAAAGCATAGCTGGGACTGTAAGGACAATTGCCGACATCCGCCCAGCAGCCAGGCTCCCCCAACTCCCCCGAACATCCCCCTGCATCTCGACTCCACGGACCGCGTGCCTCGGCCACATACTGCCTACCGAGCCGGAACCGGCTGGTCCCCCTGCGCCACCAGCGGATAATCGGCCTCAATCTCGCCGTTCGTCATCTTACGAAGACTCCGACTGAGCAGCTTCTTGCGGAAACTGCTGAGGTAATCGGTAAACAGCACCCCATCGAGGTGATCGTTCTCGTGCTGTACCACCCGGGCCAGCACACTTCCCGTATCGAGGACCTGCTCGTCAAAATTTCGGTCGCGGTAGCGCACCTGAATCCGTTCGGGGCGGGTGACCACCTCTCGGACCTCCGGAATGGAAAGACAGCCTTCCTCCATGTCGGTCGTGCTCGTCCCTTCCTCCACAATCTCGGGATTGATGAACACCATCGGCTGCGGAGGCACCGGCTCTCCCTCGTCTTCCATCTGCTCGGCCATCGACGTCACGTCGACCACAAAAAGCCGCTCCGTACGCCCCACCTGGGGCGCCGCCAACCCAATCCCGGCGGCGTTGTGCATGGTCTCGATCATATTGTCAATGAGATCCTGGAGCGCCTCGGTGTTTTCGTCCACCGGCTCCGTCTCTTCGCGAAGCGCCTCGTGCCCGTAAAGGTATATCGGCAATACCATAACGCGTCAGCATACAATCCAAGCAATCGACGTGTCCCGTCCGCCTATAGAGAAGGCATCGACCGGAATCCATTTCTCGTTATTAACGGACCTCTACAAAGAAGGTGCCGACCGTATGCGCGTCAGTCGTTCTTCTCCGCATCCTCGACGCGCCCATAGTCGTCCTCAAATCGGATGATGTCATCCTCCACGCAGAGCCCCGTTTGCGTTTCAATAAAGACGAGCGGCTCCTCTCCCGTATTCTTGATCCGATGCACATCCTCAATGTCGATGAAGCAGGTGTCTCCCTGCTCCACCTCTCGTTCTTCATCGTTAAGCGTGAGCACCCCGCGTCCCCGCACGATGACCCAGTACTCTTTTCTGTGTTCGTGCTTCTGCAGCGAGAGCCGTTCTCCCGGATGCAGGAAAATGCGTTTGACACGATAGCTGGGCTCATTCAGATATTCTTCCCAGCGACCCCACGGGCGATTATCGGCTTCAAGCATAGACAGACTGGAGTTGCTGCAATCAAGTGAAAGGGAATGATGTTCTTAATGTACCTGCCTTTACGGGCGGACACAACTACGCAAAGACGGATTCCTGCAAAAATTCCGTAGACATTTTGCCCGAACAAATAACCCCCCCGGCGACTGGACAGCTCTCCGCCTCCGCATTCTTGAACGAGGCATGGGATCTTCACGATGCATTTCCCTCCCCCGATACCTCTTTTCCTTCGATCGGCCTTCCGATTCCCCAGTGAATGGCCACAAGGAGACCGCCTCCTGCCAGCAGAGCAATCCACCACGGCAGCCCGAAGCCTGCAGGCAGAGTGCCCCCCAACAACGCCACGAGGCCCACACTCAGGGCGTAGGGGAGCTGGGTGCGCACGTGGGCGATGTGGTCGCAGCCGCTGGCCATGGACGACAGAATGGTGGTGTCGGAAATGGGCGAACAGTGATCGCCCCAGACGGCTCCGGCGAGCACGCACGAGACGGCGGAATAGAGAATGTGGTGATGGGCAGGGGCGTCCATTCCATTCTGGACAAGCACCGCCCACGCCAGGGGGACGACCAGCGGCATCAGAATGCCCATGGTGCCCCAGCTCGACCCGGTGGCGAAGGCCGTGGCGGCGGCCAGGACGAAAATGAGGGCCGGCACCGCTCCCGGCATTACCCACTCGCCGAGTACGGACACCAGATAGTCGGCCGTATGGAGCACCTCCGTAATGTCGGAGAGGGCCCAGGCCAACACGAGAATGATCATCGCGAAGAGCATGGACTTCAAGCCCTCGTACCAGGCCTCGACGGTCTGTTCGAGATCCAGAAGGCCCTGCCCCAACGAGAGCCCAACCGCCACCAGAACCACCATGAGGGAGCCCCACAGGAGGGCAGCGTACGAGTCGGCCGCCCCGATCACTTCTCGAAGGGAGGCGCCGGCCTCCGTGCCCTGAACTCCGGTTGCGTACAGTCCGCCGATCACGGTGCCGATAAGCACGAGAATGGGGAGGATCGCGTTGACGGCCCGCGTGGGCGTGCCCGGCGGGGGCGATAGGCTCTCGTCCTCGGCGGCCGCCTCATCGACCTGGGCGTCGCCGGCAAGCACATTTCCGGTTGCCCGCGCCCGCCGCTCGGCGTCGTACATCGGCCCGAAGTCCCGCTGCGAGTACGCAACGACGAACACGAAAAACAGGGCGAGCAGCGGATAGAAGCTGTACGGCAGCGAGTGCAGAAACACCGCGTACGCGCCCTGATCGAATCCGTCGATGCCCTCGATGGCGGTCCCCACGAGTCCGACCTCGTACCCGATCCACGTCGTCACAAACGCGAGGCACGAGATGGGCGCCGCCGTCGAGTCGACGATGTAGGCCAGCTTTTCCCGCGAGATGCGCAGGCGATCGGTGACCGGTCGCATCGTGTTGCCCACGATGAGTGTGTTGGCATAGTCGTCGAAGAAGACGGCGAGCCCCAGTGCCCACGTGGCCATCTGACCGCGACGCGACGTGCTCGCCCAGCCGGCGATCCGTTCCACAATGCCGAGCGTGCCCCCGTTCTTCGAAATGATGCCCACCATGCCCCCAATCATCAGCGAAAAGAGGAGAATGGCGGCATGGCTCTCATCGGCAAGGGCGCCGAGGACGTAGACCTGAAGGGTATCGAGCAGGCCCTTGAATCCCCCCCAGGGCGTGACGCCGATCGCCAGCACCGCTCCCGTCCATACGCCGACGAACAGGGCCGGAACCACACGGCGGTAGAGGAGGGCAAGCCCGATGGCCACGAGCGGCGGAAGCAACGAGAGCCATCCGGGCATGGCGCGCGTATCGGCGCTCCGAAGTGTCGTCCCGTTCGCAACGACGGCCACCGTCGCGGCTCCCGACCGGGAAATCTGTACGGCCTCCGCTGTCCACCGTCCCTGCTCGTCGTCGTACGTGAGCGCATAGCGCTCGTCCCCAACTTGCACGACCGGTCGGCCTCGCTCGGCAAGCGACGAATCGACGGGGACCGTTACGGAAAACGACACGTCCGTCAGCACCGGATCCGGCACCTCTACCGCCCCGTCCGTCTGCCCGTGCGCCGGCAGGACGCTCAGCACGGCAACGAGAACAACGACGCTCGTCCGATACGCAATGCGGGGCATCATGAGAGGAGCCCGAACGGCCCGATTCGTGGCGAAGGCGTTGCGTAGGATGCTGCACGTTCTCTTTCCGGAGTGCATGGGATGCACGCAGCACCTCTTTCTTCATACGTCACTCGCCACCGAGAGTCAAGCCGGTCCGTTTCCGTTTCATCATCCTGCACATGAAAGCAGAAACTTGCGTCATCCTCCCCGATCTCCTGACCCAAGTCCGTCCGGTCGGTCCTCAGGTCCTCTTTCGTGACGCTCCGGCGTCCCGCACCGGCCAGTAACCGACGCGGACCGGCAGGAGGAGCTTTCGCTCGTCCCTCCACCCGGTGCCGGGGTCTCTTCCGTCCGGGCTGGCCAGCTGTGCTGTCCTTCGCCCAGTTTTGCTCCCGCGCCGTTTGTTTGCGAGCGTCCTCGATGCCCACCGACGGTTCCGGCGGCAACGCCGTATATCGGATATCGCCGTCCACGTCGACGTAGTGAACGGCACAATCGATCGAGGCAACGTCACGTCTCCCGTTACCAGATTCCGAACCGTTGCGTCTACCAGAAACGTCCCGCATTTCTTTGGCACGTACTTCGGGATGATCCACAGGTCGAGTTGCCTCTTACGACAGCTCCTTCCGTCTCCTCTACACCGCTTATTCGGAGCGAACGACCTTAAGCTCTCCGTTTACCTCTCCCACGAAGATCTCCGACTCCCCAAACAGCGGCTCTCCGGACTCCTCTTTGTAAAGCTCCCACACCCGGCCCTCAACCCACTTCCGCAGTCCAATCCTGTCGCGAGTGAGTGTCCCTGCGCTTCGTCCCGGCTGGAACCACCCGACTCTCTTTTCGGCCGCCGCCGCCCAATCGGCCCGGCGGGCGCTGTCGGACGGCGGTGTGATGCCTTGTTGTCGATACGCGGCATTCTTGGCGGGACGGAGCTCTCGGTAGAGCCCGGGGCCGTCGTGATTGGAAATCAACTCTCGCAGATGCATCGCGTAGTCTTTCAGACGCTTGCGCGTGGCCGGGGTGTCCTTGATTACCGGCGCCTCCTCGAAAATCTTTGAAAAGTTCGGCCCGTGTCGGTTCTCGAACGGCGTCGTCTCCACCTCAATCGGATTCTCCCACCGCCACGTCTTGAGCTGTATAAAAGCGGCCTTCGGCGTCTCCTTCTCTTCCAACAGCTCCTCCCACTGCCCCGTCACCTGCTTTTTCCAGTCGGTATACGCCGAATCCACCGCTTCGGCTCGAAGGCGCCCCTCCTTCTCTGCCCCCTTCACCTTGTGCAACGGCACGTACGACTGGCGCGTCTCCTCAACTTCGACCCATCCTTCGAGCTGCACCGTTCCCACAGTGAGACGCTTCCCGCTGTAATCCAGAAACGGACGGATTCGAATCGAGGCCACGTTTCCCTCTCCGATCAAAGCCGTTTGCATGTCCGCCGCCCACTCGTCATCAGACTCTATGATGTTTACCCACATCCGCTTGACCGGAAAGCCGTTGCAGAGGAGCGTATAGCTTCCCTTGAACTGGTCGACTTTGACGTTCAGCCAGTAGTGCCCTTTTGGCACTTCCTCGCGGACCTCCTTCTTCTGAGACCGTTCGGATTCTCTGCCTCTTCTCTCAGTCTCGCATCCAGCAGCACAAACGAAAACGCCAAACAGAACCGCCGCGATAGCGAAGCTCGAAACGACTCTTCTATCTATAGGCGTACTCATTGGCCGCTCCCTCCCCGGCTGCAACCGAATGGGACGTTTTGAGAATACTGGTATCCCTGCTCTCCCCCAATCGCCTCAGTGGCGTAGAAACGATTCTTAGCGTCCCCGACGAGATTTCCTTCCCCATCCGTCTTCGGAATCTTTGGATCCGGATCAAAGGGCTGGAGAGGCCGGAAGAATACTTGGCCCGTCACCTGAAACTGCCCGCTCTGCAAAATCGACTCGTAGTTCTCCGGCGGCGGCACCTGACTCGTCCAGTGCACCTTGCTCAGCTCCTGGGCCGCCGTCTGCTGTCGGGCCGACGCCTGCCAGCGCCGCCAGTCCGGATCCTCGCTTGGGACACTGATCAATACCCGGTCCCGGGCGTCCTTCCACTTGTTGCGCAACCGGCTCTGTCCATCCGGCTCTCCGGTCCGCACCGGCCAGTAGCCCACATGGACCGGCAGGTGGAGCTTTCGATCTGTCCCACCGCCCGGGACTGGAGTCTCCTCGTTTCGAGCCATCGCCCAGTTTCGCTTCTTGGCTGTCTCTTCCAGGGAGCCCTCAAGGCCTACCCGTGTCTCCGGCGGCAACACCACCTACCGGACCTCGCCCTCAACCTCGACGTAGTGAACTGCAACCGCAATGTCTACACTCTCTCCCATCATGCTCCGTTCTTGGGACTCGACGCTGGCATCCACCAAAAAGGTCCCCCGCTTCTTCGGCACGTACTCCGGAGGAATGACAACCCTCCTCAACTCAACTACCGCACGACCTTGAGCGCTCCGTCGATCTCCGCAACGTAGACCTCCCGAATCGTATTTCCACTCTGAAAAAAGGCATCTGCTCCTTCTCGATAAACCTCCCAGACCCGACCCTCGCTCCATCGGCGTAGCCCAATCTCTTCACGTCCAAAATTCAACTCCGGGTCGTCCATGACGACATTTTCTCGTAGAGACGCTTTATCCTCCTGAACGCCTCCCTTATATCCGGTGATCTTATACTGCTGAGCGTAATAGAACCGAAATTCCTCAAACAGAGCGGAGGTGTCCTTCCGGGCCATCAGATCTCGCAAATGCATCGCGTAGTCCTTGAGCCGCTTGCGCGTGGCCGGGCTATCCTCTAACCGAGGCGCCTCCTCGAAAATCTTTGAGAAGTCCGGCCCCGCCTCGTTGTCGAAGGTGGTCGATACCGTCATCGGATTGCGCGAGGCCCACGCCCGCATCGAATCGAGCGCGCCCGCCTCGACGGTCGACCGGTAGGTGGCCCACTGCTCGCGGGCCCGCTCGCTCCAGGCCGCGTAGGCACTGTCGACCAAGGTCGATTCAATCTCGCTTCCCGGAATGATTTGCTTCTCATTTACGGACACCCTTCCTTCGACCTCCGCACTCCCGATTCTGAGATCCCCTCCTGATTGTTCGACCCACGGCTCGATTCGCAATGTATACTGGTTCCCAACGCCTATGAGAGCCGTGTTAATGGGAGGATCCACGTGATCCTCCGTAAAACGTCCCTTCTTGAAAACGTACGTTGGAAATCCATTCACAAGTACCCACAAACTTCCATCAAGGGCCTGCACGTCCACCTCCGCCCGGTAGGTGGCAGAATCCTTCACCCCTTCTCCCGCATGAGCGGTCTTTGCAATCGGATCTGGCACCCACGACTCCTCTTTTGAATCTGGCTTCGACGAAGACTGACACCCTCCCGTCGAGCCGAGCAGAATCACCACGAACGGCAACCAGCCGACCCTCAGAATCAATGGGACCATTGACAAACCGGCTTTCTCTCCACATGCTCTCATAACAGCCTCACTTAGACAGAAGAGAAGCTCCGATAATTCTACTCAGGATACTCGTACTCAATCGCTTCCTTCGAAGCAATCTCATCTTCCGCCGGAAACTGGGGAGCCGGCTGAAAAGGTTGCAGGGGACGAAAGAATACTTGTCCCGTCACTCGAAACTGCCCACTCTCCAACACCGGCATGATCGATCCCGCCGGCAGCACCGTCTGGGGCGGCACCTCCCACGCATCGTCGGCCCACCCGAGCGCTTCGG
>CAYOWD010000149.1:0-10412 GCA_964407535.1 uncultured Salinivenus sp. | reverse complement strand
CAACGCTCTAACCTTCCAACGCTCCAACCTTCCAACGCTCCAACCTTCCAACGCTATCGTTCAAACCGTTTCCCAATCTCCTCCATCGACCACTTCGCCGTCGTCGGCTGCCCCGTCGGATCCGCGTACGGCATCTCACACGCGAACAGATCCTGAAGCAGCTGCCGCCGCTCCGCCGTCGAGAGCGCCTGCCCCCGCTGCACAGCACTCTGCTGCGCCAGCGTGCGGGCCAGCCGATCCCGCCGCTCATCCTCCACCGTGTCCTGCTCCGACTTGTACTGTTCGAGAATCGCTTCGAGCACCCCGCTTTCGTCCCCGTCCGGCACGTCGGAGGGCACCCCTCGGACCGCCACCGTGCGCCCACTCATTCGTTCAATCTCAAAGCCGAGCGCCTGCAGCTCCGGCAGCAGTTCCTCCAGCAAATCGGCGTCGCTGGGCGACAAGTCGACGGTGTGCGGAAACAACAGCTGCTGCGACGCCCCCTGCTCCTCCGCCAGGCGCTCCTGATTGCGCTCGTAGAGCACCCGCACGTGCGCCGCCCGCTGATCCACGAGCATCATGCCGGTGTCCGTGGGCGTCACGATGTAGGTGTCGTGGAGCCCCCACACTGGGCGCCGATCCGAGTCCCGGTCGGACGCATCGCCGGCCGCCTCGGCATCAGAATCGCCCCGCTCCCCCTCCGGCGGCCGGTAGAGCGCATCCGACTGCTCCCCCGGCGGCGTCCCCCCGGCGGACCGCGAGCGGCTCGACGAACGGTCCGGGGACGAGCGGGGAGACGACGATCGCTCCGTAGACGAGGCCCCCGGCTCCGAGTCGGACGACCGGCGCGGCTGGAAGGAGGTCGGCGTGGGCGACCCCGAGGCCCTGCTCGGGCTCGTCGACGCCGTCCCGGACGCCCCGGCCGACGGGGCTTCCCCCTCCTTCCCTTCGTCCCCGTCGTCCTCGTGCGTGTCCTCGCCGGCCGGCCCCGACGGGTCGCCCCCCATCTGCGGCGTCACGTGAACGCGGCCCAGCGCCTCCCGCACCGCGCTCCGGAGAAAGCCGTAGATGCCGCTCTGGTCGTCAAACTTGACCTCCGACTTCTGCGGATGCACGTTGACGTCCACCCGCCGCGGATCCATCGTCAGAAACAGCGCAAAAAACGGAAAGGCCCCGTCCGGCAACATGTCGCCGTACGCCTTTTTGACCGCGTGGCTCAGGTAGCGGTCCTTGACGTAGCGATCGTTCACAAACAGGAACTGCTCGCCCCGGGTCTTTCGGTGAAAGGACGGCGCCCCCACGAAGCCGGTCAGGGTGAGGTCGCTCGACGCGTCCTCAACCGGCACCAGCTCGTCGGCCCGCTCCTCGCCGAAGAGGCCCAGGATGCGCTCCTTCAGGGCCGCATGCGGCTCCTCCGACTGGGCCCGCGCCAGGTCGTAGTGCTCATGGCCGTCGTGCTCCACCCGGAACGCCGTTCGCGGGTTGGCCAGCGCCAGGAACTGCGCGGTCGTGGTGAGGTGCTTCAGCTCCGTGGCGGGGGTCTTCAGGAAGTTGCGGCGGGCCGGCACGTTGAAGAAGAGATTCCGCACGGCCACCGAGGTGCCGTCCTGGGTCGCACAGGGGCGCTGCTCCACAATCTCGCCGCCGTCCACCTTCACGAGCGTCCCGGCGTCGTCCTCCACGCGCTTCGTCTTCAGCTCCACCTGCGAGACGGCAGCAATGGAGGCCAGCGCCTCGCCCCGAAACCCGAGCGTCCGGATGCGCACGAGGTCGTCAACCGACTGGATCTTGCTCGTGGCGTGCCGCTCAAAACACCGCTTTGCGTCCTCAGCGCTCATGCCGCAGCCGTCGTCAATGACCTGCACCAGCGTACTCCCGGCATCCTTGAGCAGCACCTCGATCGACGAGGCCCCCGCATCAATCGCGTTTTCGATCAGCTCCTTCTCCACCGACGCCGGGCGCTGCACCACCTCCCCGGCGGCGATTTGGTTGGCGAGACGGTCCGGCATCACCTCAATGATGCCGTCGTCGGACGGGGCAGTGTCATCGGCCACAAACGGAACGAAGCGGATTCATTAGAGAGAAAAATACAGCACCAGGGTCAACAGGAGGAGCCCGATCATAACGACGATCGACAGGGAATGCGGCCGTTCCCGACCGCGGCCCCGCGCCCGCAGGCGCCGCCGCAACTGCTGATGGTCGTCGGCCTCGGGATCGTAGTACCGCGGCGTATAGTCGAACCGGCGCGGCCCCCTCCCAGAAGAAAACAAGCCCATGACGACTCAACGGCTGCGCATTCAATGCGAGTGTGCTATGCAAACTCTGAGGCGGGATCGCACGTTCCTCCTGCGGCGACTCAAAAGAGCCCGACGACCGCGTGGAGATACAGGTAGATGAGGGGCGCGGCCACCACCATTGAATCGAAGCGGTCGAGCATCCCGCCGTGGCCCGGCAGGAGCGCGCTGGAGTCGTCGGCCCCAGTGTCGCGCTTGAGCTGACTCTCCATAAGGTCGCCCACCTGACTCAGTCCGCCGCCCAGAACCGCGAGCACAACCACGTGCGGCCAGGCCAGCAGCGACAGCACCGTCAGCTTGAGGCCGGCGGCCATTCCCCCCGCCGCCGCAAAGCCCCCCAGCGTGCCCTCCCAGGTTTTGTTCGGAGAAATGTGGGGCGCCAGCGGCCGCTCGCCGATCCATTTGCCTACGTAGTACGCAAAGATGTCGGTCGCCCACACGAGCAGAAACGTGAGAATCACGAGCCAGAACGCCGTATCGCCGTCCACCGACGCGGACCGTGCCGCGCGCAGCATCACGAGACTGCCCAGCAGGCCCGTCGGATAGACTGCCCCGGCCAGGGTGGTCATCAGACTAAATAGGAAGTGCTCCTGCGGCAGCAGAAACGGCGCGAGAATCACGAAGAGGACGAGCCATCCGACCGTGAGCGGCCACAGCGGCGGATGCGCGAGGGCAGCCACGGCAAGTCCTCCCAGCACAGCCCCGCCGGTGACGTTGGGCGTTGCCCCCACCGAGCGCGCCATGCGATAGAGTTCGACCTGTCCCACCATTCCAATCCCCACGACCAGCGCCGCAAAGGGCCATCCGCCGAGGTAGGCAATGCCGACCATAGCGGGCGCCGCCACGAGCGCCGTCAGGATGCGTCGAACGTTGTTGCTCACAGGTAAATCCAGTGCCAGTCATTTCGAAATTCGTCGTTCCCCCCTCTCTTCTATTCATTCCGTCCGACCGCCCTACGTGTCGGAGGCCCCCTCATCGTCCGGCGCGTCGAAGTCGATGCGGTCCTGCCCCGAATCCATCCGGGCATCGTCGTCGGGATCGTTGGCGGGCGGGGCGTCGGGGTCGGCCCCAAGAGCCGCCTCCTCCAGCTCCTCGTCGTCCAGGCGTTCCTCCAGCAGCGACACCGCCTCGTCGGCCCGGTCGGGCGGGACCATCACGTGCACCGACGCCAGGTCGCCCACCGTGAGGTTAAAGGCGTGATCCCGCTGGGTGAGCACGACGGCGGGAATCCCGCTGTCGTCCAGTCGATCCCGCACAATGTCCGCTTCGTAATCGGTTCCGGTTCGAAAGATACTAACCCAGTTGTCATACGTGCTCATCGGCGGAAAGCGCGTCTCGGAAAAGAGAATGCGGGCCGGAACTGTCTCCGGCAGAGTCAAGCCTCTCGGAGGCGACGGGTAAGCGAATCCAAAATATAGAGGACGCTGCCCACAATCACGAATCCTCCCACTACCGCATACCACGGCATCGGGGCCTGCTCCAGCGTCTGCAGGTCGTAGTCCGGATTCGTCCGCACGTAGGCAGACAGAAGCACGGCAAGTCCGTTGTGGGCCGTGTGCACGAGAATCGCCGGCCACAAACTGCCGGTCCGCCACGTCAAGTAGGCCATATACAGGCCGAGTCCGGCAAGGGGAAGTATTTGTGTGGGCCGCAGGTGATACGCCCCGAACAGAAGTCCGGACAGCAGAATGCCGCCGACCGGCCCGGCCCCACGCTCAAACTGCCGCTGCGCATACCCTCGAAACAACACCTCTTCGCAGAGCCCCGGCACGACCGCCATCATGACCAAATTGAAGGGGACGCCGAGCCCGCTTTCCAGCACCGACCGAATGAGCTCCATCTGCGTCTGCTCAAACAGGCGGACCGCTTCCGGCAGCGGCAGCATGCGGTTGACCTGCACCAGCCACTGCACCACCGGCTGCAGCCCCACCACACCGACCACGGCGAGCACGAGCAGCCGGCTGTCTACGGCCCGCACCCGCAGAAATGCGAGCGAGCGACTCGTGTGCAGCCGCGCCATCAAGAAGGCCGGCAGGGCCAGCCCCAGCAGTTGGCCGCCGCTGTTGCTGAGGATCAACTCGCGGGTGTAGGTGCCGAGGACCTGGGTGGGATCCCCAATCGTCTGCAGGGACGGCATCCCCCCCTCCGCCAGGGCCACCTGCGCGAGCAGCAACGCCGGGGTCACGACAAGCTGGAAAAACACAAACGCAGCCCCGAGCACAACAACACCGGTCATCACCTCGAAGAGGGCGGTCCGGATGGACCGTTGCTCCAGCGGCCCGTCCAGCGGAATGTGGCCGCCGGGCGCCCACCCGTCGTCGAGACGCGGCCGATTCGGCTCGGCCTCCGGGGCGGAGGCAGGGCGGTCGGGCTCCATAACAGGCACGGGGATGGGTGAGAATACAGCGTGCGGTTGAAAGAGGGACACGCCCCCGTGGGTTGCCCCTTTGCCGATTCTTCGCAGGAACATTCCGCCCTGAATTTCGAACACAACGATGGCGCACGCGGAAGTGTGTTTGCGCCGTCAACATATTATTGCGCTCGTAGCTCAGTCGGACAGAGCATCGGTTTCCGGTACCGAAGGCCGGGGGTTCGAATCCTCCCGAGCGCACCCAGCGCCCGCCTCCGTTCGCAGGAGCGGGCGCTTTTTTGTTTTGGCTCGGCAACCGTCGACGGTTTCTCGTCGGCACCGTCTCTCCCCACGTTCAGTTCAAAATGTCTGCCGATCGACAACCGAACCGAGCACGGCTTGTGTGTCTTTCCCTCCCCTTGTAATAATCAGCGCTTCCCCGCGCATCAGAAGGGACCGTCGAGTCAGACCGCATCTCCACAGGACCCGGCTCCCCACCGTTGGCCCCTGTGTAGTAGCGCCTTTGCGAAGACGTTGCTGTTCGCCCGGAAAAGCCCCGCACTGGTTGGATGGTCGTCCGTAGGCAATACATGCGTATTCTTCTTACGGATGTCCATCTGCCTATGACTGTCTCCGACGCCATCGGTCACGCCCTTTTCAAGGAGGCCGCCGACCAGTCCTTCGACGCCATCACCGTGACCCGGGCCGCCGGCGCAAATACGCCCGGCGAAATCGTCTATGTGAACGATGCTTTTACGGAAATGACCGGGTACGAGGCCGAGGAGGTCCTCGGGGAAACGCCCGGCATGCTACAGGGACCCAAAACGGACCAGTCGGTCCTGAATCGACTCGACCAGAAGATTCGGCGCAACGAACCCTTCCACGGCAAAACCATCAACTACCGGAAGGACGGCTCTGAATTCACCATTGAGTGGAAGGTTCTTCCCATCACCTATGAGGGCGAAACCACCCATCACGTTGCCGTGCAGCGGGACGTGTCGGCGCAACATGAAGGGCCTTAAACCAGCTTCGCCCCTCCTGCGCTCTCCCCCCTTTGTTGTAAGGAGGACAAGGGCGTCCGGAGCACTGTCCAAGGCGGACGTCCCTTCCGGGCTCAGATTTTCTGTCCTGCAATCTCCTCAACCGGCACCCGCTGGACGGTATCCGTCATTCAGCACCCCTCATGGGGCGGTCCCGCTTGCTTGGACAGCTGGAACAGGTACCCTACGCGTTCGCCATTTGTGGTCATGAGAATCATACCAAGTCCGGCTGCAAACTTCCGGTATAGAGAGGAGCAATACCTATTCGCAGTCAGGCGTTTTTCCTGTCCTACATCGCAGAAGAAGGTTCTCGTAGCGCCGTTGGAGTCCAACGGCGCTACAAATCTGGTTCGCAGACCGGAATGAATCTACCGGATTTGGTATCCCCCCTACTCACGCCACATCCCCCCTCCCCTCAGCCGGCCTGTAGGTGGCCTCCTCATGATCAATCATCGGCCCGTAGGCCGGCGTAGACCGGCGTGTCGAACAGTCGTCGAAACCGATCAAGCGGGCCGGTGGCCTCCTTGTTGCGCGGCGATGCAAAGTTGAACGCGGCCTCAATGCCGGCACCCTCGTACGGCGTATCGTTTTCCCCGAGCGCCTCCACCTGTGTGCGGACGACCTCCATCGGCGACAGCGCCGGAGACGGCTCGGGCAACGAATCGGTCCGGACCGTCCGCACGCCTCGATCGTTCTCGCCTCTCTCCTCTGCCCGCAGTTGAGTCCAGTCGGCTCTCCCTATCCCAACGAGAACAGCAAAAAGGACGAGAAGGACGGAGGCCTGCACGACTGGGATCGAATCAATATCAGGAAATTAGTACAGCCCCGACACGGAGGATGTGTAGACGAATCCGCGGGGCCGTTCGTTCACAACGCGACGCGAGAACCGGAGAACTCGGACCGTCGTAGTCCGCATACAGGTTGCGGAAGTACGTCGGCTCCGTCTGGAGCTCGGATGTGAAGACGGAAGAAGCATACCAGTGATAACCAGGACTCAAAGCCGACGAAACGCTTGGCTTCAGTATGGATCTGCCCCACTTCGGGGAACAGTCACGACTGTGTAGTTTTCTTGAAACAGCCGATTTTCTTACGTAGGAAAACTGACTATTTCACGAAATGCCTAGATTTACCGAGGACAAGTTTGCGCGTATGCTTGCGGAGCAGTTTCGCAGGCAGGACGCCTACGCTCCGTTACAGACCGGAACGTGCCGGTTCCAACCGAAACACTCTCACCAAGGGGCCGGGCGACCCGATTTCGAGGTCTCGATGACGTGGCGGAACCAAGAGATTCACTTCGTCGGTGAAATCAAAACCCGGGCCTCTCCTCGCTACGTGAAAGCGGCGCTTCGAGACCTAAACGAACGCGAGGTCGAAAATGCCCTCCTTGCTCTGCCGTACCTTTCCTCCTCCGTCGCTGATCTCTTTGAAGAAACAGGGCTTTCCGGATTGGACCTCAACGGGAATTACATACTGCAAACCGAGGACTTCGTTGCGATTCGGCTCGATCAGGAAAATCAGTACAAAGAGTCGGGGGGCATCAAGAATGTCTTTCGGGGGACGAGCTCGCTCGTGTGCCGATACTTGCTTCACGAGCCCGGTCCGCACGAAACGGTGACGCAAATCCACGAGGGGATCAAGGATCTGGATGGCCGTGCGTCGCTGTCGACCGTGTCGAAAGTGCTCAGTACGCTTGAGGAGGAACTGATTATCGAAAAAGGAAACCGCATCCGGCTCCTCCAACCTGAGAAGTTACTCCGGAATCTTCGAGAGGAGTACCGCCGTCCTGAACCGACGGAGTCGGTGCGTCTTGATCTTCCAAAGGATCGCCGGAAGAGAAAAGAGACCCTCATAAAGCTACTCGATGGAGCGCTATGGGTCTGGGACGGAAAGACCTCCGCCGAGCGATACGCAACAACGACGCCGTCACAAGAAGACACGGCCTACACGCGGGAGCTTCCGCTCGATCAGGAACAACTGGCGACGTTCAGAGACGAGCGCTTTTATAACTGCGTACTGCACGAATCGCCTGACGACATTTTGTACTTCGGACACGATGGGCACTGGGCCTCTGACGTACAAACCTACCTTGATCTGATGCAGGGGGATAAGCGCGAGCAGGAGATTGCGATCGACATCGAAGACCGCATTCTGAACCGCTTCGACAAAATCCGCACGTGATGGACACGTTTGACCGACTGACCCAAGAACTCCTGAATTTGAAAGCTCGCCTTCCGGACACGCCCTTTTTGATTGGTGGGGGCATGGGCCTGTATCTTCGCTCCGAGTATCATGACAGCGAGCGCTCTCCCCGCTATCCAAGACCCGTACCCTCACGATCGACGAAGGATCTCGACGTAATTCTATCGGCAGAGATGATTGCGAATGCCGTCCAGATGGATCAGCTTCGCGAGGCGCTTGCCGATCTGGGGTATGAAGCCACCACGCCCCACTTCCAGTTTGCACGGGAGCTTGGGGATACCGGCCACGAAGTCGAAATTGATCTTCTAACGGCGCCGCCTCGCACCGAGCAGAAGGACGAGGTCAAGCAAAGTGGCATCCGAGCACGCCCCCACGGAAGTGAGGGTATTCACGGGCGAGTGGCCGAAGAGGCCCGTTCGATCGACCGAGACGCCATCCCCATCGACCTGTCTGAAGCGGCCCAGGAGTTGAACATCGACATTGACGCCCCCACGGTGTTCATCCCCTCAAGCTTCAACTATCTCGTCCTGAAGCTCCATGCCTTCCGTGATCGCAGAGACGACGAATCGTCGGATTACGGCCGCCATCACGCGATGGACATTTTCACGACGATAACGGACATGTCGCGTGAGGACTGGGCAGCCGCCGAGGCTCATTTTGAGGAGGAATGTGAGCAGGATCACATTCAAACGGCCACAGACATTCAACAGCGCTTCTTTTCTGATAGCTCTGATCTCGGAGTTGTACGCATTCAAGAAAACGAACTTTATCAACGGTACGAGGCGGAATTCGATGAGTACCTGCCGAACGTCGTCGGAGACCTGAACGAACTCTTCTCCGGGTGCTGAACGGTCCTGATGGATCCGCTACGGGAGCGCCGCTGTGCGAAATCGTTGACTTCCCTCACTGGTGGGCGTACGGGGGACCCCCCAGCGGCGCCTTCGGGAAGTAGTCCGGCCCGTGGCCGCTGTGGCGAAAGGGCAGGTCGACATTCACGTACGGCCCCTTGAAGACCGATCCGTCCCGGTCGAAGAATCGGTCCAGCACCCCGTGGAAGTGGGGCGTCGTGGTCGGGAAGGTGGTCCGCAGAAAGTCTTCAACGCCCGTTTGGAGCTGGGAGGTGAGGACGGAGGGGAGCATTGGAATCAGAAACTGAAAGAGTTGAGGACGCAAATTTGGTCCAAGGAACTGCCCTCCCGTGTGGTTTTCGCGAAATGGCCGGGTTTCCCACGCGCGAAAATCGTCTTCTATACGAAAACAAAATAGAGAAAAGTGAGCATGCTGCTCCGTGGGATAGATTTCATTGGGCAAAACACGGAGCTATGACCGAATATCCTGGAGATAAGACACCAGTCGGTGTACCCGAGTACTGGGATTGAGCGAACCGGTGTTCTGCGCCGCTTCCCACCGTTCTCGCGAGCGGTCGAGGGCGTCTTCGAGACTGGATTTTGTTTTGTCGTAGAGGTCCTGAATTCCCTTTCCGTACCCCGGCAAGTGGTTTCTTACATCCCGAACGACCTGACTGCACGGAGAGTCGGGATGGGTGTAGGGGCTTGCGGTGTTCTCATAGTGCAGGAGAATCCAATATTCGAAGCAGGGAATCGAGAAGGTCCAGTACACACTCGCCCCCTCGTTCTCTCTCATATTCTGCAGCCACTCGATGGCCCGATCAAATTCTTCGTGTCGGTCCCGGTCAAAAACACAGTAGAGCCGGTCGTAGTCTCCATCTTTTTCGAATCGCGCAAGCCCGTGGTCGACAACAGACATTGGATCGGAATCACTGGAGCCGTCGACATCCACGCTCGTCAACCTGTATTTCGGGTCCGCACACAGGTCTCGGAAATACGTCGGCTCTGTCTCGGATCCTTCCGTGACAATGAACACGCGGGGATAGGGATTTCGCCCCGCAGATCGGCGTCTACTCATTGTTTTTGTTGTCTTTCTGAAGACGGCCTGCTTTTTCGACAATCCTGGGAATCGGAATGCCCCCGTATCGCCCCTGTCGGTAGTTCTTCTCCAGCGCCTCTGCGTCCTTCCGCGGCGAGAAGTCGAGGAGGGGCGTCAGCGTCGTTGCACCGCCCTGGAATTTTTCGGTCAGCCAGATCTGATCGCGGCGAAGGACATCCTGATCGAGGAGCGTGGTGTCGTGGGTGTTGAAGATGAGTTGCGCCCCGTGCGGATTTGTCTCGGGATTATTGAAGAGGCCAGCGACCTCAAGTACCATTTTGGGGTGCAAGCTGGCGTCGAGCTCGTCAACGAGCAGCACCCAGCCGTTTTCGAGCACGTCGAGAACGGGACCCGCCAGCGCAAACAGCTGCTGAGTTCCGTGAGATTCGTCTTCCAGCTCCAGAAGTCCTTCCTTGTCCTCTTGATCAGTGTGTTGGAAGCGAATTGTGCGACGAATATCGTCGTCAATGTGTACCGCCGAATCAAGCGAGTCGGCCCAGTCCAAAACCGCGTCGGCGACCTCCGACGACTCTTTCTCTACGTAGAGATCTAGCTACCGGACACTTTTGCTAAAGTCGTTTTAAAACAGAGAAGGCCGCCCAT
>CAYOWD010000148.1:0-10462 GCA_964407535.1 uncultured Salinivenus sp. | reverse complement strand
GGTCTTCCGGGGCGAGAGCACGAGCATGGGCCTGCGGAGCGGATACCTGTTTACGCTGAGCGGGCATTACCGACAGGATCGGAACGCGGACTATCTGGTGACCAAAGTGGAGCACAGAGGCTCCCAGCGGGCGGGGCTCAGCCTGGACGTGTTGCCGGTCGCAACGGAAGAGGGGGAAGAGCCCGACTATCGGAACGAGTGTACCTGTATTCCGGCGTCGGTGCAGTACCGCCCGCCCCGCGAGACGCCGAAGCCGGAGGCGCCGGGGGTGCTCACGGCGACGATTGAGAGCGCGGGGGGCGACTACGCCTACATTGACGATGAGGGCCGGTACCGTGCCCAGATGCACTTCGACCAGCGAGAGGGACGCGCAGACGGGCGGAAGACGCTGCCCATCCGCATGGCGCAGCCGTACTCGGGGGCGGACTACGGGATGCACTTTCCCAATCACGCCGGCACCGAGATGATCGTGGCCTTCGAGAACGGGGACATCGACCGGCCCGTGGCGCTCGGCACCGCGCCGAACCCGTCCAATAAGTCGCCGTCCGTGGCGGAGAACAAGATGGAGAACGTACTGCGGACGCACGCCGGCAACCAGCTGGTGATGGACGACACCAAAGAGGAAGCGACGGTGACCCTGGAGTCGGCGGACCAGCATCGATTTCGACTCGACGACAAGAACGATCACGTCCAGCTGACAACCACGGACCAGCATCAGTTTCGACTCGACGACAAGAACGAGCGGGTGCGCCTGCGCACCACCGGCGAGCACGAGGCCACGTTCGATGACAAAAACGAGCACGTCCAGGTGAAGACGACGGCGGGGCACACCGTGCGCATGGACGACAAAAAGAAGAAGGTCACGGTGCAGAGCGAGTCGGGGCACTTTCTCACGATCGACGACGACAACGAGGTCATCACGATTGCCGACGAGAGTCGGGAGAACGAGTTCTCGATCGATTTCGGCAACGACGCCCTGACCCTCAAGACCGAGAAGGGCGACATCCGCATGCGTGCGCCGTCGGGGGCGGTCGACATTCAGGCAAAAACGATCAATGCCGTCTCCGAGGAAGATACGACCATCAACGCGAAGAACGTGACGGTGAGCGCGGAGAAAAACATGGACATGGGGGCCAAAAACATCACGAATGAGGCGGATCAAAGCCTAACGCAGAAAGGAGAAAGCGTCACCTCCGAGGCAAATTCGAAGCACGAAATCAAAGGCGGACAGGTGGTATCGGAGGGAACGACGAAAAACGACGTGAAGGGAAAAATGGTGAACGTGACGGCGGACGGGGTCAATCAGATCAAGGGAACGTCCGTGAAGATCAACTAGGAACGATGTCGACTGCGGGATATCGATCGCTGAGACCGTACGTAAAACCATTTACTTCGGCCTGGTGAGGGAAGCTCATATCAGATTCAGGCAATCTCGGACTCAGGCAATCTCAGATTGCCAAAACCGTGCTCAGCCATGAGCGGAAACGGACGTCAAAAGCGCATTCACGTATCAGTATGCCAGACAAGAACCCAATCGAAGAGCGAATTGACCGGCTTACCGACCGGTGGATCTCGTTTACCGAAGATTCGGAAGCCCGGCTTCTGCGCTGGAAGAAAGACGACAACAACAAGCAACTCATTGACACCTTTCTGTCCTATGAGCAGGACGAGGCCGGCAATGTGCCTGATCTCTTCATCCAGCTCGACGCCGCCTTTGAAACGCCGTCCACGTATGGGCACGAGCTGCTGGATCAGTTGAAGCAGGGGTATTCAGAACATCAGGACGATATAGAGGAGGCGGGGGTGGATGCCGGCTGGACGTGTCCTGAGCCCAAGGAGGAGGAAACGGACTGTGCGGCGTTTATGCGCGCCTGCCGCTCGCTCTACGAGTACTACGCGGACCTGATGGACTATCTGGCCATCGTCCTGACCCCGACGGAGATTTCCGACGACATCGACTGGCAGGCGTGGTTGATCCGGCTGTTGAAGCAGCCGATTCCGGAGCAGGTCCGGATTCTCGTCCTGGATCCGGCGGCGGATCCTCGGCTCGATTCGCTTTGCGAGATGGCCCCGGCCCTTACCACGACGGGGTACCCCGACCTGAACGTCAACGACGCCATGGAGGAAATTACCAAATCGACGAACGACGGGTCGGCAGAAGGCCGGTTCCGAGAGCTTCTGGCCTCGATCAACAAAGCGGCGCAGGACGATGAGGTGGAGCGGGCCGTCGATCTGTCCGCAACGGCGGTGTCGTTGGCGCGGGACGAAGAGTGGTGGGATATGGAGGCAACGGTGTACATGCTCGTGGCCGGCATTCAGCTCTCGCATGAGCACTCGCAGCTGGCCCGCAAGAACTACCGAAAGGGCCGAGAGGCGGCCAAAAAGCTGGACGAGGAGCATCCCTCCCGGGCCATGCTGCGACTGCAAAGCTTCCTTGCGGAGGGCGGCGTGCTGTTCAAAGAGAAGCAATATGACGAGGCCGCCTCGGTGTACGAGACCGCCGGTCCCCTGGCCGACGAGGCCGACAACGAGTACCTACAGATCGAGGCGTGGCGGATGGCGGGCACCTGTTACGAAGAGTTGAGTCGAGACGAAGACGCCTTCCGGACCCACGGGAATGCCCTGGACGCGGCGGAGGGGCTGGAGGCGGACGATCGGTTGAATTCGACCGTCACGTACGCCGGACAGAGCCTGATGGATCTGACGGGGCGTCTGGAATATCGCAACCTTCGCCCGGTCGTGGAGCAGCGCCTTGAAAAGCTGCTCGGAGACGATTGGCGGGAGCATCTGCCAGAAGAGACAGCGTGACGACGCGCAGACGATCGAGTCGCACTTCTACATTTTTTTGCGGTCGCATATCATGATCCCAGCGGTTAAGCATTTCGATCCCGTCATGGGGGTGGACACTCATTTCGTGTATCCCCCCGGCTCTCCGTCGCCGGTGCCGATCCCGCATCCGTTTATCGGGATGATTTTTGATCCGGTGGATTATCTTCCGATGATCGGGGCCACCGTGTACGTCAACGGGCTGCCGGCGGCGGTGGCCGGGACGGGCGGCAGGGCCACCCCGTCTCACATTCCGATTGGGGGCACCTTCGTTGCAGCGCCGGGGAACGAAGGGGAGATGTTCATGGGCAGCTCGACGGTGACCTTCGACGGCTTTCCGGCGTCGTACGGCGGCCTGCCGGTGCTCACGTGTCAGGGGGTGGGAATGCCGCCCCCGCCCCGCCCACGGTCTAAAAAGACCACGCCGACCAGCATGGTGCTGCCCACCAGCACCGTGATGCCGGTGCCGGCCGGAATGCCGGTGCTCGTGGGCGGATCGCCGACGATCTCGATGATGGCGCTGGGCATGCGCGCCGCGATGGCCGGATTGGCGAAGGGATTCAGCAAGGGACTCAAGAAGCTCAAGAAGACCAAGGTCGGGAAGGGCATCACGAAGCTGTCCCGACGGGCAAAGAAAAAGGCGTCCGACCTCAAAGACAAAATCGGCATCTCGAAGGCCTCCCGCAACTCCAACCAGGTCCCCCGGTCGAAGTGCACGAAGACGGGCCACCCGGTGGACGTGGCCACGGGAAAGGTGTTTACCGACGAGGTGGACCTGGAGCTCCCCGGCCCGCTGCCCTTGAAATTCGAGCGGGTGTGGACCAGCACGTCGACCTACGAGGGCCCGCTGGGCCACGGTTGGCACCACAACTACGACATGGCGCTGTGGACCGACGAAGAGGACGGGGTTGCCGTAGTACGACTACAGGATGGGCGGTACGCCGAGTTTGCGCTTCCCGCCGAGGAAGAACCGAGCTACAACCGGCAAGAGAAGCTCTGGCTGCGTCGCACGGCCGACGGGTATCGCCTCGACGAAGAGCTTGGCAACCGGCAGTACGTCTTCGAAAAAGGCCGGACGAACAGCCGAAGAGGGCCGGCACCGGATCAGTATCGCCTCGAACGGGTCCAGGACCGGAACGGCAACACGATTCAGCTCCGCTATGATCGCAGGGGCCATCTGGAGACAATCATCGACAGCGCCGGGCGCCGGCTGACGATCACCACCGACCGGGCAGGGCGCATCACCGAGATCATCGGCCCGCATCCCGACGACTCGGACCGGCGGGTGCTCCTGCTTCGGTACCGGTACAACCACAAGGGGGATTTGGTGGAGGTGCGGGACGCTCTCGGGGAGCCGATCCAATACGAGTACGACAATCACCTGCTCGTGAAAGAGACCGACCGGGCGGGGGTGTCCTTTTACTTTCAGTATGATGGCACCGACGAGAACGCGCGGTGCATCAAGACCTGGGGCACCGGCGGCATCTATGCGCGCACCCTTGAGTACGACGACGTCAACCAGACCACCACGGTGGTCGACACGCGGGAGGCGGAGACGGTCTACCACTGGAATGACATGGGGCTGGTGACAAAGGTGGTGGGGCCGACAGGCAGCGAGGCAACGTATACGTACGATGAGGATGCCCTGAAGCTGAGCAAGACCGACGCGCTCGGAAACACGACCGAATACGAATACGACGAGCGGGGGCGGCTCGTGACGGTGACGAATGCGGACGGAGAGACCCGCGAAATAACGTACGATGAGGAAGGGAATCTAGTGGCGCTGGAGAATGAACTGGGAGACACCTGGGCTCGGAGCTTCGATGAGCGAGGGAATCTCACGGCCGTCACCGATCCGGAGGGAAATACGACTTGCTACGAACCAAGCCGCCGGGGATTGCTGGAAACGATTGTTGATGCAAAAGGAGAAGAGCTCACCCTGGATTGGGATGGAGCAGGAAATCTGGAACGTGTGGTCGACCGGACCGGAGCCGAAACGGAGCTCGAATATGATCGTCTCGGTCGTCTCGTCCGGCGCGTCAATGCCGAGGGGGGGCAGACGGAGTTGCACCGGGATGTGCTCGGGCGGATCACGAAAGTAGACGACGCAGAAGATCGGCAAAGTACCTTTCGCTACGACGCCGCCGGAAATCTTACGTCGACGACCGATCCCTTGGGGCGCACGCAGACCCTCAAGTATGGGCCCCACGGACCGGGGGGGGAGCTCGAAGAGATCACCAAGCCGAGTGGGGCGACGACCCAATACCAGTACAACAGCGAAGGAGAACTGGTCGAGGTCCGGGATGCGACGGGGCGAACCTGGAAGTTTGTCCGAGACAAGATCGGACGGATTGTAGAGGAGCGAGACTTTACGGGACGTCGGCTTGCCTATGTATACGATGAAGTCGGGCGGCTTGTGGAGACGACGAATGGGCGCGGGGAGACGACCTGGATGGAGCGGAACGCAAGAGGACAGTTAACGCAGCGCACCTATGCCGACGGTCGGACGGAGAAGTTTGCCTACGATAAGATAGGTCGGTTGACGGAGGCATCAAACGAGGCAGCTACCGTAGAAATTGAGTACGATTCACTCGGTCGGATTACGAAAGAAATTCAGAATGGGGAAGAGGTCGCGCACCGGTACGATGCAGTTGGAAACCGCGTCAAACGCGTTTCCTCGAAAGGGCGAGAGCTTACCTTCGATTACGATGAAGAGGGCCGGCTTCAGGAAGTGCAGGATCCGGCCGGTCGTCTAATGCGATTGCACCGAGACGAATTAGGGCGAGAGGTGCAGCGCAGCCTGCCGTCGGGGATCACGACCGAGCGGGAGTATTCCACGGGCGGAAGGCTGCTGTCACAGCGGACTACACGACGGGAGGAAGAACGCCCTCTCCTCAACCGTAATTACACGTACGACTCGGCGGGGAAGCTGCAAAAAATTGCGGATAGCCGCTTCGGGACGACAGAGTTTGGGTACGACGTCGACGGAGCTCTAGAGCAGGTTATTCATCCGGAAGGCGAGCTCGAACAGTTTGTCTACGACGACGCCGGAAATGTGCCCGGAGCGCCGGTGCGCCTGGATAGGGCAGGAGGTGACGGTGAGAGCGGAGGAGGAGATGGCCGAGCGGGGGCGGAGCCAACCTGGTCACCTGCCGAAGAAGACGGAGCGTCTAGTGAAGAAGGACGCACGATTGCGGCCACGCAGGTGTCAGAAGGCTGGACGCTCTCCTACGACCTGGACGGTAACCTCATTCGGAAGCACAACGACGAGACGGAGTACCGGTTCTATTATGACGCCGCTGGACGGATGGAGCGGGCCGAGCAGGACGGCGAGGAGGTGGCTCGGTTTGCATATGACCCGCTTGGCAGGCGGGTTGAAAAGGATACCCCGGAAAAGACGGTGACCTACCAGTGGAATGGGGAGCAGCTGCTTAGTGAGCGAGCTCAATGGAAGAACATTGCTCAAGACGAAGTAGAAGAGGAGCGGGTTGAGCGGGAATACATATTTTCCGGATTTGAGCCGCTCGCTGCTCTTTCAAAGGAGGGTGATCAGCTTTTTGAGACGGATCAGGTGGGAACTCCGCGGTTGGCCGTCAACCGAGACGGAGATCTCGTCTGGGAAGGGGATTTCTCAGGATTTGGAGAGTCGCGGGAAGAACATGGGAGAGAGGAGGTAGAGGTCCGATATCCCGGGCAGATCTATGACGAAGAAACGGGTCTTTCATATAACCGGTTTCGGTACTACGATCCTGAGTTGCGATGTTACACGCAGTCCGACCCAATCGGGTTGGAGGGAGGGGTGCAATTACATGGATATGTTAAAGACCCCAATTTTTGGTTTGATCCATATGGGCTGACATCTTGTAATAAAAAAAGTTGGAATGCGGAGGAAAAGGGATATCCAGGTATTAAGACTACCGAAAAGGGGAATCCGGACTTCTCGGAATCCGATTATTTATATGATGGTGATGCAGATAGTATTGTCACAATCGAGTTGCAAGGGACTAGGCAGAGGGATTTTACCGAGGCTGGAAGGCAAGCGGGTCTAGAGCCCCCATCAGATGTCCCTGAAGGGTATACATGGCATCACATGGATGATTTTGATCCAGATACAGGAACATCAACAATGCAGCTAGTTGAAACAGAAGCACATGAAGCCACGTTCCCACATCGGGGGAGCGTAGCACAGTACGTAGATCATCATGGTGAAGGATATAGCAGTTCATCTATGGAACCTTGGGAAAAGGGATTAAAGTCAGAAATAAACTGGTCAAGTCGGAAAAGTAGATGGGCACAAAAGTTAGACGAATACTAAAAATTTGTACATCATTACATCAATAGTTGATAGTTTATGTTGGAAAAGTCGCAAAATCGAATTGCCAAAATAGTAAACTACTCCACCCTTCCGGATGGGGCTTTTTGGGATTTCTTTTCCGCTAGGATTGACCGGCTATTGAGACCGGTCAATCCGCAAGATTCATCCCCGCGCTTCCGCGCGGGGCATTCTCTGATGACCTCGTAACGGAAAGAAATTGAAGAGGGGAGCGTAGCGAAGTACAAAATCACCACGGGAAAGGGAAGCTAACGTTAGTGTGTCACCATAAAAACAATAACATATTCGAAATGGAAGAAAATATAAGCGTAAACTTGGAAGACATAAAAAAATTGGAAAATAAGTTAGGCTGCAGTTTTCCAAAAGATTACAAAAAATATATGATAGAAAAAGGTGGAGGTAAACCTAAAAAAAGATTCATAAAAAATAAAGACTATATAATACAGAAAGTGTTTCCTATAAGAGACAGTAGTAGAAGTGTGTACAATGTTTATTCTAGAGTTGGAGATGTGATAGGTGAAGGAGTGGTTCCCGTTGCACAAGATCCATTTGGAAATATGTTTTGTATCGCGATAAGCGGTAACGAGTACGGAAGTGTGTACTTTTGGGATCACGAAATGGCAAGTAAAACGAAAATAAGCAATTCATTCACAGAGTTAATGTCTTCTACGGTATCTAAACCTGAAAGTTAAGTATATTTATTATTAATTTGTATTTAATTTTTTGTATGCATCATAAAAAAAATAAGGCGATGTCACGATTAGATATAGTTCTAGTTAACGGATGAGACACTAAATCTTTTCTCCATTGGCACCGACGAACAGTCTGTGATTGGCTATAATTCAAAGGATATGGCGGGGTATTCCATCGACCCGGGCTGGGCGATCTTTGCGTGGTCGATTTATCAGGGAATGCTTTGGGTCGTCAATGACGAGGGCATTGTTCACGGCGAAGGCCGCGGAGGAATTTCTTATGGTCCGGACGCGCCATTGGAAGCATGGTTGGCGGATCAGGTTGCCGACTTGGCGTACCTTAGGGATAACGAAGAAGATTTATCCTGGGCTGGACAGGTGCTGGACGGGTAATATCGAATCCGGTTGAAGGATTCGGGTTCGTAGGTATGTAGGTAGCCTGTACCGACAGTGGTCGAGTACATTGTCCCGACTACTGTCGGGATGAAGGTATGTACTTGAGCCTCATTCGTTTGTGCTTGCGCCGACATTTCTGCGACCCCGAACTTTGTAGGCGGATTTGGTATAAGGTTGCCGGTTGAGTGTAAATTCTGAGTAGGAGGAGGGCAATGAACGCGTTTACACGCGGGGAGTGTCCGCCTCGTCCCTTTACAGATTCTGATTCTCTCAATCCACCCGTCAATGCTTGACGAACTCCTGGAAGGCGATCTTTTCTCGCCAGAGCTATTATGGGGCGTGCTCGCGATGGGCATCCTCGGGGCGCTCCTCCTCTGGGTAGTTGCCGGGGACGGAGAGGCGATGGCCCTTCTCCGCTCCGCTGTGCGGAATCTGGTGCGGCAGGTCCTCTGAGGGCCGTTTTGCCCACTGGGACGGGACGCTCGTCTAGAGGGAACGGCCGTCCGGTCCCCCCAACTCAAGGGCAGTGCGGGGGCACGTCGAACCGACCCGATGCGAGACGGCGTCCCTGCCCCCTGCTTCCGTCATCCGGGACGTTGGGGATCCCCATCGGGGAAAGTCGCTTCACAGATCGGCATGTCCGGAGGCGCTCCTGCCGCTCGACCGTCGTTGCCCCACAACGCTGTTCGGTCCGGACACGCCCGTACGGAAACGAGCAGGGGGGATCCAGTGCCTCAAGCAGCCGGCCGCCAACGGCCTCGGCCAAAGGGCGTTCAGGAGCACAAGCACCGGTATCCGGTGGGGAAGAGGGGGATCACGGCCCGAACCGGTGCCAGGATAACGTCGTTCGGGGGAGTTGACATTGTTTTTTCTGACTTATTTACTCTAAAGGCAAACGTAAAGCAAAGTAGAGCAAGAAAGAGCCGGTTCCGTGTCGCAGTATGATGAGAGGGACTCGCATCCTGTTTTGAAATGGCGGGGAGAAGGCAGGAGAGACCTCGTCCCTAACATCTCGTACGCGCAGGACATCCAGGGGCATCCGCAACGCATCTGCCCCGCGCAGCGGAACGGACGCGAAACGTCCGATTCGCGAACAGACTGACATGCACCGGTTTCGCCGAGTGCGTGCGGCCGCCCCATGAGCGCACGCATTCGTCAGGGGGGAGAGAAGACGACGGGCAATCTCATCCATTCCGTGAACGAAGTCATCCAGTTCGTCGAGTTGGTTTGGGCAAAGCGCTTCTGTTGTTAAACAGGCACGTCCATTCAGACCGTCCTGTGCCATCCTGTTGAGAACCGCTGCACCACGTGCGTCTCAAGAGGTGGTAGGAAATGTCTTGTTTACTGGTTATACATCCGATCCGATATGCCGTCGATTGCCGAACGCGCCGCTAACGTCGCTCTCTATTCCTTCGAACCCTCCGCTCTGGACGCGGACACATTTCAGGTCCTCCGGTTTGAGGGAACCGAGGGCCTCTCTCAGCCCTTCCGCTTCGATCTGCAACTCGTCTCGGAGATGCCGGACATCGCGTTTGAGGATGTGGTGAATCAGCCGGCCACCTTCACGATGATGCGGGGGAACGAGACCGTTCCGATTTACGGAATCGTGACCGACCTCTCCCAGCACGGGCGGACGGAGGATTACGTGGTCTACCAGGCCACTCTTCGTCCCCGCCTGTACCGGCTGTCGCTCAACCACACGAGTCGCATCTTTCAGGAGATGACGGTGGAGGAGATTCTCGTCACAGTGCTGGAGGAGAACGGGTTTACGTTGCCGGACGTCTGGTTTTCGCTGGAGGCCTCGTACAGCCCGCGCGAGTACTGCGTGCAGTATCAGGAGTCGGACCTGACCTTCTTCCAGCGCCTGACGGAGTTTGAGGGGATGTACTACTACTTCGACCACAGCGACGGCCGAGAAACCCTCGTCGTGACGGATCACCGAAGTGCCCACGAACCGATGCCGGCGCCGGAGACGATTCCTTACCATGACGGCGCCGGGGGCATGGTCGGCAAGAAGGAGGAGAAGATGAAGCGGTTTGTCTGCGAGGAGCAAATGGTGGCCGGATCGGTCCAGCTGGCGGACTACGACGACCGCACGCCGGATACGGTGACGGTCGAGTCCGAGGGGGAAGGGCCGGGCACGCGGTACGAGTACGGGGAGCATTTTCGGGAGGCCGACCGCGGGAACCGGCTGGCCGAGGTGCGGCGGGAGGAG
>CAYOWD010000147.1:0-10500 GCA_964407535.1 uncultured Salinivenus sp. | reverse complement strand
CTGCCGCGTGTGCTCAACGGCCGGCGTATGGCCCCGCGTGTGGGAGGAGGCACTCATCCGATTCAGAAAAATCCCCGCCGGCGGCTCGCTCGTCACGTCGAAGTGGCCCTCGTTAACGAACCATTCCTCGTGGGGCACATCCGCGTCGTCGAGCGCCGTGCGGAGCGGGGGCATCCAGTCCTCGTTTTCGTAGATGATGTAGGCCTTCATGGAGATCGGGACTCAGTTTTCAGAGCATGCGCAGGTAAAAAAGCCCCCGACGTGAGGCCGGAGGCTGCGAAAACACGGTTGTCCAGACACACGGCTCACACACGGAGTCATCCGGTATCTCTCTGGCATTTATGGGCTCCGTCACCGCAGGAAGCACCCCGCGATTATTCTTCCGACGCCCGTTCCTCCGCAATCTTCGATCTTACAATCTTCCGGTTTCGATCCCGTCACGCCCGGCTGCCGTGTTGCTCCAGAATCGCGTCGGCCTGCTTTTGAATCTCGGGCCGGTCCCGAAGCTCGCGGATGGTGTCTTGGGCGTGGTGGTAAGCCTCATTGTGGTCCACGACGCGCTCGGGATAATCCTCCCCCACTGCAAAGTCGGCGGCGCGCTGCTCGATCGGTGACATCTTCCAGGGCTCGTGGACGTAAGCATCGGTCTCGATTCGGGAAAGCTCGGGCACCCAGCGGCGGATGAAGGTGCCCTCGGGATCGTGGTCCTTGCCCTGCTTGATCGGGTTGTAGATGCGAATGCTGTTGATGCCCGTGGTGCCGGATTGCATCTGCACCTGCGGGTAGTGGATGCCGGGCTCATAGTCGGCCATCAGGGCGCCGTAGGTCGGCGCAAAACGCCGCCAGTCGAGCCAGCAATCGTACGCCGCAAACGAGCACAACAGGGCGCGCATGCGGAAGTTGAGCCAGCCGGTAGCGCGGAGGCAGCGCATGCAGGCGTCGACCATCGGGAAGCCCGTTTGCCCGTGCAGCCACGCCTCGTATAGGGCCGGGTCCCAGTCGTCGGCCCGAAGCGAGTCGAACGCCGGGATGTAGCTTTCCCGCTCGATGCGCGGGGCGTCCTCCAGCTTCTGCATGAAGTGGCTGTGCCAGTGCAGGCGACTATCGAAGCTGTCGAGGGAGCGACGCCATTCCTGCGCGGCCGGATCGGACCGTCCCTCCAATGCCGCCCGACGCTGCCGCAGCTCGTAGACGACCCGCCGCAGGCTGATGGTGCCGTAGGCAAGGTGGATCGACATGCGGGAGCAGGCCTCCTCGGCCGTGAGCGGACTCGACATGGCGTGCCGGTACGGCCGTCCCCGCTCGGTGAGAAACGCATCGAGCGTGCGGTGCGCTTCCGCCTCCCCAATCTGCTGGAGGGCAGCGGTCGAGGGGCGCAGCCCCAGGTCGGCGTGCGACGGCATGGGGCCCGGATCGACCGCAGGGACCGGCGTCAAGGTCGCCGGCGGATGGGTGAGCGGGCGGCGCATGGCCTGCTCCCAGTGATCGGCCCACTCGTCGCGATCATGCGGGCCGCGAATAATGCCCCGGCTTGGAATCTCAGTGAACGGAATGCCCTGTGCCGCCGTCCAGGCCCGAACGCGCTTGTCGCGCTCGAAGGTACGGCCGTTGCCAGTTTCCTCGTGCGCCCAGAGTCGGACCGGGCCGACCTGCGCCCGCAGCGTGTCCAGCACGTCGGGCATCTCGCCGCAGCGTACCACCAGCGGCTGCCCGCGCTTCCGGAGGCGAGCCCGAAGCTCAATCAGCGCCTCGCGGACGAGCGTCCAGTGCCGCGGATGGTAGTCATCAGCCGCCGCAATCGACGGCTCCGCCACGTAGAGCGGCAGCACCGGGCCGCGCTCCGCGGCGCGTCTCAGCGGCCGGTGGTCGTCCACCCGGAGGTCGCGCTTGTACCAGACCACCTGGACGGGATTCGACATCGGGGCAGGATCGTTTACAGCAACTCTAACGTGTTACGAATTCGCTTTTGCGAGCGGCTCTATTCGAGGCCGTTGGGATCATTCATTTCGTTCGTACACAGCGCCCCTCCAACGGACTCTCTGCACAAATCAATTCTAGTGGTGCGTCATGTTTTCCGTGTCGAGCAGAGCGCTGACTAAATGGATGGCCCTCAGGCCGTTGGAGACCCTCTTCAAAGTCTCGCTCTCAATTCGACACTTGCCATCTCCGGCTTGACTGACCACCAGTTGCCATAACCTTATACGAGTCACCATGACCTTATACTTCCGCCTCGCGATTTTTGGTATGCTGTCCCTCGTATTTCTTATTCAGTCGTCCACTGCCCAGTCAGACCGAAGGTACGTGTTGGGAGAGACGATCTCTTTCGAGACCAAGGAGCATTCGCCACCTCAAAAAAGCGACTTTGTTGGTTCGTCTGCGAATCAACTGAAAGAAACACGCCCTTCAACTCCCCCCGAACGCCTTTCCCTAACAAGGGCTTCTCAGCGCATTGCTATACGTTCCGACTCTACATCAGGAAATGTGCTTGTGCCAGCCGGACTCGGGGTAGCAGGGGGATTGGTAGGCGGAGGCCTTGGGGTCCTAGCCGGTGGACATGCTATCGGCGCACTCTACTCCGGTAACAACCTTTATGAAGGCATATTTTATTCCCTGATCGGCGCAACAGCCGGTGAAATTCTGGGGGTATCGGCAGGGGTCTACCTGGGGACCGGGGGCAGTTATCCTGCAATCCTGGGCGGATCGCTCGGTGGCGCGCTCTGCGGAATTCTTGTCGCCTTCATTATGGTAGAGGAAACAGGTAGTCCTAAAGCATTTGCTTTGGCCCCCGTGGTGCAACTTGGAATCACAATACCGACTGCCCTTCTCACGCGATGATGTTCGGCTCTACACATCTCGCATTTCAGGGTGCAGATGATGCGTTAGTGATTCGGCATTATCCCCTTTGTGCAGCACGCCTGTCGAAACCAGAGCGCACCGGAAACAACGCCTCCCAGGCAGACCGCGACCTGAATTGTATATGCCCCGATGTACTATGGCGAAATCGCACCCCATTGGCACCGGGATTTTTGCTGTTTTCGGATGTTGATCGGTAACGCAGATTGACTCTGCGAAACGGTCTCGAGGGCACAGACGGATAGCAGATTGAAAAACGAAAGTCGCTAAGAAGACGTTCGTTTCATCAACCGTATGGTGAAGGTGTCTGTCACCTCGACGTTCCTCCCGGTGCCACTGTGGACGTCCCCACGGTCGACGCACGCCCAGCTCTTCCCGGAGCTCGCGCCGGAGACACGCCCGCAATCCCTCGCCGTCTTCTACATGCCCGCCCGGCAGAAAGGTATGCGTCTGCCCCTCGCGCACGACGAGGACTCGGTTCGCTCTACGAATGACGGTGCGGGTAAGGAGGTGGCGTGCCAACATAGAAAGGGGGATACACGAGGACAGACTATCGGCGAAATTCTGTTACCGATGCGTGAATAAGTTTCTAAACCCCGTCTATGCTTACTCAGCGAAGGTAAAAAAACCAGTTTACGGACATTCTCACAGATCGGTAAGAACGAGGGCGGAGACGTTCCCAACTACCGTGGACTTCACGCTGGTTTTCGGAACGACGGCCACCAGGTCCCCTACTCCAGACCGCTCTGTTGCTAATCGCTGCGGATCGTGCTCCGTGTTTGTGTTCGGATAACCTAGATCATTTCATAATGTAAAGTACGCCCGTCGGTCACCTTGTCGTATTGATCGAAGATCTCTCTTCTTTTGATGAGGTTCATTCCTTTCTTGCTCAGTCTACTCGCTCTTTGTATCCATACCGGATGCACGACACAAAAGGCGCTCGTAGATGAGGTTGAACAAGACACCCGTGCCCTGAGACAAGTACCCCTCTGCGGGGCCCTTACTGAAGTGTCCATCGAAGACCACCGGTCCGATGTCACCGATCGCCCCCTAAAGGTACCCACCGTGTCGTTTCCTGTACAGGCCGACACCGTCCGTCTCTCCTCCAGGAAGAGCACACTGACCGCATCGAGCAGGCGCTTCGGCGCCGGAGCGCGGCAGAGACGCCTTCCTATAAAGCCACCGTTGCAGTCCTTGAAGGCCAAAAAAGCTTCGACGCCGGGTGGTTTACAGAAAGTCAGGGGGCGCGTTGGACGACACAGGTGCGCTTGACGGCGCCGGATCTGGCAACGAAAGCCGAGGGACATGCCCAATATTCGGGGCGGTTGTTTGATGCCGCCAGCACGTTTGCCGATACCCTTTCCCTGAAGACCCTACGACACAGCGTCGCGCAGGCTGCGGACGAAGCCATCGACAATCTTCCGGACGAAGCGATATCGTGTCTGAACTGACCCTTGCGCGGCAAGCGGGCTCGCCCCGACCTGGACAGACGTTTGGGGGGACCGTTTGGGGCGGGACGAGCGGACCGTGTCGAGCGGGACCATCTGTTTCGTGATCGCCCTGCGTCCAGGTCCCGCGTGGATCCAATGCAGGAATCGGCCTCTTCGAAGCCGCATATTGAAGTTCCCCCTCCCGACATCTTCGGATTGACTGCCCACGAAGTGCGAGCGAGCACGTGGGTGGAGACGCTGCGTGCGTGCTAGTCCACGCCGGATTCCGAGAAGACGGCACGATCCCGATTTCGTTCCAACGCGACGGAAACTGCGGATCGGGCTTCCGAATGCGAGGTAGACAATCGGGGAGGCGGCCGCACTCGCAACGATAAGCTCGTCGTTCCCCCGGAACCGCGCTCTGCAGTGACTGTTAGACATCTTGATTTCAAGATACTTGACTTGATGCCTTCTTCTGAAGACGCGAATGGATTCTGAAACGACCTCCTCGCTAAAGCTTTGGGTGGTGCTGAATCGGGCCCAGAGGAGCATTGAGGACCCTCTCCGCCAACAGGTGGAATCGCACGGGCTCAGTTTTTCCGAATTTGCGGTCCTCGAAGTGCTGCTGAACAAAGGGGCGCTTCCCATCAGCGAGGTTGGCGACCACGTGCTCCTCACGAGTGGGTCGATGACCTACGTCGTCGACAAGCTGGAAGAGCGCGATCTCCTTCGGCGTCGACGCTGCGAGGAGGATCGCCGCATCATCCACGCGGAGCTGACCGAACAGGGACGCACGATGATCGAAGAGATCTTCTCCGAGCACGCGGCGCTGATCAACGACCTCACCGACGGGCTGAGCGCCGAGGAAACGGAGACGCTCACAACGCTTCTGAAACGCCTTGGCAAATCGGCAGAGACGCGGGCTGCGGAATAGACGGCACATTTTTTTCGAAAAACATCTTGAATTCAAGACTCTTGACTTGCGTATTTCACCGATACTCCTCGACGGGAGCCGGTTCACTCACTGTACATCTTCTTCTTTATGACCCCCCCGAACACAGTACAATCCGACTCGAATTCGCCCCATCAGGGACAGCCCGTCCGCACAGCCGGTGCGTCGATTCAGGACGCATCGGCCGCCGTGGTGCTGTTTCACGGTCGCGGTGGGACAGCCGACGGCATCTTGCAACTGACCGACGACTTGGACCAACCGGAGGCCACCTACCGCGCCCCGCAGGCATCTGATCGAACCTGGTACCCGCACTCGTTCCTCGCCCCTCTCCAGAAAAACGAACCGCACCTGTCCTCGGCCCTCCAGGCTGCCTCGGACGTCGTGGCGACGCTGGACGACGAGGGCATTCCTCCTCAGAAGACGATGCTCGTGGGATTCTCGCAGGGCGCGTGCCTGGCACTGGAGTTTGCGGCCCGCCACCCCGATCAGTACGGCGGCGTCGTGGCCTTCTCGGGGGGACTCATCGGCAACGGCGAACGGGACGCGGAATCGCCCGATGACAAAACCTTCGACTACGACGGCTCGCTCGACGATACGCCCGTCTTCCTCGGTTGCTCGGACCGCGACCCGCACATTCCCCTCCGCCGCGTCCACCAGACGGCCGAAGCCATGGAGCAACACGGAGCCGCCGTCACGACGCGCATCTACGAGGGCATGGGACACACGATCAACGAAGACGAGATCGAACGCGCCCGCACCCTCCTCGACCAACTCATAAACCCCCTCTGTAAGCGCATGACCATCACCCGAATCTACGCCACGCCGGACGGTGAGTCGCACATTCAGGACGTCACGGTCGCTCTCGATGACGTCGGGAACATCGGACGCCTCTCGGCAGCGTGGCCCACCGGCAGCCTCACCTTTCGGGAAACCGGGGGCGACTACGATTATGACTGGCACCACCCGCCCGAGCGACAACTCGTGATTCTTCTGGACGGTGCCATCGAGATCGAGGTCTCCGACGGCGAGACGAGACGCTTCACCGGCGGCGACGTGCTACTGATTGAGGACCTCACGGGGCGCGGACATCGCACTCGGGCCGTCGAGCCCGGCGTCCGGCGCTCCCTCTTCGTCACGGTGCCAGAACAGGCCTCGCTCGATTATACGCCCACCGAATAACCCCCCACAACACGGAGTAATGTCTCCAAAACACAGTCCTTCAATCTCCCCCCCTCCGAAATCATGAACAACGCAGACACCACCCCCTCCGTCCACGGGCTACACCACGTGACCGTCATTGCCGGAGATCCACAGGAAAACGTCGACTTCTACACCGGAGTGCTGGGCATGCACCTGGTCAAGAAGAGCGTAAACCAGGACGCCCCGGACACCTACCACCTCTTTTACGCGGACGGCGTCGGGTCGCCGGGCACGGACCTCACGTTTTTCCCGTGGCCGGATCTGCCGAAGGCCCGTCCGCGGGTCGGACAGATCGTAGAGGTTCCCCTTGCCGTACCGCCGGGCAGTCTCCCCTACTGGCAGGAGCGACTTGCGGACCACGATGTCCCGACCCAGGACATCGAGCCCCGATTCGGCGAGAATACCCTGCCGTTCGAGGACCCGCACGGCCTGCGGCTGGCCCTCGTCGAGACCGACGATGATCGTGAGTTTGTCTCCTGGGACCACAGCCCCGTACCGGTGGAGCACCAGGTGCGCGGAATGCACTCGGTGCGGATGTGGCAGCACGAATTAGAGCCGACCGAGACACTCCTCACCGACGTGATGGGCTTCGAGAAGGTCGCGGAGGACGACAGCTGGCACCGCTACGGCGTTGAGGACGGCGGCTCCGGCACGCTCGCAGAGATCAAAGTCGTCGACCAGCAACCGCGCACGAGTAACCGCGTCGGCGGCACCGGCGCGGTCCACCATGCTGCCTGGCGGATGCACGACTCCGACGAGGAGCTGGAGCTACGCGAGTTCATCGATCGGGTCGGCCTCCGCCCGTCTCCCCAAATCGACCGCTTCTGGTTCAAGTCCGTCTACTTCCGCGAGCCGGGCGGCGTCCTCTTTGAACTGGCGACGGACGGCCCCGGCTTTACGGTGGACGAAGCCCCGGACGACCTGGGCACGTCCCTCGTACTGCCGCCGAAGATGGAGGACCAACGGGACGAGATCGAATCCAATCTTCCGCCGCTTCAGTCTCCGCACTCCACGGCATAAATCCCTCGCCGTTTCTTTTTTTGCCTCCCGATCAACAAAAGCAATGACGACCGACTTGAAATCGTCCGTTCCCTCTTCCACCTGGCCCGCCCTGCCGTCGCTCGACGACTGGGAGAACACCCTTGAAACCGTTCACCTGTGGACCCAAATCATCGGCAAGATCCGGTTGGAACAGGCCCCCTGGATCAACCACTCGTGGGGATCGGCGCTCTACGTCACGACGCGCGGACTCACGACGTCGCCGGTTCCGCACGCGTCCGGTGCCTTCGCGATTGACTTCGACTTCGTCGAACACACGCTACAGATGAGCACGTCTGACGGCGCGGAGCGCTCTTTTGACCTGGAACCGATGTCCGTGGCTACCTTCTACGAGAAGACGATGCGGACCCTCGCGGACCTCGGCATCGAGGTCGAGATTTATCCGAAGCCGGTCGAACTTCCCGATCCGATCCAGGCATTCCCCGACGATGAGACCCACGACAGCTATGCCCCCGACGCCGTCCAGCGGTTCTGGCACGCCCTCGTGCAGGCCGACCGGGTCTTCAAGACGTTCCGGGCCCGCTTTACCGGAAAGGTGAGCCCGGTCCACTTCTTCTGGGGGGCATTCGACTTGGCCGTGACGCGCTTTTCGGGTCGGGACGCTCCGACACACCCCGGCGGCGCTCCGAACTGCCCCGACTGGGTGATGGAAGAAGCCTACTCGGAGGAGCTGTCCAGTGCGGGCTTCTGGCCGGGGACGGGATTGGGCGAGGCGGCGTTCTACTCGTACGCCTACCCGGAGCCGGACGGGTACGCCGAGCGCAATGTCCAGCCGGACGCAGCCTACTACCTGGAGGAAATGGGCGAATTCGTGCTTCCGTACGACGCCGTGCGGACCGCGGACGACCCGGATGCAACGCTGCTGTCGTTCCTCCAGAGCACGTACGAGGCCGGCGCCGATCTCGCACACTGGGACCGCGACGCACTGGAGTGGGAGCCTCCCTTTGCGTAGCCACTGCGGTTTTGGAGACACAAGCGGAACTGCTCCTCCGCTTGTAGCCAATAGGCCCAAAGCCGACAAAGACATCAGAGAGGCCCGAAGCCCCTACCGTTCTTCTGTCGTCGCCCCCAGCGTCGATGTCCACCACGGCGTGCTCGTGTCCTGTCCCGGATCGAGAAGGCGGCGCAGCGGCAGGGGCTGGAGATCGACGGTGTCCAACGCCGCCGCGGGCGCCCACTCGAACGAGAGGTAGCCTTCTTCGGCCTCGGGGGCCTCGTCCGGCAGCGCCGGCGCCTCGACCGCAAAGCAATGATTGAGTTCGTACTGCGGCGTGCCGTCGCGATGCCACCGGTGCTCCACGACCCCTCGATACGCCCCCACGATCGATTCAACGCCCAGCTCTTCCTGTAGCTCACGACGAAGGCACGTTTCCAGTCCCTCTCCGTCCTCTACGTGTCCCCCCGGCAGAAAGGTATGCGTCTGTCCATCGGCCTGCACGACGAGCACGCGGTTTCGGCGGCGAATGACGGCGCGAGCGAGGAGGTGGGTGGTGGCCATAATGGGGAATCGGGTGTGGAGTCAACGTCAGCCTCGTGGTCCTACCTCTATCGGGAGGGGGCGCGTTCCGAAACCGCTCTGTCATCGTCCTCACGTTCGGCTCTCAATGCGTAGCAGCGTTCGGCCGAAGTGCCAAAGTTTGTCGGGGGTTTCGAACGTCTACGCAACCAATGAAGTAGATTTTCTGGGCTGAAAATGTATATCCTGTCAGTGTTGATCGATTTGTTCCACCTGAAGGGGCCTGTCCGATGGCGCCCCCACCTTAGCGGCTCTCTTCACCCAGAAAGCCCAGCAATTCTAGACACATTCCCACAAACTGATGAGTATCCCGAAGCAGTTTCGCCTCTGGACCGGAGACGACATGTTGGGTCCCTTTACGCTCGATGACCTCGTGTCCGCCACCGGCGACGTGGTCATGCAATACACCGGCCTCGACGACGCCAACGGACGCGAAATCTACGAGGAACGACATCCTCCAAAGCACCGGCAAGGACACGCGTCGGTACGTCGTCGAGTTCGAAGCCCCTTCCTTCGTCGTCGTCCGCGGCGGCACCTCCGTCCCCATGGACCGCCTGCCGATTTCGACTGGGATCAAGAAAATCGGCAACATTCACGAGCATCCCGACCTCGTCAAGGAAGGATGAACGATCTCATCACCGGGGACAGAGCGGAGCGTGCCGTCCTCCGTGCGCGTCTCTGATCGACCGAGTCAAGAGAACGGGTTGTTTTGTCGAGGTGCGTCTCCTCCCCGAACACGAGGAAGTCGGACCTCAGTGAGCGTCGCATCCTCGCCGATGTCGAGCCTCGCCCGCCCCCGTAGGCGGACAGCGCGTGGAACCCTCCACAGCCCCATTGCTACGCGCACCGCTTACCAACCTTGCTTGTCAAGAGCCCTCCCACTTACGGATAAACTCCTCGCTGAGCGCATCCATCTCCTCGTCCATCTCGTCGAGGAACGTGAGAATACGCTCCCCTTGATTGGGATACAGTCCTCTGCGCACGTCTTCTCTAAGCGCCTCCCGGTGGCCCTCGTGCGCCAGCTCAAGGTAGCGGACCATCGGATCGCGGAGCGTCTGATACTGCTCACGGCGCTTTTTCAACTTTTCGAGCGACGGCGTTGCTCGTCGGTCGAGCCGGTGAACTCGGGCATAGGGGAGTCGGGAAATCAAAAGAGATATAGGGGCACTAATTCTGAACTGTAATTTTACTCTATAAAAAGAAAAATAGAGGTGCAAATCGCAGAGGCCGCTTCTCTTCGCCCCCCGGCGCCGCAACCGAGTCGTGAGAACGAATGATGCAAACGATGTCCCTTACGCTCCCTTTTTGCAATCCTGTCGGGTATGCGTCCCCGGTGCGACCTTCCGTTCGGCCAGGATGCCTTTCCTCGGGAGCGGAGGGGACATGTGCAGTGGCGTTGTCGCACCCCCGGCACAGTGGGCCGCTCGGTCCGGGTGTCTAGGTCGTACTGACAAATGGAAAATTCGCTTGCATCTTACAGCAGCAGCGTC
>CAYOWD010000146.1:0-10656 GCA_964407535.1 uncultured Salinivenus sp. | reverse complement strand
CAGACTCAACATATTGCAGCTCATATATTGCAGAAGCTTCGGCGAGGCGCCGGTACTGATCCGTGCACAGGTAGGCAAACTTTCTCTTTCGTTTGTGGAGATCCAAGATCTCCTAGACCGTGGTATGCTAATAGTCGGAATCATCTTTAGGAACCCATTCACGTATCAGTATCCTCGTTGCGCTCTGTGCCAGTCGAGCGGTTCGGGAATGGCGGTGTCGTACGGGGGGACCTCGTGGTCGAAGGCGGCCTCGAATGTGCTGGTGTCCATGACGAACGGGTCCTCAAACTGATAGAGCACGTCGCGTGCCTCCCACCCCTGTGCGTCGAAGAGACCGGTGGCGGCGAGCGTCCAGGAGGGTGTTTTCGAGGGGAACGCGAATTTTTCCCTTTCGGCCCGCCGGGGTGCGGGGCGTTTCTTCCGTCATCGGGCCGTCGGTGGGGCCGTACATGTAGAGATTGTCCGTGATGATGAGGAACGCATCGGCCCGGGCGGCGGCGTCCATGCTATTCGGGATCAGGGTGGGGAGTAGGGAGGCCCACTGGTCGTAGGGGACGTTGAGACAGTGATAGACCACCGCGGCGTTTGTGCATGCCTCTCGGCCGGCCCCGCCGGTGGCGCCGAGGACGACGTACGGAGAGGCATCCGACATGAGGAGGGAGGGCTATTGAGCGGAGGGAGAGGGCAGGGAAGACATGTCTTCGTCCGTTTCTTCCACGTCGGTGTCCGGGGCAAGCGGGGCGCACCAGAGCACCCCTTGCGGGAGGAGCGACAGGTCGGTGGCCGGACCGTAGTGGTCGCGGAGGCGCGCGTAGAGGTCGGCAATGCCGGAGCCGCGACGCAGAATGGTGTCGGGATCAGTGGTGTCGAAGCCGGGGCCCGTATCCAGCACCGCAAGGCAGAGCTCACTGCCGTCGTAGCGTCCGGTCACGGTAATGGTGAAGGGGTCGTCGAGGGCGCCGGCCCCGTGCTCGATCGCATTTTCGAGGAGCGGAAGTAGGCACAGGCGGGGGACCGACACGGAGAGCAGCGGGTCGGGCACGTCGAACCCGACTTCGAGGTCGTCTTCGTGCTGCAGCTGGGCCAGCTCGATGTAGGAGAGGGCGGCGTCAATCTCCTCGGCGAGGGGAACCGTATTCTCGGCGGCCGCCTGTTGGCGGTATTGGAGGAGCGAGCGGAGGCGGTCGAGAATGGGCTTCGCTTCGTCCGGATTCTCGTCGAGGAGCTGGCGTGCAATCGACAGGCTTTGGAAGAGGATGGGCGGAAGCGTGTGGGTACGGAGGCGGCGCATGCGGGCCTGCCACCCCTCGGCCTGATCGCGCCGTTCGTTCTGGTAGTATTCGCGGAGCGCCAGAAGGCCGGAGACGCTGCCCACCGCAAGGGCGGCGAGCACCCCGAGGCGCAGGAGCACCGGCCAGGGCAGGGAAAAGGTGGAGCCGAGAGTGGCTTTGAATAGAGCAGTGAGTCCCACAAACACCAAAAAGGTGCCGCCCCCGGGAAGAAGAGCGTGGTACAAGACGTCGCGATCCGAGTCTAGAGGCACGAACAGTTCGGTCAGGAGACGGGTGAGCTGAACCACTCCATCGGTCACGGCGACGTACAGGATCCCTGCAAGAATGCTATTGGCGAGGGGGACCGGCGACCACGTGTGGACCGACAGGCTCCCGTCGTTGCCGGCGTAAATGGTGAGGCCGACGAGCCCGCCAATAAGGAGAACAAAGCCGGCCCGGCGCAGGCCGTTGATGATGGAGGACAGCATGGACGAGAAAAGAAGAGTCAGACAGATCGCGACCGCTCTCGGACCACAACATAGGCATTCAAACGCGAACCGTTCAGGCGATCTGCAACTCCAAACGGAGAGATCAGGAGGAAGAAATGAGTTTGGCGTGCAGGTCCCAGAGGCCGAGAGCAGCCAGGGCGGCGAGATCGACGAACAGAAGGGGAGCGAAGACGGGGGCGCCGTATCGGAGGGCATCCCAGAGTCCCGCGTCAAGGGCTCCGGGTTCGAATAGGGGAGCTACGTGCAGGACGAAGCCGAGAACGCCGGTGAGCGCGTAGAGGCCGAGTGTTGCGTAGCCTAGTTTTACGACCGATGCGGTGGGGCGACGCAGCAGGATCGTCGTGAGCATGCCCACCCCGAGTCCCCCTACGATCACAGGGATCCATTCCGTCCAGTAGAAAAAGTCATTCTGGGCGTGATCGATGAGGGAAAGGGCAAAGTTTCCCACAAAGCCCCCTAACGCTAGAAAGACGACCCATTGTCCCCATGCCACTGTGTCTGGGTCCTGCATGCGATTAAGGAGAAGCAGAAGGCCGAGCCCCGCAAACGACAGCGGGGCCACAAACGGAGCCGAGTACACGAGACTCTGAAGCGTGACCGACTCAAAGAACCAGCCTTCCAGGTGCCAGACGAGTCCGGCCAGTCCCACGAGGATGGAGGTCCAGCCGACGACGTACCCGATCCATCGCGCCTGATTTGTTTGGCGGCGGTACTCCTGGACGACGGCTCCGAGGAGCGCCAGGGTGCCGATGCCGGAAAAATAGACCGGGATCCATTCGGCCCAGTGCGCGAAGTCGTTGAAGGCATGGGCCAGGTACACGTCCAGGATCAGGAACCCCAGGTTGGAGAGTACGAACAGCTCCAGCAGAAACGGGCGACTGGTGTATAGGTCGCTCCACGACTCTATTGGGACCGCGGGGGCGAGTGAGGAGTTACTTGCCATCATGGCTGCGCATTTTGTCGGCTTTCTCCTGCAGCTCCACGAATTTTCTCAGCAGCTCGTAGTTGCCGTGCCACTGCACGAAATCGGCACCGCCCATGAAGGCCCCGTGTTTGGCCGTGCGGCCGTAGTAGTGCCAGTAGTCGAAGATTTTAAATTCTAACGGCTCGTCGAACGGAGCGGGCGTCAGGTGTCCCTCCTCGCGGAGCGAGTCGACGATGCTCATGTAATTGTTGACCTTCTCGTTTGTGGCCTGGACCACCCGCTCGGCGTCCTCAAAGTAGCGATCGGTGTGCTGGGAGGTGTGGCAGTTGTTGCAGGTCTGCTTCATCGCCACCTGGTTCTCGGCGTATCCCGGTCGTTTTTCGGAGACCGGCGCGAATAAGTACCAGGACAGACGCTCGCTCACGTTGTGGGTCACCGAGAGGCCCTCCTGACCGCTCATGTGACAGGTGGCACAGGTGGGAGAGGGCATGTCCTCGACGGTCAACTCTTTCGGATCGGCGCCCAAGTTGTACGTCTCTTTGTTGGTGTGGAAGAGGACGCCGTGCTTCGACTCCTTAAAGATTTCGAGCTGTGCGTGGTCGGGGCCCATGTGGCACTGGCCGCAGGTGCGCGGCTGACGGGCCAGCTTGACGGACGCCTCGTGCCGGGCGTGACACTCCGTGCAGGACCCGATGGAGCCGTCCGGGTTGGGCTTGCCGATGGAGTGGCAGCCCTCGCAGCCCACCTCCCGGGCAGCGTCGCCTTCAAGCTGAGCGAGTTTGTTGGCCGGGCGCTTGACGGCTCCCTCGTGAAACTTCTCGGCGAACTCGATCTGCTCCTCGGTAAAGTCCTCGGCGCCGTTGACTGCCGCCCAGGCCGGAGCGGCGTGGCGACTCCGCAGGAATTGCCGGTTCTGTTCGGCGTGACACTGGCTGCAGTTTTTGGATGTCAACGATTTGGCGAGAGTGAACCCTCTGTGATCGAACGACTTCTGGCCGTCCTGAGGCCGATGGCAGTCCAGACAGTTCGTCCCCTCCTGGACGTGGGCGCTGCGCTCATATTCCTTCACGATAGCCGGGGTCTCCTGGCGGTGGCAGGACGCACACTTGCCCGAGGCCTTGACCAACTCGGCGCTCGGTTGCTCGCTGACGGCATCCGGCCGCTGGGCCTGAATGAAGAATGCTCCGACGATGAGAGCACCTGCGATGGTGAGAGCAATGAACACGGATTTGAACGAGTCCATCTCCATAGGTCCGGGAAGTCGCCGATTCGGAGCGTACCGATTTGTGAGTCAGTGTTGGAGGATCGTTGTCGCTTGGAGCCGAGCATGGTTCTGGTCCAATCCGGGCCAGTCCGTCAGGACTGAAAACGGCAGCACACGTGTACTCTCACGGACTGGCAAGGCTAAAAGGGGAAATTAACATGAAAAAATATAAGGCTAAGTTTCGAGAAATGCAACGAACATGACAACTGCAGTCCGTCGTGACTCCACAGATTCGTCCGCTCGGGATCCGCTGGGTCTGGACAGTTGCGGACACGGGAGAGAAAACGAGAGAAAAAACGTGGGGGAAGAAGGGAAATAGCATGCAGAAGAAGGCCGGAACAGAACGCCCCGTTTTTGTGAAACAGCGGCCTGCCGGTGGACCGCGATTGGGCTGATTTCTAGATTGAGACCACTACACAAGTCGGGGAGGCAAAATCTTGCCTTGAGATCGAGACCCGGTGGCATCGCGAGGCACGTTGCCCGCGTACTCACAGACGCTCCGGCTCAACTGGGAGAACACGACCAGGCGAGCCGTCGTCGGCCAGCCCGAGATTCAACATACGATCGCCCTCGATTGTCCTGGAGAGGGAGGGGACCGACCTCTGAAAAACAACGCCCTTGTACTGTGGCTTCCGCCAACGCCGCGACGATTCGCTCACCACGAATTTACGGCAGCGTGCTCCTGCTGACGCTGCTCGCCATCGGAGGCAGTCTGCTGTTCGGCGGAGCCTCCCAGTCCGGCGCGTTCGTCATCCTGTTCGGTGCCGTCATTGTGACCGGCATGCCGCACGGGGCCGTCGACCACCTCGTAGCGGCCCGGCTGTACGACCTGGATTTCACGTGGGCCGACCAGGCCAAATTCTACGGCGGCTACCTCGTGCTCATGGCTCTATACGGAGGATTCTGGATCGTAGCCCCAGTCTGGTCGCTCTTCTTTTTTCTGGGCATGACAATGTACCACTTTGGGCAGGCCGACCTGGCGTACTGGGCGCTTCCGCCGGTGCAGGCCCGCGGGATGTACCTGTCGCGCGGACTGTTTTTGATTGGGCTCCCGATCGTCGCCTTTCCGACGATGGTGGATCCCATCTTTCACGCCATTGCCGGGGTGCAGGTGTCGGCCTGGCCCCTGCTGTCCACGCAGCCGGAATGGGCGTTTTGGGGACTTGTGGGCCAGCACGCGGCGGCCCTGGCCCTCGCCGCCGCGGCCCATGGAATGGGACCCACGCGGTGGGGGCGGGAGGCTGCGAACATCGTCGTCCTTACAGCACTTTTCGGTTTCGTGTCGCCCCTCGTTGCGTTCGCCGTCTACTTTGGCCTCTGGCACTCGCTGGGCCACATCCTGGAGATGCTCCGGTTCTTTCGGCAGCATGACGATGAGCCGGCCACGCTTGCGGCCTTCTATCGAGAGGCAGCGCTCTTTACCATTCTCCCGTTTGCCGGACTGGCCGGGCTCTACGGGCTGACCCAGGCGTTCGGGGCGCAGGACCAGATGATTGCCCTCCTGTTTATCATCATTGCGGTAATGACGCTGCCACACATGGTCATTGTGGAGCGCCTCTACCGGGAGCGGGAAAAACGGGCAGGCGTGGCGGGGTCGGAATGAGGGAGGGCCGCCCGTCTCCACCACCCTCGCGGTTCTTCTCGAAGAGAACACACGGCATTTCCGGACAGGGACAGTGTGAGGATCAGAGCAAATATGCATCGGAATCCGCCGCATCGGCCGTCTCTGCCCGGAGAAGGTTAAAATGACACCCGTAGACGGGAGAAATTTCCGTTGGATCACGGCATGAGCGCAATGAGGAGACGCCGGCACTGAACACACCCCTAGACGGCGCGTAGTATCCTCAGATATTACGTTGAAGCCCATATACCAAACTGACACAGCGTCGTGGCACAAGCGAAACAAGGAGACGAGGTCCAGGTCCACTACACCGGCAAACTTGAAGACGGAACGGTCTTCGACACCTCGGAAGACGGAGAGCCGCTCAGCTTCACCATTGGGGAGAATCGCGTCATTCCAGGATTTGAGGAGGCCGTGACCGGCATGGAACCCGGCGACGAGAAAACGACGGAAGTCGAGCCGGAGCAGGCTTACGGAGAGCATCGCGAAGACATGGTGATGGAAATGGAGCGGGACCAGATTCCCGACGATGTTGATCCGGAGGTTGGGCAGCAGCTCCAGCTCCGTCTCGAGAACGGACAGACGGTTCCCGTACTCATCACGGCGCTCGGAGAAGACACCGTGACGATTGATGCCAACCACCCCCTTGCTGGTCGGACGTTGATGTTCGACATTGAACTCATCGACGTCTCGGAAGGCGAAGGCGACGTGAGCGGTGGCGGTCCGGGGGACGACGGCGGCGGCAACATCGTAACGCCGTAGAGTTCTACGGGTCCATTCAGCCCCATTCGCCCCTGCAGGGCATTGTCCTGCAGGGGCATTCGTATGGATCGGGAAGAAGGAAGTCGCGGCGCTCGTCAGATGTCTTTCCGGGGTTTGAAACCGGTTTCAAAACTCGGATTTCTACGTGGTGGGACTTGCTTGTTCGCGCCGTTCGGACCAGGTTAACCTTCCGTGAGAACGGTCGTGGGGAGAATCCTCTGTCATCGTGCGCGCGTGCACATGGATGACTTTCCCACTCCGTACCTACCTTTCCAAATCCGACTTCTGCGAATAATGGAATCTGACGCACAAAGCACCCCGGCTGACCGCAGCCAGCGACAATACAACTTCTCAGCCGGCCCGGCGGCACTGCCGGAAGAAACCCTCATGCAGGCGAAGGAGGAGCTCCCGGTGTACGACAACACTGGCGCCTCCGTCATGGAGATTAGCCACCGCTCCGCCGCCTACGATAAGATCGAAGAAGCGGCCCGCGACCACATCAAGTCGCTGCTTGACCTCGGCGACGACTGGAACGTCCTGTTCTTGCAGGGCGGCGCGTCGATGCAGTTTTATCAGGCGCCTCTCAACTTCCTGTCCGAAGACGGGGTGGCCGACTACGTGATTACCGGGCGCTGGGGCACGAAGGCCATCAAGGAGGCCAAGCTCGTCGGCGACGTCAACGTGGCAGCCTCGACGGAGGATGACGACTTTGAGCATGTGCCGGAGCCCGAGGAATGGGACCTCAGCCCCGATGCCGACTATGTCTACATTACCACCAACGAGACGGTCAACGGCAACCAGATCACGGCCGATCCGGTGCTCGACGCGCCGCTCGTGGCCGACGCGTCCAGTGAGTTTCTGAGTCGGCCGATGGACCTGGAAGGGTACGGCCTTGTGTTTGCGGGGGCGCAGAAAAATGTGGGGCCGGCCGGCGTTACCATCGTGCTCGTGCACGACGACCTCCTGGCGCAGCGGAAGGACAACCTGCCCACGATGCTGGACTACGGCACCCACGTCCGCAAGCGGTTCAACACGCCGCCCATCTTCCCGATCTACATGGTCGAGAAGGTCACCCGCTGGCTCCTGAATATGGGCGGGCTGGACGCCATCCACTCCATCAACAAGCGGAAGGCGACCAAGCTCTACGATCGGATCGAGCAGACGGACTTCTACTACTGCACGGTCGAGGAGGGCTCCCGCTCGATGATGAACGTGACCTTCCGCCTCAAGGATGCGGACCTGGAAGACCTCTTCCTGAAGCAGGCCGAGCAGCAGGGCCTCATGAGCCTGGCCGGCCACCGTACCGTGGGCGGGGTGCGCGCGTCCATCTATAACGCCATGCCGGAGGAAGGCGTGGACGCGCTCATCCAGTTTATGGACGAGTTCGAGCAGGCCCACAGCTAGAGTTTTTTGGCATTCGGCCGCTCAATGTACCGGAAGGTTTATAAATTTGAAGATTCGACGTTCTGAGATCGAAATTTTGCGGTCTTTCGTCGGATTTTCCGTAAAGAGCGGCTTATTGTCGGATTTCGAAGGGACGTCGCTTGCGTGCGGCGTCCCTTCTTCCTTTCTTGGCGCAATCGGAGACGACACCCGGCTGAATGCCGATTGCCGGCGCCGTGCCGACGCCCCCGGCACCGATGTCTGCGAGGGACGGGACGGCGGTTGTGCATCTTTCCGTACTTGGTATTGACTGACTACAAGCAATGGCCTTAACGATTGGGATTCCGCGAGAAACCGCTGCGGGCGAGACGCGCGTGAGCATGGTTCCGGACGTGGCGGATCAGCTCCTGGCACAACACGACGCCCTCGATATTGTCGTCGAGACGGGCGCGGGCGAACACGCGTACCACGACGACGCGGACTACGAGGCCGCCGGCTGCCGGGTCGCCGACCGGGACGAGGTGTTCCAGGCCGACGTGGTGACGAAGGTCGCCCCGCCCAGCGAGGAGGAACTCGACGCCTTCTCGGCCGAGCAGGTCCTCATCGGTATGCTCGATCCGCTCGGGCGGGCCGAGGCGGCGCAGACCCTGGCCGACGCCGGCGTGACGGCCCTCGCGATGGAGCTGGTGCCCCGAATCTCTCGGGCGCAGAAGATGGACGCCCTCTCTGCGATGAGTTCGATCGGCGGTTACCGGGCGGCCATCCGGGCGGCCGAACAGCTTCCGAAGTTCTTTCCGCTGCTGACGACGGCAGCCGGGACCGTCAAACCCGCCCGCGTACTCGTGATTGGAGCTGGGGTGGCGGGCCTCCAGGCCATCGCCACGGCCAAGCGGCTCGGGGCGAAGGTCTTCGGCTACGACATCCGCGAGCCGACGCGGGAGGAGGTGGAAAGCCTCGGCGCGGAGTTCGTGGAGCTGGAGGTGGAGGTCGACGCCGACGAGGACGAGAGCGGCTACGCCGAGAAGGTGGAGCAGGAGAAGATCGAACGCCAGCCCGAGCTCCTGAAGCCGCATATCGGGGAGTCGGACGTGGTCATTTCGACGGCGCTGATTCCCGGACAGCCCGCGCCGCTGCTCATCAACGAGAATGCAGTGGAGGCCATGGATCCGGGATCGGTGATCGTGGACCTCGCCGCGACCAATGGCGGCAACTGCGTCCACACCGAAGCCGACGAGACCATTGTCGAGGATCGGGTTACGATCATCGGGGCCACCAACCTGCCCGCCGAGATGCCGGTGAACGCCAGTCAATTGTATGCGAAGACCATCTCGGCGATGATCGAGCAGTTTATAGAAGAGGGAACCTTTACGCCCGACTTCGACGACGACATCTTCGACGGCGCCTGTCTCACGCACGACGGCACCGTCCACAACGACCGCGTCCGCGGTCTGCTGGAAGAAGACGAGTAATTCTGTTGTCCGGGGCCCGTTCCGGGCGCCCCCCGAAGGATCCGAACCACCTGCGCACACGCAGCAGCCTGACCTATGCTGAACAACATCATCATTTTCGTGCTCGCCGCCTTCGTCGGGACCGAGATTCTGACAAAGGTGCCGCAGACGCTCCATACACCGCTCATGTCGGGGGCCAACGCGATTAGCGGCATTACGATCGTCGGCGCGCTCGTCGCGGCCGGCATGACGATCGATCCCTGGTCCACCTGGATTGGGTTTGCGGCATTGATCGTCGCGACGATCAACGTCGTCGGTGGGTTTCTCGTCACCGACCGCATGTTGGAAATGTTTGGGGAGGAAAAGTCGAACTCCTAGTAAGCAGGACGTCGTTTAACGGGACGGCTCGTTCGCGCGGGTCGGTTTCCGAGAGAGGAAAAGACTCTTTTGTTGGTTTGGTGTGTATTGCGTGGTGAGTCGTTCGTGGGGGCAGGTGGGGAGCACGAGGACTGATCGCAATACGCCAGTACGACATACGCAAACTCGAACTCACAACGCGTTTCGCGTACTTCGCCTATGAAAACCGCGATCATCGATCTCACGTACCTCCTGTCGGCGGTGCTCTTTATCTTCGGGCTGAAACGGATGCAATCGCCCGTGACCGCCCGAACGGGGAACGTGCTGGCGTCGCTCGGCATGCTCGTTGCCGTTGTTGCGACTCTCTTTGTCCAGCAGATCCTCTCGTGGCCCATGATCATAGCGGGCGTCGTCATTGGTGGGGGCATTGGGATCATCCTGGCCCGCACCGTCGAGATGACGGCGATGCCGGAGCTGGTGGCCGTCTTCAACGGCTTTGGCGGACTGGCCTCGGCGCTCGTGTCGGGGACAGAGCTCTCGCAACACATTGCGGGCACGGCCTCGTCCCCCTTCAGTCTCGTGGCGGGCATCACGATTGCGCTGTCCATCCTAATTGGGACAGTCACCTTCTCGGGAAGTATTGTCGCCAACGGCAAGCTGAGCGGGTGGATTACGGGAAATCCGATTTCCTTCCCGGGCCTGCGCGTCCTTACGGTTGCCCTCATTGTGGCGGCCGCCGGGGCCATCGGCGTGATGGTGGCCAATGTCGGGACCTTTCCGGAGCTGGCCGGGCCGATGATTCAGGCCGCGGTGGGGCTCGGCGCGGCGGCGTTCTTCCTGGGCATTCTGCTCGTCGTGCCCATCGGCGGCGCCGACATGCCGGTGGTGGTGTCGCTCCTCAACTCCTACTCCGGACTGGCGGCGGCTACGACCGGGTTCGTGCTGAACAACACGGCCCTCATCGTGAGCGGGACGCTCGTTGGGGCGGCCGGCATGATCCTCACGGTCATCATGTGCGACGCGATGAATCGCTCGCTGGCCAACGTCATGCTCGGCGGCTTCGGCGGCGGCGACGGACCGGCGGCCGACCTCGACATTCCGGAGGGCAAGACGGTC
>CAYOWD010000145.1:0-10759 GCA_964407535.1 uncultured Salinivenus sp. | reverse complement strand
CGCGGCGGAGGACGTCGGTGACTTCGTCGGGTTGAATAGAGCCGTTGGACATAAGGGACTCGGAAATCGAGTGATACAGATTCGTCGAGAGCGAGGTCGGACAGACCCCGTCGCCGCAGGATTACTCGGCGTGGCCGTTTGTGCCGGTTGCGAGGGCCGACTTGCGAAGCCGGTCGTGGAGAGCCGACAGCTTATTGCGCACACTGCCGTCAAAGACGTGATCGCCGATTTGAATCACCAGCCCCCCAAGCAGGTCCGGCTCTTCCTCCAGGTGCAACCGGACACTCTTCCCAGTCTGTTCCTCCAGAACGTCGACGAGATTCTCTTCGTCCTCGTCAGACAACGGGCGAGCAACCGTCACGTGAGCGTCGACAATGCCGCGCTGTTCGTCGCGGAGGGCCTGGTACTGGTCGAGGATGGGCTTCGCCATGGTCTCCCGATCCTTCCGGACCAGTAAACGAAGAAACCGAACGAGAAGCTCATCGACCCGATCATCCAGAAGCGACTGGATGATCGCATCCTTCTTTTCCTTCGGGATCACGGGACTTTCGAAGAACCGCGACAGCTCGCCGTTCGATTCCAAACTTTCTCGGAGCATAAGGACATCCTCGTCAACGTCCTCGAGGACGCCGGTATCATCGGCTTCTTGATAAAGCGCGGTGGCGTAGCGCCGGGCAACTGTGCTCTGACTCATACAATTACAGGATTAAACCGTTGACCGTGCACGCGCCAGAACGTTCGAGCGACCGCTCAACGTTCTAACGGCAGTCTTAGTTCGTCGGGAAGTCATCGAGCGCCTCCTGGACGAGTTCGCGGTGTTGCTCCTCATCCAGGTCCTTCTTAATAATCTTCTCCGCGGCCTCGATGGCCAGGTCGGCCACCTCGTCCCGCAGCTCCTCAAGAGCGGCTTGTTTTTCGCGCTCGATCTCGGCCTGGGCCTGCTCCCGCATCTCTTGAATGCGCTCGCGCGTCTTGGCCTCCTCTTCCTCGCGCAACTCTTCGGCGGACTCGCGGGCCTCGCGCAGAATCTTCTGCGCCTCTTTTTCAGCCTCCCGTCGATTAGCCTTATTCTCGGCCTGCATTTCCTTGGCCTCTTCCAGGGCCTTCTCGGCGCGCTGGATGGAGTGTTCGATCTCCTCTTCCCGCTCTTCAAGGGACTCCGTGATCGGGCCCCAACCAAACCGGTAGAGCACGTAGAGGAAGATAAAGAAGGAAATCGTCTTCCAGAAGATGAGCCCGGGTTCGGGAGCAACGAGATCCATAAGCGGGAAAACAAACTGTGCGCGAGAGGACGAGGACGCAGAACGGACGTTGGCCCCAGGGGGTGCCACAGCGGCCCTCGTCCGCCTCTTCGGCGCGCGAAGCGCAAGGGACGAGGGCCGCGGGGGACCCGTCGTCCTAAGCCGTAAACACGAGGAGCAGGCAGATAATCAGCGCAAAGAGGGCCACACCCTCAATCAGGGCCGCCGACACAATCATCAGACCTCGGATATCATCGGCCGCCTCCGGTTGTCGGGCCGCACCCTCCATCGAGGAGCTCGCGAGCCATCCAATTCCAATACCAGCCCCGACAGCCGCAATACCGGCACCGAGACCTGCAGCGAGAAACGCAAGAGCAGCAGCTTCCATGATGAGCTTTTCTTAGTAGAGTAGGGTTGTAATCGCGATGGTGATGCAAGATCGGGGCCGAAGGCCATGATGGCAGGCCCCACTGTTCGTTACGCTGGCTCCAAAGCCTCCTCCGCAGCGTCGAGGCGACTTTCGAGGTCGCCCGTAGCGGACATCTCCTCCGATTCGTGATCGTCGTGGTGGTGCTCCTCAACGGACATGCCGATGAAAAGCGCCGACAGAATCGTGAAGACGTACGCTTGAATGAAGGCAACGAGGAGCTTTACCAGCAAGATGAAAACCGTGAATCCTATGCTAATGATCGTCGTGCCCCAGGCGGCCGCCTGCCCGAAGATGACGTTCATGATGAAGATGAGCCCGAGGAGGCTGAAGATGATAAGCGATCCCCCGAGCATGTTCGCAAACAGACGGATGGCCAGCGCCAAGTGCCGCATCACGAGCCCAATGATCTCGATGGGCACGAGGATGATGCGGGCCAGAATGGGAGCATCCGGCGGCCCCGTCAGAATCTCCATGTAGTGATCTTTCGATCCGTATATCAGCCCGATCGCAAACGTCATGAAGGCCAAAACACCCGTGACGGCAATATTCGACGTGGGGGCTCCTGCGAAGGGAACCAGCCCCAGAATATTGGCAACCAGAATAAAGAAGAACGACGTGAGCAGGTAGGGCAGAAAGGTTCGCCACTTCTCCCCCTGAATGTTGGGCTTCGCAATGTCGTCCCGAATAAAGACCACCATTACCTCCATCATATTCTGGAGTACCCCTCTTGGGGCTTCCGTTCGCCCCACCCCTTCCCGATACCGCCGCGCGAGCCGCACAAAGACGACCGTCACGATGAGAAATGATAGCAGCGACAAAACGAGATGACGGGAAATCGAGAAGTCGACGACGACGTGTCCGCTTGTACGAGCAACCTTGCTGTGCAAGTGCTCATGGGACGCAATCGCTTCATTCAACTTCTCCGCTTCCGTGATCAACTTGCCGTGCCCCTCCTCGCCGTGGGCCTTTAGCCCATACGAGCCGCCTTGCAGAAGCCCCGCCGTGCTGCCGGCCGCGTCGAGCGTCAGATTGCCGTCCGCAGTGCGAGCCAGCATGATGCGCGGCAACTCCACCGTTGCAAAGGGTTTCAGGTTCAGATAGTACCCATCCTTTGCGTGACCGAGGATGGTGTTGTTGACGATGCCTTCCATGGTGATTTCTCCATCCCCGCCCGCAGCCTGCACAGGTGCGGGCGCCAGCGCCGTCCCCATCCCCAGTAGGACGAACGCGATCACGATAGCAGAACGGAGGCGGGTGATCATGATACGCGTGGCATGACAGACACGTTGAACGAAAACCGGTCGAAAGTCTATTGTTTAGGCACTCCCCCCCCGGAGAATGAGGCACGCCTCTGCAACAATGCTCACCACCAGAAGCGAGAGTACCGTTCCCACAAAGGAAATCGAAGACACCGGGGCAAATCCAAGCACGAGCGCCACCGCTGTCACCAGCAGCAACATTCGCCCCCCAAGCCCTCCCAGCTCAACAATCAAGGACGCCGTTCCCGAGTATCGGCCAGCAAGGCGGTGTGTAAGCAGTCGCAAGACGGAATGGACCGCCATGACTCCAATTCCTGCCGCAACACCAATCCACAGCTTCATTTCGCACAATTCACCTTCGACGCTGGATTCGGAGGATGAGCCCTCAATCCTCCTGTTCACGGCGCACCCACCGAAGGTAGGAATCCGGTCGGTGAGTAACTTATGAGAAGAAGTGAATCACCTATGAAAGAAGTGCACAGTACCCTTTCTGGAGTGGAGCTCTCGAACGCACCTACGCCCCAAACTCTCGCTGGAGTTGCTTGAGTTGAACGCCCGCTGCCACAAAGCCGAGAACCGCTCCTCCAATCAGTCCCCACGGCGTTGTGCCAAACCAAAGATCGACGCAGAAATGCCCAAGCAACGGGGTGCCGGCCGCCGAGGCCGCCAATCGCCATCCCAGATCTAAGTACGGACTCATCTCCTGGACGGCGTCCGTCCACGCCGCAAGCCCGCCCCTAGACGATTGAGACGATTCGTCAGCATTCGACCACGGTTCCGAGTCCTCCCTGTCGTCAACCGAAGACATACAGGCTCACAGGTCAGGGAAAAGCCGCTTTCTATCCCAGTGGAGAACTATTCGGCCGCCGTTCGGGCGGAAGACGCCTCTTCTCCGGCCCCGCTCTCCGTGCTCCCGATCGCCGTCGACGTGGCCTCTCCGGGGGAGCCGTTCGCAGTCGAGGAGGCGTCGTGCTCATTCGCATCGACGGAAACAGGAGTTCCCATCTTGCATTCGCCCGTAAACTCCGCCCCGTCTTCCACGACGAGCCGGTCCGTCTCGATGGTGCCATCGACCTGCGCCGTGCTTTTCAGGACAAGGCGGTCTTCAACCTCAATTTCGCCCTGCACGCGTCCGGCAATATCCGCATTGGTGGCAATAATCTCGCCGTCGACTGAGCCATCTTCCGCAATCATGGCCTTGCCCTGTACCCGCAACGTGCCGATGATTTGGCCACTGGCCCGCACATCGCTTTCGGCCCGCACCGTTCCCTCGAAGACCGTTCCTTTACCGACGAGATTAATTTGATCTTGAGAGGGGCTTTGCTGGTTGGCCATAGAAGACGACTCGTTCTCGTTAGAGGTATTGTTGAACAATCCCATAGGAACGTTGGGTGGGGAAAATGACAACGCGATGGTGTTACAGAAGGGCTGCCGTAGTTAATCAGGCGGCCCAGTCGTCGCATTCCTACTCCGCTCCCGACGAAAACAGGGGACCTGCCTGCTGCATCTCTAAATCATGACTCTCTCCCAGGACGCCGCGGATCAACACTGGTGGTGTGTTACCAACCAGCTACGTAGGGACGCGGATCCTGCGCGAGACCATTTCTCCATAATTCAAAGTGAAGATGCGGGCCGGTCGTCACCTCCCCCGAGTTTCCACTGATGGCAAGCGTCTCCCGCGCCTTCACCCGATCACCGGTTTGTTTGAGTAGTTGCTTGTTGTGCTTGTACACGGACAGATACCCGTCCATGTGCTGAACGGCGACGGTGTACCCCCCCTCCTGGGTCCAGTCGGCCAGAACCACGTATCCGTCTCCCGCAGCGCGCACAGGGGTTCCTTCAGACACAGCAAGATCGATGCCAAAGTGCGCGTCATCGGCATCAAAGGTCCGCGTCGTAAATCCAGATTCCACAGGGGCTTGGATTGGTAAAGCCAGGTTGGGGCGAACGGTCTCTTCCTTCCCCCCCCGTACGGGAAAGCTGGCCGATGCAATGGCGGGTTGCTCGTGGGGCCGCGCCTCTCTGTTCCGGTCCGGCGAATCGGGAGCCTCGGACGGTGGCCGGCCGCCCGACGACTGCCCGCGCCTCGCTGCCTGCGGCATCCTCGACGCTCCCCCTGCCCCCGCAGCGGCAGAATCCACCTGTCCCGTCACCAATTGTTGGAGGCGCTTGATGTAATGGCGCTGGACGGTCACCGAATCCTCGAGGGCCGATACCCGAATGGCGTTCAAGCGCGCACTGCGCTTCATGTCTTCCGTCCCATACCCAGGCACAAACGTCCGAAGGGGGGTAAACGCAAGCAGGATTGCCCCAATCCCCCCTACGAGCAGTAGACTCACACCCCAGACCGCCAGCAACCGCTTCGGCCGAACTTGGTACCGGTGCGTGCTCCCCACTGCTTCGTCATCCATCACGACGACCGTATGCGTAGACCCCGGTCGGCGCAAGAGATCGAACAAAAACGACCACATAGGTAAATCTGTTGGTGGAAAACCGCCAGTCGCCCTCGTCTCTAATCGGGCGTAACGGCCTGAATTCAGGAGCATAAACACCCATCCATGAGTGTCAACGTGGGGTCGCCCCCTCAGTTTCTTTTCCTTCCCACCTCGCAAACAGCCGCTTCCCGTCCATCGAGGGGAGCGGACGATTCCAGACCTGCTTTTCTTCGCGAGCACGTCGGTTCCGGGACCTCCTCTGAAAGACAAATTCGTATGCGAGAGGAACCATTCGCAAGACACACACCTTTCTCTTAGACGACTGCGTTGCCTAAGGCACGGAGCAGCTGTCCGTCTACGGAACGCCCCAACTATCTATCCACAAATAATTCACAATACGACCATGCCTCAACACCAATCGGCCGAGAAGCGCATCCGCCAGAATGAGAAGCGACGTAAACAGAACCTGTCGCGGAAGAGCAAAGTGCGCACTAAGATCAAGAAATTGAAGTCGCTCGACGAGCAGGACGAAGCAGAAGAGCTCCTCAATGACGTGAAGGGCGACCTTGACCGCCTGGCCGCGAAAGGCGTAATCCACAAGAACAGAGCGGCCAATAAGAAGAGCAAACTGGAAAAGTACGTCGACAACCTCGGCGAGTAGCCATCTAAGGGCGATGTTCGATGTCGGAGCAGGCATACCGCCTACTCTTGGGGAAGTATACGCCCCCGTCTTTCTGGCTCCCGTTCTAAGAAAAAACATGCACCCATTTGTCGAAGCGAGGAACGCGGAAGAGCCCCACCCCACGTGCGCGACCTCTCTTAACAAATCCTTGCAAATCCACCTGCCTTTTGGCATACTCGTAACGTCCTGAGTTGTGGTTTTCAAGAGGCAACCCTAATATCCTTGCTCAAGTTGAGGTGGACATTTACCCGTCTGCTTGTTTTTATACCAGACCAGAGGAGGATCGTGAGGACGAACGGGTCGCTTTCATTCTGTCGAGGCACTCCTTCTTTGTTGCCTCTGATCCTCTCCACCCCCGCGGCGTAGGGCGGAGTGTGAGAGCGGGAACGGGTCCCCCTCCCTCACGCCCCCACAACTGACATCACGACTCCATCCGGAATGAGCGCCCTCACGGAGGATTGCGTGTCCGATGCTCATTCCGTTCTTTTGACGTCGCAAGGACGGCCTCCTCAGCTTCTTTCTCGACGACGTGCATCCTCCTGTGAAGGTGCCCGCACTCCTTTTTCGGTCTCGCTCCCTCTGACGCAGCGCAACTATTTTACACCATGACACCAACGACACTCGTGAACGCGCGCAATTTTTCTTCCCTCTGGCTTCCCGTTTTCCTCCTGCTTGGTGGCCTCGTACTGGCTGGCTGTAGCAGCAAGAAGGCGCCTGTAGTCAGTTCCATCAATACGCCGGACACACTTGAAACTGGCGAATCGGGAACCTTCGACGCACAAATCGACAATCAGGACAAGGCCACAAAGCCGCTTACGTATAGCTGGGATTACGGAGACGGATCAACCGACTCCGGCCTTCTCACCAACCATAGTTACAATTCCGAGGGCAGGTACACCGTCCAGTTTCGAGCCAGCAACGAGGGAGGTGCGGACTCGGCCTCGGCCACAGTGAGTGTGATCGACCCCCCGGAGCCCGCTCAGATCACCTCACTCAACGCCAATCCGAATCCGGTCGATGCCGGCAATCAGGTGAAGTTCAGTGCCAACGTCCGCGGGGACAGCCCCATCAGCTACGACTGGAGCTTCGGCGACGGCAACCGGGGATCGGGGAGCTCGCCTTCGCACACCTACCCTCGCGCCGGCCAGTACACTGCCCGGCTTGAGGTCTCCAACAATGTCGGCCAGGACTCTCGGTCCGTCACCGTTCGCGTTAAGCGCTCACTTCCCGACATCTGCACGTCTGTGAGCGAATTCAACTCCGCCTTCTTCGGGCGGAACTCCAGCACCCTCACCGACGAGGCAGAGGAAAGCCTGCAGGAAAACGCAGACATTCTCGGCCAGTGCCCGAACCTCTCGGTCAACATCGAAGGCTTCGCGGCTCCGGGCGAGCGCAATTCCCAGTCGCTTTCTGAAGACCGTGCCCAGGCCGTCGCCGACTTTTACGCTGAAAACGGAGTCAGTGACAGCAAAGTTAGCGCCACTGGAGAAGGCGCTGTAAGCGGGGTCACCAGTAAGAAGGGCGGCACGCGAGAGTACCGCCGTGCCGACTCCATTCCGCAGCGGTAATGTGCTCGTATGAGGAAGAGCGCCTTGTGCTCTCTTCTTCCAGCATCTCAGCGGACCCGCTCTCCGGCGGGTCCGCTTTTTTATTTGACCCCGGTCTTCCTGCAGCCGGAAACGATCTCGTTCCCGCCAGGGTGTTCTCGTACCAAACCCGCTTATCATACCAAGTCCGGGTACAAACTTCCGGTTTGGGAGAAACAGATTCCTGACTGTTGATCAGATCAAAGAAGCGAGTCAGCAAGGCCGGTGGGCTCCAATGGCGCCCCAAGACCATGTCCCAGACCTGAATAAAGCTACCGGATTTGGTATAAAGATCGGGGTTGCGGATGTGTCGGTATGGGCACAAGTATATGGACCTCACTCACATACCTACACCCACCTCCACACTCCCACCCCCAACGGAGCGTGCGGAGTTGGTATTCCCCTGTGCAGCCACGTACCGTCTCACTGGGACGCATTCGGGGAGGCCTCCTCGTCCTGTACGGCGGCCGCCTCCGCCTGATCGTCCCGTCGCTCGCGCGGTACCACCGTCAGCAGCCACGCCAGTCCAGAGGCCACCTGGAGAACGGCAAACGTCTGTACGGCGCCTTTCAGCGACAACCAGCCCGCTTCGAGCACAACGCTTCCCAGGAAAATGGAGATCGACTCGGCACTCATCACGAGAAGCCAGTCGGTAGAAAACACGCGCCCCCGATAGCGGTCTTCCGTCCGCTTCTGCAACACAACGGTGCTCAGGACCCAGTTGCCGCCGCTGGCGGCGTGGGCGAGCACCACGAGTGCACAAATCGCCCCAATCATCAACAGGCTGGAGCGCCACGGCAGAAATCCAATGCCGAGATAGCACACCCCACACATGATGATGGCCCCTCCCATCACCGCCGGCCACTGCCGCCGCTCCCGGAAGAGGGCACGCACTACGACCGGCCCCACGCCGGTCCCGATGCCCCGTGCCATGAAGAGCACCCCGATGCCGGCCGCCAGGGCCGACGGGGCGATACGATCCCCGAGAAGGGCCAGCATGTACACGAGCGCCCCGCCCGATATCGCCCACGTGGCTTTCGCGAAGGCAAAGCGCCCGATGCGAGGATGAGCGCGGAGGTGCTTCCAACCGTCCGTAATCTCCCGTACGGCGGAGCGCACGAGCGAGGTCGTGGCCGGTTCGGTGTCTTGTGGGATGGTGGTGCCCAGGATACAAACAGCCGAGACGACGTAGGTGGAACTGTCGATCCAGAAGACCGCCTCCGTCCCCAATCCCTCAACGGCCAATCCCCCCAGGGCGGCCCCCACGGCCAGCATCGTCGACCAGGTTGCCGACATAAGCGCGTTGGCCGTTAGCAGCTCACGAGGCGTGGTAATGTTGGGAAGCGCCGCACTCTTCGCGGGATTAAACACGGCGCCCAACACCACCTGTGCGGTCAACAGCACGTAAAGCCACGGCACCTCCGCCGGCTGATCGATAAACAAAAAGCCCAGCACCACGACAGCCCGCAATAGATCGGTCCCGATCATGAGCCGACGCCGATTATACCGATCTACCAGCACCCCAGCCAGCGGCGCGGACACCGCCCAGGGCAGCATCTTCGTAATGAAGACGGCCCCCAACGCGAGGGGCGACCCCGTCAGCTCCGTAACGAGGACGTAGAGGGCGATGGTGTTGAACCAGTCGCCCAGTAGCGAAATGAGATTCCCCATCCAGAGTCGACGGAAATTTTTGTTACCGGCAAGAAGGGACCAGTACCCGGCCTGCTCCTCAACCTCAACGTCATGTGCGGTATGGGATGTGGACATGCGGGTCCGTGGGAGCGTGCGCAAGGAGTTTCCACGAAGCGATGGGAACCGTGCTCAACCATGAGCGAGCATGGACGTCAGCAGTTCCCCCCGGATCGGGAGGACGATCCAACCTGCTCGAACCCCGACGGAGTTTCTCCGCCGGCAATCCGACTCGTGAAGAAGCCTGTAAACCACGACATCGTTTCCAGTAGTACACAATACCCGACCTCGGAAAACATTTCGCGTGTGCCCACACTCCTCTTACCGGCAAACGAAATCGGACCAGTTTCACCCATGATTCGCACGCTCCGTCAATTGGGATGTACCCCCATTCCCGACTCCCGCTTCTGACGACATCTCCCAGGACGATCCGACCGTAACAGTGATACTGGTTCACACACATCCGGGCTCCATTCCTGACCGGAAATGCCCACCGCGAAAATCGGCTAAATTCCCCGTCGAAATCATTGCCGTTCCCCAACCGGTCCCCGAAAATCTTTTAGGGAGCGCTTCCAGACGGCAAGAATTTTGTTAACCGAACTGATAGCTGCTTCCGCCGGAGACCCAACCGGGATCAACCTCCTGCGTACTTGGTTTCCTCAATGTAAAGCCGGGTGTGTACTGGCTCGTGTCCGTCCATTCGTCCTCACTCCACGAACCTGCGGTCTATTCGCCGCTGTCCCGCCCCTATGAGTGACGCCGTCCACGATCACTGCGGCATCTTCGGCATTTTCAATCACCCTGAGGCCGCCCGTCAGATATACTACGGGCTCCACGCCCTGCAGCATCGCGGGCAGGAATCGGCCGGCATTGTCACCTCGACCTACGACGAGACGACGGAAGAGCCGGTGATGCCTTCCCACAAGGACTTTGGGCTCGTCCTCGACGCCTTCGACGACCCGGATCTGTTCGACAAGCAACTGCTCGGGGATGTAGGCATCGGGCACAATCGATACTCCACGACGGGCGGGGCTACCAACCGCGCCAATATCCAACCCTTTTCGGTCCATCACCGGAAGGGCAACTTGGCCCTCGCCCACAACGGCAACCTCTCCAACGCCCGCGAGTTGCGCAAAAGCTTCAGCGAGCGCGGCACCCTGTTTCAAACCACCAGCGACAGCGAGCTCATCCTCCACCTCGCCGCCCAGAGTCGGCGGCAGAATCACCTCGATCAGATCCTCGACGCCCTCATGCAGATTGAGGGGGCGTACTCGCTGCTCCTGATGACCGACGAGCACATGATTGCCGTTCGCGACCCCAACGGCTTTCGCCCGCTCGCGCTTGGGCGCATGGAGACGCCGGAGCCCCACGAGGGACCGGCGTACTGCGTGGCCAGCGAGACGTGTGCCTTCGACATGATCGACGCGGAGTACGTCC
>CAYOWD010000144.1:0-11193 GCA_964407535.1 uncultured Salinivenus sp. | reverse complement strand
AGGGTCACCTCCTCGTCGGGCAACACCGAAAGCGGATGTTCGGGACGACTCACGACCGGTCGATCCGCCAGCGCCGGCCGCATCTCGACCGTACCCGCCGTGCGCCTCACGCTAAACCGGTGCGTCTCGTAGGCATTGTCTTCGGACTCGAGAATCTCGGTCATGGTGGCCTCCTCCAGCGGGACCGTCACGTCGCTGCGTTGCGCCAGCGGATCCGCAACGGCGTTCCCAACGGTCGACCGATACACGACTCGCCAGTCGTGCGAGGACCGGTACACCCAGAGCGTCGACGGGCCGACTTTCCACTCGCCCCCGGTGTACTCGTCCAGCGAAAAGTGTCCCCACCAGGGGACTTGTGATGCAACCTCAGTCATATCAGTCGTCCTCTATGCCAGCGCCTGTGTGCACGGGCCCCTTGACGCAGGCGCCCGTTCTTCTCCCTCAATCCGAGGACTCCTCCTCCCAGTCGTCTTCCTTTTCTCTCATCGCGTCCTCCTCTTCGTCGTCAATGTCCCCCAGTTGTCGTCACATTCCCCCTCATCCTCCTCATCGGAGGGCCCCTGAAGGTGGATGGAACTAGACATGGGACCGGGGATGCGTGTGTGCGTCGAAAACGGAAATTCGCCTCGTCCGTCAGGTCTCTGAAAACGCCCAATTGCAAAGTACCGATTAGTCCCGTGCAGAACAAGTGAGCCGAACGGCCAATACAGCCCCCTAAACCATTTCTCTTACGACCGCCGGTGCCTCAACAACCAAAACATCCATGACCGACGAGCACGACGGTGCGCACGCAGCCCATCGCGAACGGGCACGGGTCCTGGCCGACAAGTACGCCGAGCGCGCCCCGACCGAATGGTTCGACCGTCTTTATGCCGAGGGCCGCAATGGAGACTCAGAGATTCCGTGGGCGGACCTGGAGCCCAACCCAAACCTGGTCGACTGGCTCAACCGATCCTCCCTTTCCCCCTCCGGCAAGAAGGCCCTCAAGGTCGGATGCGGACTCGGCGACGACGTCGAAGAACTATGCGAGCGCGGATTCGACGTGACCGCGTTCGACATCTCCCCGACAGCCATCGACTGGTGTCGCGAACGCTTCCCGGAGTCGACCGCCATATATCGGGTCGCGGACCTCTTCGAGGCCCCCGCGGAGTGGACCCGGGCCTTTGGCTTTGTGCTGGAATCGTATACCCTCCAGGTGCTGCCGCCCGCCGAGCGCTCCGAAGCCATCCGCCACATCGCTGATTTTGTACGGCCCGGCGGCACCCTGCTCATCATCACTCGCGGCCGCGACCCCAACGAGCCGGAGGGCGAGCTGCCCTGGCCGTTGACGGAGGAGACAGTACGGCAGTTCGAAGCGCACGGGCTCGACCTCGTTCAATTCGAAGACTACGTCGACGACGAGAACCCGCCCGTCCGGCGGTTCCGCGCTCAGTTTCAACGGCCACGGTGATTCCTGTTGGGGACGTTGCTCGACCGTTCCCCCCCGACGGTACACGGCCTCCGTTCTCCTCCCTCTAAAAGGACACCGACAGGGACACGCGAGCGTCGCGCCCCGGCGACAGGGCGTAGCCCTTGTAGGTGTCCAGGAAGTCGCGGTACGCGGCATCGAACACGTTCCGCACCGCCACGCGGAGGGACGGCTCCACGCCAAGACCGAGCCCGAAGCGGCTCTCGGCGGACACGTCGACCGTCATGTAGGCCTTCGTGGAGGCGGTCCCAAACGGGGGCCCGAAGCCGCCGTCGAACTGCGAGAACGGTTCGAACCGGCCCGCGGCGTCCTTGTCGAAGCCGTGCTTGAGGTCAACCTCAACCCGCGGACTCCGAAGCGGCCCGCGGTCGTCCGGCGTGATGTGGACGAAGCCCTTCACGTTGTCGGCGGGCAACAGGGGCAGTGCTCCCTCACCACCGTCGTCCCCGAGTCCATCGCCGGTCCCGCCGAGGATCGCCGCCTGGCCGCCCACATGCAGCCACGGCCGGACCTGCGTTTCCACCTTCGCCTCCACGCCGGGAATCACTGCATTCGTCTGGTCGGTCTCGAAGATGGGGAGTCCCGTCTCGGCATCATTGGCCTCCGTATTCCGGAGGAAGATGTAGTTGGTGATGGCGTTGACGTAGCCGGTGACTTCCACGGTCAAGCGATCGCGACGCACCCGCACCGACACGTCGGCACTGAAGGCCCGCTCCGGGTCGAGATCCGGATTGCCGACCTGAAACGCCGCGACGCCGCCGTGCACGCCGTTGGCGTAGAGTTCAAACACAGAGGGCGCGCGGAAGCCGCTGCTCAGGTTGGCCGCGAGGGCCACGCCGTCGGCCACCGTCACGTTGGCCCCCAGCGCCCCGGAAAGTGTGCGGTACGTATTCGCCAGCTGAGCGGGATCGGTCGTGCGATCGTTGGGCACCGCCTCCACACGGCGCCAGTCCCCCCGAATCCCCGCATTGAAGGTCCACGGTGCTCGATCAATCTCCTCAAATGCGAAGAGTCCCACGTTCCAGGTGTTGGCGGTCGGCTGCAACTCCGCCGAGCCGCGCGTATTGGCGTCCTGAAGCTGCAGCTCCGCCCCGAGCGTGCCGCTCACGGACCCGACCTCCGGGTGAACCACCTCCAGGCGGCCGGTGTAGATGTCGGTCTTCAGATCCAGCGGGTAGTCGAAGTCGCCAAATCCGCCGTTGTCCTCGATGAACGAGAGCGTTTGATCGCCACTTCCATTTCCCGACTGCCGGATTGAAGTCTGGACACTGAGGCGTGGCCGCAGCAGGAAGTCGCCGACGATCAGCTTGCCCTTTGCCACCAAATTGCCGTGCCCCAGATTCTGACCCAGTCCGTCGGGCGGGTTGTTCGTATTTCCCTTCGGTCCACCGGTCGGGAGCAAGAAGTTGTGGCGGTTCACCCAGTAATCCCCGTAGAGCTGCACGCTGCCGAAGTCGCCCTGCGTGCCGACCTGGGCGTAGCCGTTCCACTGCTCAAAATTGGTGAACGGAATCTCGCCCGTGTACTTCGGGTCGCCGAAGGTCCCCGTGGCCGGATCGTCATCGAAAAAGGTGGGCGCGTCGGGAGCCGTATAATTGCCGGCGATGCGACGCTCAAATCCTGCCCGGCCCCCAACCGATCCGCGAGCCCCCTCCAGATCCAACCCGACGGCCCGCTCGTTATTGTTCGTGAAGTACTGCGATCGGAATTTGCCCCCCGCTTGGGTTTTGCCAACCTCCGCGGTCGGTGCTTTTTTGGTGATCACGTTGATGGCACCGCCGAGGGCATCCGAGCCGTACTGGATGCTGCTGGGGCCGCGCACCACTTCAATCCGTTCTGCCTCATTGGACGAGGTCGTCGGAAAGTGTCGAACGCCGAACTGGTAGTACTCCTGGGCGATGCCATCCTTCAGCACGCGGATGCGGTTGCCCGAGAGGCCCCGCAGCACCGGTTTGCCGGACTGGGCGCCCGTTTTGATGGACGAAACCCCCGCCACGCTGTTGGAGAGCATGTCGCCCAGAGCGGCGCTGCGGTTGCCGTCGAGGGCCTCCTCGTCCATCACGTCGACGCTCTGGGGCGTGGTGAGGGTGCTGCGGGCGCGGGCGGTTCCGGTGACCGTCACCTCTTCCCCCTGCAACACGCGTTCCTTGAGGGTCACGTCGACCGTGGCCGTCTCGCCCGACGCCAGTCGCACCTTGCGGATGACGGTCCGATAGCCCACGAACCGAAATTCCAGGGTGTGGGCGCCGGTCGGCAGCTTGGGCAGGCGGTATCGGCCGTCGGCGCCGGTGGTCGTGCCGCGCTGGAGCGACGGATCCACCACCTGCACGCCGGGCAAGGGCGTCCCGCTCGTGTCGGTGACGGTGCCGGTGACAGTCCCCCGCTGGGATTGTCCGTGTGCGGCCCCCGAGAAGAGGGCAAGAACGAATATCGTAGCGATCGTGCGTCGTCTCATCGGAAAAAAAAGAGGCGGTCCAAATACAGCGACGGGAAGCACGCGCGTCCCCTCCCGTGACGGGAACGGGGACGGAATAGACGGGTCTCTGCCGCGATCAGGACCGTCTCCACAGCTGTGGAACGCACACACTGCGCACACCTCGAACGCAATCGCCCGTTCGTTCCTGCGCAGCGCCGGGCCCGACCGCCGGCAGATCTATGGACGGAGCAGGAATTTTCCGAAGAGTCGCGAGCGCCCGTAGCGGACGCTCGCCGACGCAGAACGCCGATCTCGGCACTCCCGTCACGTCTCTTCTCCTGCTCCGCTACGCACGAGCGGGCGGACCGCGAATGAAGGGACCGGCCACGACGGGGGCCGAGACGAGAGGGACATGCGTTGTCGTCCGCCGTTCGACGAGCACATGCGGGGCAACGACCGGGGCCTGCGACGATTCCGCCATCAGCAGACGCGTGGCACACAGGTCGCACTCCGGCCCGAGCGGCCGCGCGCCGTGTTCCGTCCACAGCGGCTCCTCCGCGTGGTGCACCGCCGGGGCGTGGCAGGGCTCCTCGGTCGCCGCCGCTGCTTGCTCGGCGGCATGCTGCACGCGGTGGAGGGACGGGGCGGCCACGCCGCCCGCCAGGATGGTGGCGAGCAGGCACCAGACCGCAATGGGACGCAGGGCGCGCATGAGAGAAACGGAGGATGCTTTTCAGTTGGATGGAGCCCCAATGGACCGCCCTCTGTTCTCGTTCCTCGTGTGCGAAAAACCACATATGTCCATGTTCTCATGCACGGTCCTCCCGTCCAGAGAGACAATCACGAAGTATCGGAGGCCCCCGCTTGCATTTGCTGTCGGAACTGCTGAAGGCCGTCGTCGGTCCCGGCCACAATGACCTCGTCGTCGGGCTCGAATGTGAGCGCGTCGGTGTCGAGCACCGTGCGGAAGGTGCCGTCCCGAATCACGGCCAGAACCGTGTAGTTGGGCGGCCCGTCCGTCACGACATCTGCAAGTGCGCATCCCTCCAGGGCGGGAACGGCCATCCGTTCGACGTGGATGTGCCGATCCGGCACCGACGGGGGCTCCTCGTCCAGCACCGTTGCCGCCAACATGCGGCCGCAGACCGTCGGGAGCGCCTGCACAAAATCGGCGCCCGCCCGGTACAAGTTCTGGACGGCGTCCTCCTCCTGTGCCCGCACCAGAATTTGCAGCTCCGGATTCAGGTCGTGCGCGATGAGCGTAGCAAAAGTCGCCACCGTGTCGTCGTCGACGGCAATGATGAGGACCGACGCCGTTTCAATCCCCGCCGCCCGAAGCACCTCGGGCTCCCGCGCATCGCCCGTCACGTCCACCCCTTCGTGCTCGTCTACGTCGAGAACCGTGACCATGGCCTGCGTCTCCCGCAACACCTCGGCCGCCGCCCGGCCCGACTCGCCGTGCCCGGCCAGCAGGATGGATTGGGGCGCAAAGGGCCGAACATAGGGCGCCAGTTCTGCCCGCAGCGCCTCCATCGCCTCCGCCCCCCCGGCCACAAACAACCGCACGGTGTCGTCCAGCCTCGTATCCGGCGACACGGCGGCCTCGAACGTGTGATCAATCCAGGCCCCGACCACACGAATTCCAAACTGCTCCTGGAGCGCGACCTCGTCCAGGAGACGCCCATGCAACGGACTGTGCGGCGTCACGACGAGCTCGGCCAGCTGAACATTGTCGTCCGCCGCCACGCTCGCCTCTACGTTCGCGGCCGCCGCGACTGGCACCCGCGCCGCCAGACTTCGTCCCACCAGCTGTCGGGGCGACAGGACCACGTCGGCCCCGGCGGCGCGGTGGTACCGGGTCAGGGACTCCTCCTCCGTCAGCGTGATGATCCGCCCGTCCGGGGCCACCTCGCGTGCAGCCAGCACAATGCTCGCATTCTCGTCGTCGGCCACGTCGGCCACCACGGCCCGCGCCGTCCCGGCACAGGCGCGCTCCAGGACGGCCGGCACGGTGGCGTCGCCCTCCATGACCGGCTCGCCCGCTTCGTACAGCGCCTCCGCCCGGTCCGCATCGGCCTCCACCAGTACGTATTCCTGCCCGCGCTCCGTCATGTGCTCAAGAAAGACCTCAACGCGCGGCGTGTATCCACACACCACGACGTGCCCGGCCCGATCCGACACGGCCGTCGGGGCGGAGGGGCGCAGGGCGCGCTGCAGCCACGGCACCACAAACACGTCGACCGCGCTCAAGATGAGCCCAATGCCCGCCAGCTGCATCACGACCATCAGGAGATTCATCTGCGGACTCGCCCACGGCGCATCTTCCCCGTAGCCCGTCGTCGTAAACGTCTGCACGACGACCTCCAGCGCTCGATACCAGGGCCGTTGGCGCCCCTCCCACATGCTCATGCCCACCCCGTACGCCCCCGTAAACATCACGGTGGTGCCCACAAGGATGAGCACGTAGTAGATTGTCCGCCGCGAAAGCCCGCTCATGAGATTGTGTTCGTGATGACACTGCGCCGATGCCCCCGGCAGTTGCCTCCTCACGTCGACAACTGGTTCGTACTGTTGAGGGGCAGCAGACAGTGAACGGCCACACGCTTATCCTCACATTCTGCTCCTCTCGGGCAGGATGAGTGGATCAACAGCACAAGCGTCCCCTGCTTTTCCGGACGTATCCAACATGCGATCGCCCTGGCCCTGCACGGCCCCCCATCAACACCGTCGGGGCCAACCGGTACGTTGACAACGCGCACTCATTCGGCTTCTTTCTCCGTCCGATGCCCGATTCCACCGTTCGCGTCGTCGACGTGTACCCCTACCGCCACGAGTCGGTCTCCCCCGAATTTCTGCTCCTGCGCCGGGCGCCCGGAACCGAGTACGCGGGACAGTGGCGCATGGTGGGCGGCAAGATCGAGGCCGAAGAGGCCGCCTGGGAAACGGGCCTCCGCGAAGTAGAAGAAGAAACCGGCCAGACGCCCGCGTCTTTCTGGACACTCCCCTCCGTGAACACCTTCTACGAATGGCAGGAGGACCGCGTCAATCTGGTCCCAGCCTTCGCGGCCAAACTGACGGACGCCCCGACGCTCGACGACGAACACGACGCCTTCGCCTGGCACCCTGCCTCGGACGCAGTTCAGCACCTACGGTGGCCCGAGCAGAAACGGCTCCTCCGCCTCGCCGACCGCCTCCTGCGCGACGACATCCCCCCGTCGCTCATTGTCGAGTACTGAGTGTCGATTTTCGAATTCGGGCCGGGACGGCCGACTCCACACAATCAAAAAACGGCGGTTTCCGATCTCCAAGATCCTCCAATTCTCCTCCAGCACCTGCATCGTGCTTCGGGAGGGAGAACAAACGAACGTGTGGTGCACGGCGTCAATGCCTCCATGCGTCCACGCGTCGATTCATTCCAGATTGTATCGGTTCAACGGCAAGAGCGCCTCCTGCCGTCCCGGCTCCCTCCGACCTACCGACAGGTCTCCCCTACACCATGTAGTCGTCGGTAGGCACGTCCAGGAAGTCCATGAGCCAGTCGAGCGCCCAGGTCTGATTGTCCTTGCCGCTCCACTCGTAGCCCTCCTGCACCTCATCGACCACCTCGGGCCAGTCGACCGTCCAGTCCTTGTAGACGTGAAAAGAGAACTGACTGACCTCGGTCTCAAAGTACACGCAGCCCTCATCGGGATCGTAAATGGACGTGGCCGAGTCATCGTCGCGCGCCAATTCCGCCGCGAGGACGACGAGCGGCACCTTGAAGCGATAGTCCATCTCGTGGACCCGCTTGGCCTCGCTGTTGAGAAAATTCGCCAGGACAACACAACCGTCCCCGTGCTCCATGGCCGCTTTCGCCGCGTCGCGCGTAGACGAATCGGCGTCAATGGTATCGAGGGCCGCGTCCACGAGCGGCCACACCTCCACCGCTTCCGGCTCATCGGCCGCCTCTTGCTCGCGGGGAATCGTAACAGTGTGTTCTTCGACGTTCACGGTATGCGTAGGATTTGAGAAAAGAATGCGTCTATGTTGGTCAACACGTCAGGATACGCGTCTCTTCAGACAATGATTGCTCCGTGCTCTTTTTACAATTACGAGAGGACTCCATATAACACGTTTCCGGGCGCCTCCGGATTGTCGGACAAGTAAAACTCCTGCACGGCCACGACAAGATCTTCCTCATTCAGAAATCCCTTGCCCCCACGATCGAGCTGGTTGAACGCATCGTCGGAGCCCTCTCCCCCCCACGCATCCAGCCACGCCGCATACTCCGATCGGGTAATGCGCCCATTATCGTCACGATCCACGGCTCGCAGCGTACTGCGCGCCGCCCGGTGCAGGGTTTGAAGCGTCTGGTCGTCCCGCTCCACGCCCCGTTGGATGGAGCGCCAGTATGCCTTCCACTCGGAAAGAGTGACGCGCGCATCCCCGTCGAAGTCGGCAATGATACAGATGTGATCCCACCAGGTCACCACCTGTTCCCGAAGCTCTTCTCGTCGGCCCTCCGTCGTCACGTTCTGCGCGGTCGCCAGGCGCTGCGCACGAAGGGCAAAATCGCTTGCCTCGACAATTCCATTACCATCCTCATCAATCAAATTGAAGTAATGGACCGCCTTTCGATCGTGTAGCTCACTGAGCATGGACAAAGCCATCAATTTACGCCAATAATGCAATTACCCTCCGATTGCCCATCGATCCAAACTGCCTTCCTGCCCGGCCCCAGACGTGGACAGCCCCCAAGACTCATTGCCCCAAACAGGAACGCTCCCGCTTGAGAAAGGCTCGCATCCATGTCCCCACAATTTACACAGGATCTGATTTGGAGGTGTGCTGTTCTTGTACTACCATAGGAGATCGATTGTTAGAGGAGTCTCTCCCCTCCGGCTTTCGCTCCATCAGTCTCCGTCACCGCGTTCCCCCATTCATGCCGTCCTCCGCTGTTCCCACAGACAAGACGAAAGGCCAGATCGAAGCCGCCGTTACCAAGGCCATCACGCAATACGAGCGCGACTACCTCGGCCGCGGGCCGAAAGAGGCGAAGTCGTTTATCGTCGAAAATCTCGTCATCATTAAGCTGCAGGGCATCCTGAGCCCGGCGGAGAAGCAACTGAGCCACGAAAACGGCGGCGTCGACCTCATCAAGAAGATGCGGACGCGACTCATCGAAAGCTCCAGCGAAGAGTTGTCGCAGTTCGTTGAGGAAGAAACGGGCATCGAGGTCGTCAGCATGCACACCGACATCAGTGCCCGGACGGGCGAACGGATCTTCGTGTTCAGCCTTGAAGAGGACTTGGCCACGCTTCTGAAAGAAAAATCGAACAGGTCGTGAACTTTCCGTTAGGGAATCGCTTTCACATTTGCCACCTACTGTGAGGCGTTCCTATGTTCTTCGCGGCTGTTGAGACGGAGCGCCCTCCGGCGAGCCGGCTCTTCAGCCGCCACCACATATTGCTCCGGCACGCAAGCTGCGTACACGCTCAATCAACCGTACGCACGGAGGCCCTCTCTATGTGGCCGCCGTGTAACGGCTGAGAGCGGGTACAACGATTGAAGCCGACATCCAGCGTCCCGATCGCGCTGAATGTCGGCTTTTTCTACTATGGCTGAAATTTCCGTCGTTCGGACGCATTCCCCTCGCAATCGCCTCAATAGACGGTTTCTTCGTACATGCCCCTTGTGCTTACGCGCCTGACGTGGCTTTTCTCGGGGTCCTCATCTGGCCCCCGGACCTGGGATCGACGCTGGAACCAATCGTGCACATTGACGGCCTCACGCGCATCATGGCCGTCGTGACGACCCTCGTCAGCGGCATTATCCACAGCTTCTCCCGCCGCTACATGGCGGGGGCGAAGCATCTGAACGCGTTCTTCGGCCGCCTTTTCGGGCTGACGCTGATTGTCCTGCTCCTAACGGCCGCCAACCACTTGGTGCTCTTTGCCGTAACCTGGACGGCCATGGGATGGGTGCTGGCCGACCTCATCGGTCACATCCGCGGCTGGCCGCAGGCCCGAGCGGCATCCCGGTACGCCCGGTGGCACTTTCTGGGCGGCAGTGCCCTTCTGGCCGGCGCCCTCACCTTGCTGGGAATTCAGACGGGTTCGTGGACCATTAGCGGCGTGCTCGCCGCCGTGTCGTCGCTCTCGACCCCGGTCGTCATCACCGCCGCCCTGCTTCTGCTCGTCGCGGCCATGGTCCAGTCGGCCCTCGTGCCGTTCCACCGCTGGCTGCTATCGTCCATGACCGCCCCCACGCCGGTGTCGGGCTTCATGCACGCCGGCCTCGTCAACGCAGGCGGCGTCCTGATCGGCCGCTTCGCGCCGGTCGCCTTCGAGGTGCCTGCGGTGATGCTCGTTATTGTCGTCGTAGGCGGTATAAGCGCACTCCTGGGCCAGGCCTGGATGCTGGTACAGACCGACGTGAAGCGCCAGCTCGGCAGCTCGACGGTCGCGCAGATGGGATTCATGGTGCTGCAGTGCGGCCTGGGCCTCATTCCCGTGGCCATTGCCCACCTGATTCTGCACGGCTTCTACAAGGCCTACCTCTTCCTGGCCGCCGGCTCCGTCGTGGCGCACAAGACGCCCCCGAAGCAAAAATCATCGTCGCCCTCCCTCGTCAGCGGCCTCGTAGCCCTGGCCTCCGCCGTCGCCGGCGGCCTCCTCTTTGCATTTCTGACCGGCAAATCGCTCACGGCCCTCAACAGCGGCACGTTGTTGACCCTGTTCGTGGTCCTGTCGGTCCTGCACGCCACCCGCTCGGTGGTGCGCCGCGCCTCGCTTTCGGCGGCGGTCCGGCTCTGGGCGGTGCCGACGGTGGTGCTGTCGGCCCTGGGCGTGTACGCCGCGGTCTACAACGGCCTCGCGGCGCTCATGGCCCCGATGCCGATGGCGATTGTGAAGGCACCGATGACGCCCGTACACTGGGGCCTCGCGGCCCTCTTCCTGACCGCCTACCTCGCCGTGGAGCAGGGCTGGCACCGGCGAAGTACGTGGCTCTACGTGACGCTGCTCAATACCTCCCAGCCCGTTTCGACGACCTTGCTGCACAGACGCGACCAGTACAATGCCTATTGAACGTTCCGTTGTCCGCGCCCGGATCGAGAACGCGGCCGAATACATCGGCCCGCTCTGGCCCCTGCAAACCTTCAACGCGGCCAATCCGCTCGTCGGCTTTGAGGATCAGCCGTTCGACCAGGCGGTGCAGCAAGCCGGGCAGCTGCTCGGGGGCCGGGGCTACCCCACCCCGACCGTCTTTCGGCAGGCCTGGGAAAACGGGGAGATTGACCCCGAAATCCTGACCCGTCGGCTCGCCGAGC
>CAYOWD010000143.1:0-11213 GCA_964407535.1 uncultured Salinivenus sp. | reverse complement strand
TGAAGAGGTACGCCATGGCGGCCTCCGTGTCCGAGCCGCGCTTCAATTCCAGCACAATGCGCACGTCGTCGGTCGACTCGTCGCGCACGTTCGAGAGCTGCGGCACATTCTCCTCCGCAATGTGGTCCGCAATCTCCTCGACGATCTTGCTCTTGTCGACGCCGTAGGGAATCGACTCGATGATGACCCGCGTCTTCCCCTTCGTCCGGTACCCGCCCCGCATCTCGATGGTCCCCTTCCCCGTCTCGTAGATCTCCCGGATCTCCTCCTGCGTGTTGAGAATCTCTCCCCCAGTCGGAAAGTCCGGCCCCTGAACGTTATCCTCGACCAATTTTTCGCTCGACACCGCGGGATTATCGATCATGTGGAGCGCCGCGTCGATGACCTCGCCCGGATTGTGCGGCGGAATATTGGTGGCCATCCCCACCGCAATGCCGCTGGCCCCGTTTATGAGGAGGTTCGGCAGCCGGGCCGGAAGCACCACCGGCTCCTCCATCGTGCCGTCGTAGTTGTCGCGGTAGTCAACCGTGCCCTCGCGGAGCTCCTCCAGCAGATCCATCGCCAACGGCCGGAGCTTCGCCTCCGTGTACCGCATGGCGGCGGCGTTGTCGCCGTCGATCGATCCAAAGTTGCCATGCCCGTCCACCAGCGGCGACCGCAGCGAAAACGGCTGCGCCATCCGCACCATGGCGTCGTAGATCGCCTTGTCGCCGTGGGGGTGGTATTTCCCCATCGTGCTGCCCACCACCGTCGCGCTCTTCCGGTGCCGCTTGTTCGGGTACAAGTTTAGGTTATTGAACATCGCGTACAGGATGCGACGCTGCACCGGCTTGAGGCCGTCCCGGATGTCGGGCAGGGCCCGGCTGGTAATCACCGAGAGCGCGTAGTTGAGGTACCGCTTGCGGGCGGTCTCGTGAAGCGGGATCGTTTCCGTAACAGGCATAGATGGCAATCAATAACGGATGTTGTCGGCGCACACATAGTTTACATACACCGGAATGGAGATACAAGCGCGGGGGCAGGCCAGGGCAATCGCACGTTCAAAATGCGAGCGACCGATGGCGGCTCAGTGCCCGAAAATTCCCCGCTGTGCCGGAATCGTATGTGCGTGACGCACCAGTGCGTCGTGGGCGTTTGTGCGAGGGACCAGTCTGCTCTGAAAATCATTCACGCTGCCAATCACAACAAGATGCGATTGCCGTAGAGGAAAGACAGGATAATCGCAGGTTGGAATGCGTCCGAAGACGCAGGAGGCACTTGGGTCGCTGGTTGATCAATCTGTCCAAGAGAGGTGAAAGCATGGATGGATGGAGACGAGGGCGCTCTCCACATCGGCCTGAATCGTTCGACCTTCACACTCAGTCGACCGTATCGGACCGCCTCCGCGCTTTGGTTCTTCATTTCACGGGCTTGTCTACTTCGGACGCCGCCGACTGATTCTGCCGGTGGGCGTCCGTTTCGTATCGGATACCTTCTGCCTGCACGGGGCGGCCGGGGTCCGGCTGCGATCCCTGTCCTCTCTTGATACGCACCTGCGCGTTCTTCTTTTGCAATAACAGAAATAGAGACTCCCGATCGGCTTCTGTCTTCTCTTTCGGGCTGCTCCACACGTGCGGCTTCCCCGTCCGTGAGGAACGAGTCGTGGCGGGATTTTTGCAGCTGTGCAGGGTGTCTGTAGTTGCCACCGAACTCGTTCCCGCCCCGCCGTGACTGCGTCGTTCCACGTCCGCACTATCGTCGCTGTGCTTGCCGTCGTTCTCCTGGGCCTCGGCTCTGCGCCTCCCTCAGCCCTTGCCCAGTCGAGCGGAGACACGTTCAATGCTCGGGTGATCACGGTCACCGACGGCGACACCTACAAGGTGCGCCGGTCCGACGGAAAAACAGCCACGGTGCGGCTGTTCGGGATCGATGCGCCGGAGTCAGGCCAGCCCTACGGCGCCGAAGCGCAACAGGCCGCCGCCCGCTACGTTGGGAACAGCAACGTGCGGATCGCGGGAGTGGAGACCGGTCCCTACGGCCGCACCATCGGGCGCGTCCGGGTCGGCGGGCGCTCCCTCGCCGAGCTACTGGCCCGGGACGGCCTCGCCTGGCACTCCGACCGCTACGCCCCGAACGAGACGGAGCTCGAACGCCTCGAACAGCAGGCCCGCAATGCCGACCGGGGCCTCTGGGCCGACGCCGATCCCATTCCCCCTTGGGACTGGCGGGACGGCAAACGGTCTCCCACCGCTTCCGCCTCCTCCGCCCCCGACGGGCTTCCCTACGCTCCCGACGGCCCCGACCGCGACTGTGGCGACTTCCGCTCCCACGAGCAGGCCCAGCGCTTCTACGAGGCCGCCGGGCCGGGCGACCCGCACCGCCTCGACGGCGACGACGACGGCCGCGCCTGCGAATCGCTCTAAACGGTACGGCCCGTCTCGATCTCACTTTGCTCCCTCACCGGCCGTTTTTCTATGCGCACGCTCGCTCCTCTCGTATTGCTTACCGTCCTTCTCCTTCCCCTTCACGCCCCGGCCCAGACGACGGACAATCGCGCCCCTGAATCCGACGACCTCAAGAATCCGCGCACGGCCCAGCTCATTACGCTCGCCGTTCCCGGGGGCGGTCACATCTACGCAGGCGAAACGGCCACCGGGATCGGCACCTTGTTCATTTCGGCCGCCGCGATCGGGGCCGGCGCGTTCTACAGCAACTGCGTCTGGCAATCGGGCGACGGCACCTGTAGCAAAGCGCCGCTCTACGTCGGCCTCGCCGTGCATACGGGGAACTGGATCCTCAGCCTCCTCGACGCCCCCGACGCGGCCCGCCGACACAATAGACGCCTGCGACGATCCGCTGCGAGCATCGACGCCCAGCCCGTCGCCACCCTCCACGCCGACGAGCCGGCGGCGGGCGTGCGGGTACACGTTCGATTTTGACCGTGCACCAGCTCGCTCTCTCAGAAGGGACATTCCCGACCGCCCCCTTCGCCTTCTTACCGATCCACAAGAAAGAACGTAAAGGGGGGTTCTCCACCACGGGAGGCGATCTAGCCTCCCAGGACCGGACTCAGATATACTCGAAAGCGATTGTAAAAAACCCTTTTTGCATCGATGCACCTGTGTGGCGTTTGGAGACCTTCCCCCAGTAGCATATGGCACTCGTACGAGAACCTGGGGGAGCCCTCCGACGCAACCCGCCACGTCGGTAAATGATGGAATTAGATTTGCCCGCACATAAGCCCCTTCACTTCCCCTCTATTCCGAATTTTCTGCCCCATGGATTTTATCGAGAAGCTCGAAGATGTCGCGGATCGCGCCGAGGACCAACTCGACCGCATTGAAACTGAGGAAGCGACGAAACAGGCCCTCATTATTCCCTTCATCAAGGCTCTCGGATACGATGTCTACAATTTGAATGAGGTGGTTCCAGAATTCACGGCCGACTTTGCAGATCAGAAAGGAGAAAAGGTCGACTATGCGATTCTGCATGACGACGATCCCGTCGTCCTGGTTGAGTGCAAGACTGCTGGGGGCGCACTCTCGACCGATCATGCCGAGCAACTCTTCCGGTACTTCCAAGTCACGGAGGCACGCATCGGCATTCTGACCAATGGCATTCGATACCGGTTTTTCTCCGACATCGAGGAGGAAAACAAGATGGACGAGCGGCCTTTCCTCGAACTGGATCTCTTCGATTTCAGTGAGCCGGAGGTAGATGAGCTCAAGAAACTTCGAAAGTCGACCTTCGATCTCGACCAGATGGTCGATGCGGCCCACAATCTGAAATACCGAAAAGCGCTCCTGGAGTATCTCCAAGGACAGTGGCAGAAACCAGACGACGAGTTTGTTCACTACATGGCCGGACACGTCTACGACGGCCGTGTCACCCAGCGCGTCCGAGATAAATTTCGCCCGATCGTAAAGCAGGCCCTCCACCAACTCGTTCACAATAAAGTGAAGGGGCATCTCACATCTGCTTTGCAGGAAGAACAGACGGCCGCCCAGGACCTGTCCAGCGAGAATGAAGCGGACGACAACGAACTCCCCGAGGGGGCTGTCCGCAGAGAAGGAGATGTTGTGACGCTCAAAGAAGAAGTGGAAGGCTTTCGGATTGTGAAAGCCATTCTCCGCGAGATGGTCGATGTGGATCGGGTAGCAGAGCGCGACCTCAAGTCCTATTTCAACGTCCTCCTTGACGATAACAACCGGAAGCCGATCTGCCGGTTCTACTTCCACGGCGATCCAAAACGCCTGGGACTGATTGACGAGCACAAAGATGTCAACCGCGTGGAGATCGACTCTCTGGACGAAATTTACGAATACGCAGACCATCTCGAAGAAACGGTCCAACGGTATATGAAAGACGAGCCATCGTCGTAAGGACAATCAGAGGAAGAGGACGTTTCGGACGTAAAGTCCTTATGTATATTCTTCTCGGGTTGGCGTGCAACAAAAAATACCCAACTATTGATGAACGCACTTGGGAGGAGATGAGAACAAAGAAGAGAGCTCTGTAACCCTACGTAACAGCCCTGTAGTATGGTTTGACTACAAGGGCCTGAGAAGGACAGGTTATCTAATACTGTAGGCGCGACAATGTATATGATCGACCGCCTCCGTCAAATCGTTGAGGGCACTGAGTCCCGGGCGGCCTGGATCTTCGACTTAGGGATTCAAGGACTTATCGTCCTCTCGCTTATCTCATTTCCGGTCCAGACGCTACCGGGACTGTCTAACGAAATACGCGTCGTTCTCTGGGCGTTTGAGGTATTCAGCGTTGCAGTGTTCACCATCGAGTATGTGCTTCGCGTCATCGTGGCCGAGAAAACGCTCAGCTTCGTGTTCAGCTTCTATGGATTGGTCGACTTGCTCGCCATTCTCCCGTTTTACGTGGCAACGGGATTGGACCTTCGGGCTGTACGAATAGTGCGACTGTTACGCATTCTCCGACTCCTCAAGGTAGGGCGTCACATTGAAGCCGTTGAGCGCTTCGCAGTCGCACTGCGTTCAATTCGAGAAGAACTCGTTCTTTTCTTTTGCCTCAGCGGTTCGCTCGTATACCTCGCTGCTTCGGGAATCTACTACTTCGAACACACGGCCCAGCCGGACACATTTGCGTCGGTTCCACACGCGCTGTGGTGGGCCGTCGCTACGCTTACCACCGTTGGATACGGGGATGTTTATCCCGTGACAGTCGGCGGCAAAATGTTCACCACGGTCATCCTATTCGTGGGACTCGGTATCGTATCGATTCCGACGGGACTTTTAGCCTCAGCTCTTACGGAGACAGTACAGGAAGAAGAGCCCTAAAACCGGACTATTCCCCTCCTTCTGTAAGGATATTGGGACTTGCGTAAGTCAAGTACCTTCTCTGAGCAGGCCTAGCCATTCGTCCCCTTCCTCAACGAAATACGCAATACGAACCACTCCTCATCCCAAATCCGGCTGCAAAGTTCGGGTGCGCAGAGTAAATAGAATGGTCGCAAGCGCTTGGGCATCACGCACATACCCACACACTCCCACACTCACACACCCCAACGAAGCTTGCGGAGTTGGCATTAGTAGTTCAGCGTAAAGTAGTCCTCATCCTCCCCGTTATTGAGATGCAGGACATCCGCCCGGGCGAGGCGCAGAAGCGTCTGGGAGGCCTGCTCCGGCGTGATGTCGGCCAGCTTCGCAAACTCCGGGACCGAGATGCGGCCGTAGTCGTCCAGGTACCGCATGAGCAACGACTCCGTCTCCCCGAACTCAAAGGTCACCCCCTCCTCGTCCGACTGGTGTTCGAGCTGGTGGAGCGTGTCCTCGCTCGCCTCGATGCTACGGTCCTCCACCCGCACGTAGGCCGGCCCGTCCCCGTTCGACGACGGCGAGTCATCGAGCACGAAGTGCGGCTTCGTCGAGCTCTCCGGCACCGTCACCACAATCACGTCGCAGTGATTTCCCACGACGACGCGTGTCGTCTCATACTCGACGGGCGGCGAGCAGTGCGCCTCCGTGGCCTGCCGGAGCAGAAACTGCTGCTCGGCGATGTGCTCAAACCCTTCGATCGACCCATCGTCACTCACCCCCAGGACGATCCGGCCCCCATTCGTATTGGCAAGCGCCACAATCTCTTTGGCAATGCGCTCCGGGCGCGGCACGCGGCGCTTGAACTCCAGACTGATCCCCTCGCCGAGAGAAACGAGTTGTTCGAGTTCGCGAAGTGTCATGGGTCTGTATGCCTGATGAAGAATCCCCGGCGCCCGTACGGGCACAAATCGCGACCATACCGATTCGCGAATACGGATCCACCGATCCAGCCAATCTGAGAGTGCCGGACCGAGCGGAGAAAATCGTTTCCGTACGTTCGCACGAATCGAAAAAGAGGGGGATCGCAAACGCAAACGGGGCAAAAATTATGCGATCGACGAACGCGGCTACGCCTCGTCCGCCAACGCGTCGGGCAGCCAGTGCTCCCACTTGGCGTCCCGCGTCATCAACGCCATCGCCACCTCCCGAGGGGACGCCCCGTCGAACAGAACGGCGTAGACAGCCTCCGTGATCGGCATCTCCAAGTCGTGACGCTCGGCGAGGGCATGAATCGATCGGGTCGTCTCTACCCCCTCCGCCACCATCGTCATCGCATCGAGTACCTCCGGCAACGACAGCCCCTGCCCAATCTGTTCGCCGAGGCGCCGATTGCGACTGTGTCCGCTCATGCACGTCACCATGAGGTCCCCAATCCCAGACAACCCCGAGAAGGTTCGTGCCTGGGCCCCCATCGCGAGTCCGAGGCGCCGAATCTCGGCGAGGCCGCGCGTCACGAGCGCCGCCTTCGCGTTGTCCCCGTACCCCACGCCGTCGCAGATGCCGGCGGCAATGGCCAGCACATTCTTCGCCGCGCCGCCGATTTCCACACCCATTACGTCCGTGTTCATGTACACGCGGAGCGTATCGGTCATAAAGACATCCCGGATGCGCTCACACTCCGCTTCTGCCGAAGCTGCCGCCACCACCGTTGTGGGCCCCTCCTCCGCGACCTCCTCCGCGTGACTGGGCCCGTGGAGCACCCCAATCCGGTGCGCGGCGACGGACTCAAACACCTCCCCCAGCACCTGCGACATCGGGAGCAACGTATCGGCCTCAATGCCTTTCGCCAGCGACACCACCATCACCTCGTCGCGCAGGTGGGGGCGGAGGGGCGCAGCCGCCGCGCGCAGAAACTGGGAGGGCACGGCGAGTGCCCACAGATTGGACGCCTCCGCCGCCATGTCCAGATTGGCCGTCACCCGCACGTCCGACGGAAGACGCACGTCCGGCAAATACGACGGATTCCGACGGGACGAGACCATCTGCTCCACCACCTCGGCCCGACGGGCCCACGGGGTCACCGTCCGGCCCGCCTGCGCCAGGTGCACGGCCAGCGCCGTCCCCCAGCTTCCGGCCCCAAACAGTGTAATGGACGACATAACGTAGCTGCGGACTGTGTCGGTCGGACGCGTGTCGGGCTCCGGCTTCCCAATTCACTGAAGCTCCCCGCGCCCGAGCATGCCCTGTGCAGGCGCAAAGGATCCGACCTCATTTTCATTGCCCCGCAGGAGCCGTCCAATGTTCGACCGGTGCGCCACAATGATGGCCGTCGCAATTAGAATCCCCACCACGATGAGGCTCGGGTCGATGTCCGCCCCGAACCCGTAGCGGCGGATGGCCGCTATTGTCGGAAACGCCGCGGCGGCCGTGATGGACCCGAGCGACACGTACCGGGAACTGAAGAGCACCACCGCAAACACAATCATCGTGTACAGCATGGTCAGGGGCGCAAGCCCCAGCAGGATGCCGGCGGCCGTATTGACGCCTTTCCCCCCTTCAAACCGGGCAAAGATGGGGAACATGTGCCCCACGATGGCCGCCAGCCCGGCAATCAGGCCCACGAGCACATCGACGTCCCAGCCAAAAATGCCAAGGGCCGGCAGCGGATCCACCCGCACATACGACGCCACCACAGCGGCCGACAGGTAGCCCTTGCCCATGTCGACGATGGTGGCGAGCACCCCGGCCTGCCATCCGACCACGCGGAATGCGTTTGTCGCCCCGGCATTTTTGCTGCCGTAGTTGCGGATGTCCACCCCGTAGAGCCCCTTGCTGGACCACAGAGCCCCGGGGATGGAGCCGAGAAAGTAGCTGATGAGGACAATGAGGAATAAACTCAGCATGGGAATGGGCGTGACAACGTGAAGAAATCAACCGGCGGGGAACCTCATACTGAATCCGGTTCAAGGATTCGCGTATGTAGGTGGGGAGTTGGTACAACGAATCGCCCAGGGACGGATTTCCCGCGGGCAGCAAGTGCCCAGACGGGAATATTCCTACCCCCAAATTGCGGTTCAATGTTCCTGTTCGCCTCCCGTGCAATCGCATGTTGAAAACGCCGGCCAAGCGAAGGAGGCGTCCCTGCCCTTATCGTCTAATGATGCCGGAAAGTATGTGAGTGTGGGCGTATGGGGGAGAAATCGGGCTGCTCTGAACGTAAGCCATGCCGAAACCGATCCCGAGATGCGATTGCGGTGGTCCCCTCACGCCCTCTCGTTCACGCTCCACTTTTTCCATGACAATTGTATCGTGCTTCTGGATCGAGACGCAGGGAACCCGACAAAGCATATCATACCGTTTCCGTTTCAAAATGTCGGCCTTCGAAAGAAGAATGTTCGCACCGCGCGATTCGCCTTCTCTTCCTATAACATCCTAACGTTCAACGTTTTACGTTGATAAGACAACGCCCACACTCCTCCCATACATTCAGCGCAACCGGAAGAAAACGGCAGACGAGCCGTCATCGTCCGGGACACGTATAAACGGATGATCGCCCTTACTCCGCAGCCTGCACCTCGCCAATCACCGTCGGCGCCTCGCCCGCCTCGTCCAGCACGGAACGGGCCTCGTCCACATCCGCCTCGCGCACGACGACCACGAGCCCAATGCCCAGATTGAAGGTCCGGCGCATGTCGTCCTCCGGCACGTCCCCCTTCTGCTGAATGAGATTGAACAGGGGCAGCCGGTCCCACGCCTCATAGTCGACCGCCGCCCGGCAATCGTCGGGCACCACCCGCTCCAGGTTGCCCGGCAGCCCGCCGCCGGTGATGTGCGCCACGCCGCGCGCCAGATCGGCGTCAATGAGCGTTTGAACGGCCTCCAGGTAGGAGCGGTGCACCCGAAGCAGGGCCTCGCCCACCGTTTCGCCCCCAAGCGCGTCGAGCGACTCGTCGATGTCGTAGTGCTCAAAGAGGACCGTCCGGGCCAGCGTGTAGCCGTTGGTGTGAATCCCGGTCGACGGCAGCCCCAGCAATTTGTCCCCCGCCTGCACCGCCGACCCATCCACAATGTCGGCCTTGTCGACGACGCCGACGATCGTCCCCACAAGGTCGAAGTCGCCCTCCCGGTACACGTCAGGCATTTCCGCAATCTCCCCGCCCACGAGGGCGCATTCGTTTTCCGAACAGGCCGTGGCAAACCCGTCCACCACCTTCTCCGCCACCCCGGGGTCGAGCGTGCCGGTGCCCACGTAGTCGAGAAAGTAGAGCGGCTTGGCCCCGCACACCGCCACATCGTTCACGCAGTGGTTCACGAGGTCCTGTCCCACCGTGTCGTAGCACTCCGCCCGGGCCGCCACCTTCACCTTTGTGCCCACCCCGTCGATGCTGGACACGAGCACCGGCCGGTCCACGTCGCCCAGATCCAGTTCAAAAAAGGACCCGAAGGCGCCAATGTCGGCCAGCACGCCGGGCGTAAACGTCTCCCGGACCTTCGGCCGAATGCGATCAACCGCTTCATCGCCGGCTTCGACGTCGACACCGGCTTCTTTGTAGGTCGTCATGATTGGAAAACAGAATCATTCGTAGCATAATGAAGGTCCCGCCTCAGCGTGCCCCGGAGCGGCCGAACACCATGCGCAGATACACCCGGAGGCGACGGCCCATCGTCAGGGTCGGCGGGGCGTTCCAGAGATCGTAGTCGCGCCGGTCCAGCACATCGAGGAGTTCAACGGCGCCCACCCAGGCCCGCTTCACGAAAAAGCGGTGACGCAGCGAGAGTGCCCCCATGAGGGGGCGTCCCTGCGCCAGCGCATCGCGGACCCGAACGCCTTCTCGCCAGAGCAGCCCCTGCACGGCCTCGTCCGGCGGCCCGGCCCGAAGCTGCTCCACCGTCACCTCCCGCTCCCGAAGCGTCTGCAGGGGAAGAAACAAGCGATCGTTCGCCAGGTCGACGGGCAGACGCAGCAGCCGCGCCAGATAGAAAAAGCCGCGCGCCAGTTCATCCGCATGGTCCATGCGCACGGCGAGGGTCACCCCCGCCAGCCGCGCCAGCAGGCGCCCGTGCGCCACTGCCCACCGCCGGACGAACGTCTCCAGCGCCTCGGCGGTCTCAAACCGCGTGGGGCCGTGAAACGCCCGAGCGGCGCGCACCTGCCGCCCCAGCCATTTGCGATCGAGGTCATGCTCCGCGCAGGCCGCGTAGGCCTCCGTCCACACCGACGCCGACACGATGCGAACCGGATCGCCCGCCTCCACGCGCTCCTGTGCGCGCTCAAAGACGGCCTCCGGGGTCGCCTCCAGATCGCTGAGGTCCGGTTCGGTCAGGGCCGAATGCCAGTGCCACAACGCCCGCGCTGCGGATCGCCGCCGACGCGACCACACCCAATCCAGCGACCCGTCGTCGTAAAACAGGCGCGGCAGCGAGGGCGATGCATCAACGGACATTCCCGGGTCGGCAGGCTGATCCAACAGGACACGCAGGGGGCAAAATAGCAAACGGGGAAGCCGAATGCACGGCTTCCCCGTTCGTCGTTCTCGAAACATCAGATCACCGGTTACGCCTTGGCAAACTCCTCCTTGACGACGCTGATCTGGCTGCCCTTGAGCACCATCTGAAGCTCGCGCTCCGAGAGGTCGTGCTCCACAACGTAGGTCTCATCCTTGTCGGCATTGGTCACCTCAACGTCGGTGCCCGACTGGATCTGACTCCGCAGGTCGCGGAGCTGCAGCGTGTCGCCCTGCTCAATGCTGTCGTAGGACTCGTCGTCCTTGAACAGGAGCGGCAGGATGCCGAAGTTCGCCAGGTTCTGCCGGTGAATCCGGGCGTAGCTCTTGGCGATCTTCACGCGCGTCCCGAGCCAGCGCGGCGCAATGGCGGCGTGCTCGCGACTGGAGCCCTGGCCGTAGTTCGTGCCGCCGACGACGGCAAAGCCGTTGTCCTGGT
>CAYOWD010000142.1:2095-11242 GCA_964407535.1 uncultured Salinivenus sp. | reverse complement strand
GAACGAAATCGAGAGTTTACCTACCTGTGCACGGATCAGTATGCCTCCAGGAGGTGAGGGAGGTGCGTTCGTACAGACCGGGAAGGTCAGATTCCTGGACCGTAGAGAACGTGCCTATATGAAAATGAGATAATAATTGTCAGGTTTTGACACTATGTCAAAACACCTCCTCGTTGACACTGTGTCAAATAGCGAGTCAATCGACGACGCGCCGTCCGATCAGCGACAACGCCCTCCTGGTCACGGCGCTCTTTTTCGACCAGGTCGTTGACATATTGTCAACAAAAAACGAACTGATGAATCGTCTCCTCCAACACGTTGCTTTTCTCCTCGCGCTCTGCGGGTTCGTGATCGTTGCCGGCGGATCGGTTCGTGCACAGCCGACCGCTTCGTCCTCGACCTCCTCCGCGACCGTAGTCGACCGGCTCGTTCAGGAGGCGCTGGAGGGCAACCTCGCACTGAAGCAGGAGCAGATTTCCCTTCAGCAGACCCGCGCGGCGCTTGCCGAGACGAAAGCGCAGTATCTTCCCAGCCTCGACCTGAGTGCCCGGTATACGCGCAGTCGGGGCGGTCGGACGATCGAGTTTCCGGTGGGCGACCTCGTCAATCCAGCGTACGAGGCCCTCGATCAGATGAATCCGGATCGGCAGTTCCCGCGGTTTCAGAACCGGGAGATCGCGTTGATGCGGGAGCGAGAGCAACGAACCGAGCTTCAGCTCCGCCAGCCGCTGTACCAGCCGGAAATTGGGTACGGCGTAGAGGCCCGGACGCACGAGGTGGCGTCCCAGAAGGCGTCGGTTGCGGCGCAGCGCCGCCGGTTGGCCCGCGACGTGAAGACGGCCTACTACCGGTACCGCAAGGCCCAGGCGCGCGTCGAGATTCTCACGTCTACGCAGATCCGGGTCCGCGAGCATCAGCGCACCAACGAACGATTGCTCGCGGCCGAAAAGGTGACACAGGACGCGGTGCGTCGTGCCGAAGCCGAGGTGCTTGCGGTGCGGCAGCAGCTGACCGAGGCGCGTGCGTCCGTCCAGCAGGCCCGTCGTCGCCTGAACGTGCTCCGCGACCAGCCGGCCGATGCCGATATCCCGGCACCGCGAACGGATGTCGAAACGCGTATCGAACAGCGCGTGCGCAGGGTCGAGCAGGAACTCGGCCGGCCGCTGTTTGGGGCCGAGGTCCTGGCCGACGCGGGCACTTCCACGGCCGGGGAATCGAACGCCGCCTTGTCCCTGTCAACGGCACGTGCGTCCGCCGTGGGAGATTCTCTCAGTCGTGCCCATGAGGTTTTGGATAACCGTCCGACCCTCCAGCGGCTCGACGCCGCAGCGAAGGCCGCAGAGGCAAAGCGTCGGGCCGCTCAAACCGACTTTCTTCCGACCGTATCGCTCGGCGTGGATGCGGGCATCCAGGGCGAGACCTACGGCGTCTCCGGCGACAAGCCCTTCGCCCGGGCCTCGCTCATCCTGAAGTGGAACCTGTTCGACGGCTTCAGCGACCATCGGCGCGTGCAGCAGCGCCGTCTCGAAACGAAGCGCCTTCAGACTCAGCGCCAGCATGCCGAGCGACAACTCACACAGGACGTCCGCCGCCGTCTCGACGACGTGCGAGTGACTCATCAGTCCCTCCAGACGGCACAGGCGCGGGTTGAGGCGGCTCGGGAGAGCTTTCGCCTCACGCGCCGCCGCCACGACGCAGGCCGGGCCAATCAGGCGACGTTGATTGATGCCCGCACGGCGCTGACGGAGGCAGAGCTGAACCGCAACGTCACGCGCTACGACCTGCTGATTCATCTCGCGGAGCTGGAGCACGCCGTGGGCGTCGCCCCGGTCGGTTCCGAGTAGTCTCCGCCTTCTTCCTTGCGTTGTCGAATTCACGCCTGAATGCTCAGTCCCATGCGTCGATCTCCTTCCCTGTTTCCCACCGTTTCCATCCCACTTGTCGCGCCCGCTGCCGTCGTGTTTGCGGCGGTCCTCCTCCTCGGGTGCGAGGTCGAATCGGAGCGTACGGACGCGCCGGCGGCGACGCCGACACCGGTGCAGACCACGCCGGCCACGGCCCGTACGACGCCGCTCCCCATCCACACCAGCGGCCAACTGGCGTCCCAGGCCGAGGTGCAGCTGGCGTTCAAGGTCGGCGGCATCATTGAGCGCCTTCGGGTTGACGAGGGCGATCGGGTGACGGCGGGGCAACAGCTGGCCCGCCTTGACCTCTCCGAAATCGACGCGCAGGTGCAGGAGGCCGAAAGTGCCGTAGCGAAGGCCCGGCGCGACCTGAAGCGCACGAAGCGGTTGTATCGCGACTCCGTGGCCACCCTGGAGGAGCTGCAAAACGCCGAGACGGCCGTAGAGACGGCGGAGGCGCGTTTGCAGACGGCTCGGTTCAATCGGGAGCACGCTGTGATCGAGGCGCCGGAATCGGGCCGCATTCTGCGCCGCCACGCCGACGTGGGCGAACAGGTGGGGGCGGGGACGCCGGTCCTCACGCTGGGGGCGACGGGCCGTGGGTGGGTCGTGGAGACGGGACTGTCGGCATCGGAGGTCGTGCGGGTGTCCCGCGGGGACAGCGCGACTGTGACCTTCGACGCCCATCCGAATACGCCGCTCGACGCGCAGGTGACTGCGATTGCCGATGCCGCCGATCCCCGCACCGGGACGTACGAGGTGGAGCTTTCCGTGGCCTCTGCCGCGGTGCCGCTCAAGTCGGGCTTCATCGGACGCGTCACCGTGCATCCGTCCGGGACGCCGGACTACGTGACGGTTCCGGCACGGGCATTGGTGTCGGGCGACGGGCGGCGGGGCACGGTCTATACGATTGCGTCCGACGCGCAGACGGTGCGCCGGCAATCCATAGAGGTGGCTCGCGTTCGGGACAGCACCATCGTTGTGGAGGACGGGCTGTCTGCCGGGACCGAGGTCGTTGTGGCGGGGACGGCAGAGGTCATTGAGGGGGATAGGGTTCGGAGGGAGAGCCTGAAGGCGGGCAAATTGGAGATTAGAAGGTCGGCAAACTGAAAATGGGAAGATTGAAGATGGAAAAATTGAGGAGGGCAGAGAGGAATTGGGAGCTACCGGGATGGGGCTTCGAGGTATTGGATGAATCCCTGAATCTGGCGGGAGAGGCTGACGACATCCGCTCGGAGTTCCTCGAAGGTGTTTTCATCAATGTATCTACGATCGCGGGCGTGATAGAGCTGACTTCGGACCTCTCCGGCAGAGCCTTTCGCGTAGCGAAGAAACTGCACAAACTCGCCGCGCCGGTCGCGCTCAACCCCCTCCGCATCGACACCGCTGCTTTCCGGATCTGGTCCCGAAGAGCAAAATCCTTCGCAAATGCCCCGTCGCTCGTCACTTGATAGATCGTGTTCGCAAAGGTCCGACTTTCTTCCCAAACCGCCATATCCTCAAACCGCTCAATCGTAGCCATACGATCACCGAGAAAATGACTGGACGCTGTATGATCTCATAGACACGTCCAATTCAAAAACCTAACGCCACCACAATTTTCATATCTTCAATTTGCCCATTCTGTAGCCATGAAACTAACGACGCTCGCCATCGACAACGCCTCGTTTACCGCCATCCTTCTGGTAATGGGGACCCTGCTGGGAGCTGTGAGCTTTTGGACGATGCCCCGGTCGGAGGATCCGCAACTGGAAACCTCCCGGGTGCAGGTGGCGGTCGTCTACCCGGGGGCGAGCCCAACGGACATCGAGAGCCTGGTCGTTGATCCCATCGAGGAAGAGGTGGATGAGCTCCAGAGCATCGATCAGATCGAGAGCCGGATTCAGAACGGGGTGGCCGTCACCAGTGTCGAGTTTCAGGCGACCGTCTCCCCCGACGACGCGGAAGAAGAGGTGCAGCGGGCGGTGTCGCAGGTGGAGGACGAGCTGCCGGACGGCGTCCGCGACCTGAGCGTCGAGGCCTTCCGGACGACGGACGTGTCGATCTATCAGGCTGCTCTGGTTTCCGAGACGACGTCGTTTCCCACCCTGCAGGACGCAGCGGAGCAGCTGGCGGATCGGCTCGAACGGATTGGCGGCGTAAAGCAGGCGGACACGTGGGCGCACCCTGAGCAGGAAGTGCGGGTAGACGTGAAGCTGGAGCGGCTGCGTGAGACTGGACTCTCCCTGGGTACACTCGCTCAGCGCATTGAGAACGATGCGCAGAACGTGCCCGGCGGCGATCTGGACGTGGGGCAGCGACAGTTCAACGTGCAAACCACGGGGGACTACGCGTCGCTCGACGAAATTCGACGCACGGTGGTTGCACAGAGCGGCAACGAGCTTGTCCATCTCGGCGACGTCGCCCGTGTGGAGCACACGACCGACGAGCATTCCCACCGGGCCCGCTTCAACGGGACGCGGGCCGTTTTCGTCACGGCGACGCAGCGCGCGGGCACCAACATCTTCAGTGTAACCGAGCGCATCAAACAGTCGCTGGACGGGATGGAGGGAGAACACCCCGACACCGTCACGCTGCGCGAGGTGTTCGATCAGTCCGAGAGCGTTGCCGATCGGGTGAACGGCTTCCTGTGGAATCTGCTCCAGGGCCTTCTCCTAATCGGCGGCGTGGTGCTGCTGGCGCTGGGATGGCGCACGTCCGGAATCGTCCTGACGGCCATTCCGCTCTCCATTCTGATTACGATTTACGGCCTGGACATCACCGGCTTTGGACTGCAGCAGATTTCCATCGTGGGACTGATCATTGCACTCGGCCTCCTGGTCGACGACGCGATTGTGGTGGTGGAGCGGGTGGCCCAGTATCGCAAGCGCAAGGCGTCGGTTCGCGAGGCCATTTTGAACAGCATGAACGAGGTGGGCGGTGCTCTCGTGAGCACGTCGGCAACCTCGATTCTGGCCTTTCTTCCCATCATTGTCGTACAGAGCGGGAGCGGCAACTTCATCCGGTCGCTGCCCCTGACGGTCGTCTATGCGCTCGCTGCGTCCCTGCTGGTGACGCTGACGCTCACCCCCCTGCTCGCGGCCTACGGACTGAACGACGAGGACAATGAGAACACCGCTGATTCGCCCGATTCTCCGAAGCAAACGTCTGCCGAGGCAACGCAACCCGCAGGCCTGCTCGGCTGGGTTCTGCCGTCGGTCGCCGGGGGGATATACCGGCGTGTACTCCAGGGAGCACTGCGGCAGCGCTGGATCGTGATTGGGGCCGCCCTTGCAGCCCTGGCCGGCAGCATCGCCCTGTTTCCCCTCATCGGCGTTTCCTTCTTTCCGGAGGCCGAGAAGCCGCAGTTCCTGGTCAACGTGACAATGCCGGAGGGCGCCAGTCGGGCCGCCACCGACCGGGCCGTCCGGCGCGTCGAGCAGTGGCTGGACGGGCGCGACGACATCCGTCGCCACGCCGCCAATGTGGGGCGCGACAATCCGATGGTCTACTACAACGTCACGCCGCGCGGGGAGCGTCCCACGGTCGGGCAGGTGTACGTGGAGGCCAAAAATGCCGATCGCGTCCCCACCATCGCGTCGGAACTGGAGGCGGATCTGGACGACGTGCCCGGGGTGGAGTACGACACGGAAGTCTTTAAAAACGGACCGCCGGTGGAGGCGCCGGTGGCCATCAAGGTCATTGGACCAGAGCTGTCGACCCTCCGCACCCTGGCGGCCGACGTAGAGTCGATCATTAAACAGACACCCGGCACGCGAAACGTGGAGAATCCCCTCGCCGATCGCAAAACCGATCTCCACGTCAACGTGGATCGCGAGCGCGCCGGTATGCTCGGCGTGCCGCTCGCCACGGTGGACCGCGCCGTGCGCATGGCCGTCGACGGGTTGCTGGTGGCCGAGTACCGGGACGCAAGCGGGGACCACAACGACATCGTGGTGGGGCTGCCCGGCAAGCCGCAGGCAACGGACCTGGGACGGCTGGCGGTCACGTCGGTCCAGGGTGCCGCGGTGCCCCTGCGGCAAGTGGCACAGGTGGAGTTCAAGCGCGAGCCCGCCCGCATCGACCACTTCAATACCGAGCGCGCCGTCACCGTCACGGCCGACGTGGGTCCGGACCAGTCGGCGGTCGGCGTCACGCAGGCCATTGTCGAACGACTCGATAAGAAGACCCTCCCGTCCGGCTACAGCACCTTCATCGGGGGCGAGCTGGAGGCTCAAGACGACAGCTTCTCGGATCTGCTCTTCGCCCTGATTGGGGCCCTCTTCGGCATCCTGGCCGTTCTCGTACTGCAGTTCGGTTCTGTGCGGCAGGCGCTCATTATCCTTACGGCCGTTCCGTTGTCGGTCATCGGGGCGTTTCCGGCCCTGCTGTTCACTGGCTACACGTTCAGCTTCACTGCGTTCGTCGGCTTTACAAGCCTCGCCGGCATCGTGGTCAACAACTCGACGCTCCTCGTAGACTACGCGAATCAGCTTCGGGCGGAGGGCCGCTCCCTCCGTGACGCCGCCGCGGAGGCCGGACGGACCCGATTTGCGCCCATTCTGCTCACCGCCCTTACGACGATCGGTGGCGTACTGCCCCTCACGCTAAGTGGATCGAGCCTGTGGAGCCCGCTCGGCTGGGTGCTCATCGGGGGGCTGCTCGCGTCGACGCTGCTGACCCTCGTGGTGGTGCCGGTGCTGTACACGGTGCTTACCCCGGCGGAGTCGACTGGGACGGTTTGAAGGTACGAACATGAGACGGTTAAAAATTGGAAGGTGAGAAGGTTAGAAGATTGGAAGATCGGAAAATTGGATCGCTTACGAGAGAATACGCAACTACTTTGCGTCGGAAAGGAGAGCACGCGTTTACATTCATACATTTGTTTCTGCGCTATGCATTCTCAGTTGGAGGAATACGAAACGGGCTTTCGAGACATCAAAAATGAGGTCATCGCCCTTACCGAGGGGGTGGATGCTGACCGCCTGAAGACCGCTCCCGGTCCGGAAAGCTGGTCGGTCGTCGAGATCATCGATCACATGAACACCTCCGGGACGTTGCTGCTCGGCGAGCTGGAAGCGGCCGTTGAGGAAGGGCACGCCGACGAGGTGTACGGCGACCCGCCGTTTCAGTACGGATTCATCAGCCGGTGGTGGATCAGCTTGCTACAGCCGTCGGGATGGGACCTGCCGGCCCCCTCGGCCACAGAACCGCCCTCCCCCGATACGCTCCCCCCGGATGAGATCATCGATGACTTTTGCAGTCTTCAAGAGCGGTTTGCGGACTGCGTGCGGGAGGCCGACGGGCTTGACCTCCGTCGCATCCGAGCGGGCTCCCCCGCCCTGCCCCTCCTCCGCGTCAGCCTCGGGGCCTGGTTCGAGGCCCATCTCGGGCACGAGAACCGACATCTCGATCAGATGCGTCGAGTGTTGGAGGACGTGGAGCCTACGCACGCGTAGCGAAACGGCGGTGCCGTCGGGGCGACCGTCCCGGGGCATTCCTGCACGTATCTCCGCGTGTCCGTTCGGGAGCAAGCACTCATAGACGGATCGACGAACTAGCGCACGTTTTCATAAAAAGCCCTCTCACGCCCATGTGCTTCCCCGTCTGGTCGGACAACAAGTCGTCGGACGTGCACTCCGTAGAAGAACGCGCCGACCGACACGTTCGCCATCTCATCGGCTTCTATATTCACCTCGCCGCGTTCATCGGGGTGAACGCCATGCTGGTCCTGATCAATCTCCTCACGTCCCCCGGGGTCTTCTGGGCGCTCTGGCCGCTTCTGGGATGGGGGATCAAGGTAGCTGCCCACGCCCTGGCGGTCTTTGGGGTGCCGGGCTATGAGACCTGGAAGACACGGGTGCGGCGCCGATACATTCGACGCCACGCGGATCGCCCGACGGGGGACCCCAGCGACGAGGCGGATGCCGACGAGACGGAACAGCTGCGCCGGCGCGTGGAGACCCTGGAGGCAATCGTGACGAGTGCCGACTGGGACCTGCTCGCGGACCTTGAGTCGACCGATTCCGACGAGAAGCAGGCCGCCGTCCTTGCGGACGAGGTGGTCTCTTATTGAATCCACCGGTCCGGAACCGAAAAGCGAGGAGGATCAACAGCGAGAGGCGCTTCTGAGGGCTCCCAACACGTCCTCCTCAATGGAAGCGAAATATACAATGGCCCTGGCATTCCGGTCGCGAAGTTTATACCATCGTTCCCGAAGCGTTTGTCCATTTAGAACGGCCGTCCGTCCATGCCGACCGATTCCGACTCGCCCTCCTTCGCCGACCGCACCCTGGACCGCATTGAGCGTACGGGAAACGCCCTCCCGGATCCCGTCACGCTCTTCTTCCTCTTTATCGTCCTCGTCATGATCGCCTCCTGGATGACCCACACGGCGGATGTCAGTGTGGTGCACCCCGGAACCGACGAGACGATTACGGCCAATAACCTCTTTTCCAGCGAAAACATCCGACGGCTGTTTACGGACATGGCGGAGACGTTTGCCGATTTCCCGCCGCTGGGGCTCGTACTGGTGGTGATGCTCGGCATCGGGGTGGCCGATAAGAGCGGACTCATTAGCGCGGCCCTCAAGTCGTTCGTGACCAGCGTGCCGGACGCTCTTCTCACCGCCGCCCTTCTGTTTGCGGGCATCATGTCGAGCCTGGCGGCGGATGCGGGCTACGTCGTCGTGGTTCCGCTCGGCGCCGTGCTGTTCTACGGCGTGGGCCGCCACCCGCTGGCGGGCCTCGGGGCGGCCTTCGCGGGCGTCTCGGCGGGCTTTAGCGCCAACCTGCTGTTAACGTCGCTCGATCCGCTCCTCGCCAGTTTTACCGAACCGGCCGCCCAGCTCATCGACGACGGCTACAACGTTCCCGTGACGGCCAACTGGTGGCTCATGATTGCGCTTACCCCCATCCTCGTCGGGGTGGGATCCTATGTCACGGATGCCGTCGTGGAGCCCTACCTTGGCACGTACGACCCGCCCGACGACTTCGACGAAGACGAAATTGACGCCAACGAGCTGACCGACGATGAGCGTCGGGGCCTGAAGTGGGCCGGACTGGTTACGTTGCTGGCGATCGGCGGGGTGGTGCTGCTGGCGGTGCCGGACGGCGCCCCCCTGGCAGAGTTTGAGGCGTTGATCGAAAGCATCGTCGCGCTGATGGTCTTTCTCTTCTTCCTGCCCGGGCTCGCCTACGGCATCGTGGTTGGCAAAATTGAGGACGACTCGGACGTGGCGGACATGATGGCCGATACAATGGCC
>CAYOWD010000142.1:0-2085 GCA_964407535.1 uncultured Salinivenus sp. | reverse complement strand
CCTACATCGTGCTCGCGTTTGCCGCCGCCCACTTCGTCGCCATGTTTGAGTGGTCCAACCTCGGCTCCATCATTGCCATCAGCGGCGCCGACCTGCTCCAGAGCGTAGGCTTTACCGGCCTTCCGCTCCTCATCGCGTTTATCTTTGTCTCGGCCCTCATCAACCTGTTCGTGGGCAGTGCGTCCGCAAAGTGGGCGATAATGGCCCCCGTCTTCGTCCCTATGCTCATGCTGGCGGGCGATCCCGGCTACTCGCCCGAGACGGTCCAGGCAGCCTATCGCGTGGGCGATTCGTTCACAAACATCCTCACCCCCCTTCTTCCCTACTTCCCACTCGTCATCATCTTTGCCCAGCGCTACGACGAAGAGGCGGGCATCGGCAGCATCCTGGCCCTCATGCTGCCCTACTCGATCAGCTTCGGCCTCGTGAGCATTCTCGTCTTTCTGATCTGGATCCTGTTGGGCCTCCCCCTCGGTCCGGGGGCGGAGCTGTACTACCTCGGATAATCCGTCCCCGGGACCGGGGCGCAGACAGTACATCCCCCCGGCGTCCCGTATCGGGATGGAGAGGCGGGGCGCATTGAAGAAAAGGGGCCCCTACTCGGACGGCTCAAACGAAAGGAAGCGCGTTTTGGCCTCCAGCAGATGCACCAGTGCACCGAAGAGGAGCGACTCAAATCCCATGGAGGCGTAGGATGTAAGGGAGCGGCGTGTGAGGGTGGTTCCCGGACGATTGGGATTGGCAAATACATCCACAGCAATCACGTCAACGACCAGGGAAACCACAAAAAAGATGCATCCCAGAATGAGGATGCGCTGGGAGGTCGTTCCCGTGTGTAGGATCGAGCGGAGGGCATCCAGCATATTGAGCGACCGATTCGGCACGTTGGCTGCTGTGATCGGCGAGGTACGGTTCCATACGCGGTATCGATCCCCTCAGCGTTTCGAGGGAAGGCCGCAAACTGTAGAACCGGATTTTGTAACGCGTATTGCGTGTGTGCTCACTCGAATCATAAATCATACGGATCCCAATTGGGAACGCCGGGACGCCGCAGATGCCTGTTTCCGGCAGCCCGGGAAACCGTTCCCTAAACGGGGAAAATTAGGTAGCATGTCGGTCCTGTGAGAACAGGGGGCTCGGCGGAGGCTGGCAGCCGCAAAACAACATGCGGCCCCGCCGCTTTTTGCCGGGGGAAAGACGACCAAGCCTATAAACCGACAAACGCTACGACGATACCGTAGGTACAGCTACAGCAGGAGGGGTTCGATGTTCAGATGGAGATGACCATGGAGGTCCCAACCAACGTATACGACTTGGCCGACCGGCTTTTGGATTTGGTCCGAGCGCTTGTAGGAGAGGCACTCAATGCGGTCTCAATCGGTCTCCTTGGGAATCGGCTGCACTCGCAAACAATCGTAGTACGCATGAACACGCTCTACGACCTCCTTCGGGGACAGAGTACCGTCCGGTTCGAAGATGGCGCGCTTGCCGGGGAGCCCCTTCGGCTCGATTGGATTCAACCACGGACTTTTTGAGGGCAACTGGGAGGAAAGAATTCGAGCTCCGCCCTTTTTCTTCCCTCTTTCGTTGTGCCGGTGAATCCCGGTTTGCACCTCGTGGCTGGTGTGCCAAGATGCCTGGTCCCAGATAAGCGCCCAAACGTCGGGCCTCGCTGACCAAGCCGGCTCGCAGACCCACTTTTCCGTCGCCGCTCCAGTAAGTCTGTGTAGGGGGATCAGATTAACCGCAGGATGATTGCTTCGGCGGAGGGAAACGGAGAGGAGGTGAGACCTGGGATCTATCAGGTCTTTCGGGGATTGCGGTTCCCGGATTGCCCGTCTCCTTGAACGAGATCCGGCGTCTAATCTCAAAAGAGTACAGTGATTTCCGGCTTCGATCTAGACCATCCAGATGGCCAGAGCCTCTCCTCCCATACGTTAGATGGACTCCAGATCAAGGTCTAGAGTGACGGCCGGGAGGGATTTTTCGGTGCTCCGCTTAAACGGTCCGGCACGTAGTCATCCACATATGATGCGAATCAGGGGTTGAGAGCGAGAAGAAGCATTGCGGCGGCGAGTCGACCGA
>CAYOWD010000141.1:0-11254 GCA_964407535.1 uncultured Salinivenus sp. | reverse complement strand
TGCGGCCCGGACCTCCCAATCTCGCGCTGCTTCCCCGCCCTCTCAAATGTCCACCGAAGGCGCTTTTCCAGGGACGCCGGCCAGTCCGGCAAGGCCCCGTTGGCCTCCAAAACAATCCGAAATGGGCCTGCTGAATCGAGAACGATGTCGTTGCGAAACTGGAATGCTGGATCGTCGCTCCCCACCGGACGTCCAACGAGTGTTCCCTCCAGGGGCAGTCCCTCTCCCCGATCCGTCACCATGAGGGTCAACCGGAGACAAATCGTCTGATTCCGACTGTAACTGACGGGATGGTTTCGTTCGACCGCCCCGTCCTCCGATGTCTTCCATTCCGGTTTGGAATAGATGCCCTGTGCCCCCGAATACCCCCAGTCGTACCGTGCCCATTTCGGTACACCACTCTTCTTCCTGATGTAATTATTCCGCATCAGATAGTGGTCTCGCTCAAACGATATACCCTGGACATCGACCTCCACCCTGTTCCCGACGATGGTATACCGCCCTCCACTCTCCACCCTCACGGTTCCTGAGCTGGTATTCCCCATATTACACTGGCTGTCTTATGCGGATTCCAATGGAGATCTTGGAAGGTCTCAGCCATCTGCTTCTATCAAATCGGAAAACCTCCCAGAATGGATACACGTTAAAAGATTGAGCCTGAAAAGGTTATAGGAAATGCAATCCGGGGCGTCCTGCTGGTCTCATTTGGCAATCACCAGACATCATGATTCGGAAACGGGATTGGCCCCTTTCCAGGTCGAACGATCTGCTCATTCCCAACCAATACATTCCCCCCAATCATTCTTTCATTCCCACCACCCATTGGGCCTCTGCTCTAATTTTCGCTCAAAGCGGTTACAGAGGTACGTTCCGTCTCCCACGGCCCCAATCGCAAGAAGCACGACGCTGCCAAACCAGTTTGGCTGCCAAACCAGTTTGACTGCCGAACAGGTTTGGTGCCGGACGAGTCCGGCTACCGCCGTCGATCGGGCTCAACTTGTAGCTCACGGGTGTACCGGATCAATCATTTGCATCTCTTACGTACTTCTACTAACCTTCTATCCGTCTTAAACAAAACTGTTCGCAATCCCTCCTACTGATCCGTAGAGAACATACGTAACGACTTCAATCCAGTACGAACATCAACCGACCTTGTCCGGCAACAGGGCAGTTGCATATTGCTCTATGCCAGGAGCACAGCGGTCCTTGCTTCCATGCATCCACGTCTCCGTTCATACCAAGTCCGGCTAAAAAGTTCGGGTGTACAGATGTAAAGGACGGGTGCAAGCACTTGGGCATCACGCACATACCCTGATTCGGAACGAGTTCCGATTCGTCGGGACACTGTCCACATCCCACCACACTCAAGACGGACTAGTGCGGAGTTGGTATCATTCCAGGCAGAATGAGGGAGCCGAAGGCGAAGGCGCTTCCGACCTCCGATTGCCCTATGTTTAGCACGTCCTCGGCGACTTGGGATCCCCCTTCTTCCGAAGATTCGAGATTCCAGCAATCTGAGATTCTGGAGATCAGCCGGCCCCGTCCGAGCCGGACTCGTCCGGCAAGATCCAGACAGTCCTAGACCGCCGCTCAGTGACGAGCGACAATGGGCGTTCGAGCCGTGCCTGCGTGTCGGTAGGGATGCGGTCCGACGCCCTTCACGTCCAGGATGTGCATTCCCATATCCACAAATTTCCCATATCCACAAATGAGGTCTCGATATGAGTCGAGGTAAACGAAGACATGACACCGAAGGGGCTTCCCTGCCCGGATGGACGCACAAACTCAACCAGTACCGGATTGCACGGCCCAGAGCCGAAATCCGGAGCGACTTTGATCACAGGCGGCGGATTGCCCTTGAAGACCTGGAATCCGAGGAGTCGTACGAAGGCGCACGTGTCGTGCGGACCCACCGAACGGGCAGCATCCTGCTTCCGATCTTAAATCCCGAATGCTTCGAGGAGGATGCGGAGGAGGACCTGAAGTCCTACCTCACCCCGGTCCACGTCTGCCCGTCGGAGCTGCGGGGGCCTAAGCAGGGCGACGAGCTCGCGCTACAGTTCAATCACGACGAAGATGGTCCGCGAGCGGGCGGCTTTCGGTATGCAAAGAAACCGGTGGAGGGGACGGGGTTTCTCGACAGCATGCCCACCCCGTTTCCGGTGGATGCCAACTGGGAGCGAGAACGCTTCGCAATGGCCGCCACCACGTTGGTCGGCGATCCGCGGGCGCCCGGCCCCGCCCCAATGGACCAGTCCCCTCCACCGGCCCCGCCCGAGTCTCCTCACGACCAGATCCGGCCCGGCGAGGTCTGGGTTCGCCTCCGCCATCGACGGCAGGACGACGGCCAGTGGCAAACCGACGATCGCGCACTGTTCCAGATTGCCCCATTCCTGCTGCAAAGCAACCTGGCCCCCGCCCGCCGCCTCTACGTCACCTACGCAGCGACAAACCACAACTTCGTGTACGATGTCATGGAGGCCTGCTGGTCGGCCTTTGGAATGACCGACGAGTTTGACCGCGATTTCCATATTCCCTTTTCGCCGAGCACATCGGGCGCGCTGGGCACCTCCCACACGGTTGACTCTCCCTCTGAGAAGACGTTGAGTGCAGATCGGGTGTACCTGATCGACGGCACCCAGTATCCGGATTTTTGGGTTCAGGACCAGATGGCGACCGGCTACTGCAGCGCTCCCGGCGGTCGAGCCTTCAACGTCGTGATGAATTGCAGACGGAAGCGACCGCTCGCCGATTTCGTGAGAGCGGAGATGGCAAACCGAAACGACCGGGTGTTCACCTTCAACGGCCTATCCGGAACGCACCCGGGCGCGATCAACCCCGAAAAGGGGCCGACCGACTACGGCGGCAACATCGTGGTCTCCCCGCCGGTGGGGACGAAAACGGACGCCCAGACAGCCGACCGGGCCGGACCGCGAGTCCCGCAACACCCCCCTGCTCCCCACGGAAAGATTATTCTCGGCGACTGCGACAACCCAAACCGGAGCGGCGGCGCCGTCCACGCGGACACGCGCACCTTCCTGCAGTCGCAGGAGGTCCAGCCGATCATCCCTATCGACACGTCGTGGCTGACTGTCGGGCATGTCGACGAGATTCTGACGTTCGTCCCGGCGCCGAATACCCAAACGCTCAATGCCGCGAGCGATCGTCCCGCCAAGCTGGCAATGGCGAGCCCCTCTATCATGAACCGACTCCTGGAAGAGACGATGAAGGTCCCCGTGGAAGAGGGACGCACCCATCTTCACCGGGGACGGTACAACGAGCACTACAACCTCATCAGTTCGATCATCAGTGGGGATGTAACGAGCGAGCACACGAGCATCGAGCCAACAACGCAAACCCCCACCACAAAGTCTACTTGGGAATGGTTCAACGAAAGCTACGACGAGATGAGCGTCGAGGATCTCTACAAAGAAGCTCGGGGTGTAAGCGATCGCATTCAGAGGGAGCATCTGAATCCCATCGAACACCGGCTTCGCGCATGCACAGAGCTGACCGCGCAGGACATTCTGCCCCTGCCGGTCTACTTCAAGGTCAACGCCCCGGGCTCACCACGGGCCCTTGCCAACCCCCGTACGCCCGATCTCGTCAACATGCAGATCCTTCAGACGGACCAGGAGCCGCACCTGCTGGTGCCCCGCCCGTGCGGCCCGCGCCTTCCCCCCCAATCGGCAAAAGACGCCGTTACGTCTGTGCTGCGCGAACTCGGGCGCAGCGACATCACCGTGGACTGTTCCCCGAGTGCCCCGGACAATGAGCCCGGATTCCCATTTTGGGCGTGGCCGAACCTACGGGTTCAAGCACTGGTCCTGTTCTTTACCCGCGAGAAGCCGAATGGGGACTTCGTGACGGCGGACGAGCGCAAACGGATGATCGACCTCATTAAACGGGACATCTCCTTCAAAACCCTCCAGGACGATCAACTCATGCAGGCCGTTCGGGAGACGTGGCAGGCCATCTTCAACGCCAACCCTGCGTTGCAAAACCGAAATCCCTTCGATCAAGAGACGAAGACCTTCAACGAATGGCACCGGCTCTTCATCCCGGAAGATACCGTGGACGTCCTCGCGCTCTACACCCGATCGGTGCTCGAGGAGCTTGGCTGCCACGTCCACTTCGTCGATTCCTGGTGCTACCACTCCGGAATGGGAACCACCCACTGCGCGACCGAGGTGCTCCACGAGCCCCCCACCGCTGATTCGACGACCCCTTCCGATCGTCCCCCCTGGTGGGAGACCTATCCCGACCTGGCCGCCAAGGACGTGGACACCACTTACGACCCGTCAGACACGAACTACAAATAGTCCCCCGAACCGCTGCCCCGCTCGCGACGGGCACCTACTCTGCGTTCCCCGGCCCACTCAACCGGACGCTGCCCCGGCCCCGTCGACGGTCTTGGGAAGACATCACTTGTACGAATAATAGTCCGTAACCTCAACCAGAGAGTTCGAAGGATTTTCGGGGTCCTCCACTGGAGTTGTATGCTCAGCAATTCCATTAAATACCCCGATAAGTTGGCACTTTGCTTCCACAGGAATCTCGTCTCCTGACTCTTTCCAGTTTCCGACCAATCCAATTCCGCCCCCATACCAGGCCTGATACCAATTTCCGTTTTCCTGGTACCGGTATTTTAGATATGCCTCATACTTGTTCGGACAGAGCTTATGCTCCGTGTACACGCCTGGACCCGAAATGGGACCACTGATAAGCGAATACATACGATCAGCTCTTGGACCGCTACAACGACCGTCCGGGATCGTATTACGCACAATTACCTGGTTGGGGACTTCAAAGTCGGCAGTCACATACTTTACTTCCGCACTCCCACTTCCAATAAATCCCGCCTGGTAGAGCACCCCGCGGACGAATCGCACGATCGCCTGACATTCGCCCCGGTATTCGCGAAGTGATGCAAGCGGCCAGGCCCCTCCCTGATCCCGAATCGCGGAATCATCCTGATTCCGGACAGCCCCTCCATCCGGCAAGAAATTGGGCCAATTCACCCTCCTCATGTACGCCGAGGGACCGGCATTTTGGGTTACCCGTTGTTCCTGGTCAGGCGATAGGATTCCCAGGTTAAAACTGCCACAGTTCGTGACAAGCTGGTGAATGAGTTCCACGAAATCATCGGGGGTCTTCCCCTCAGCCGTCTCAGCAATCCGGCGCGTCGCTTCCTCCATTCGCGCATGGGTGGCTCCGTTTACCTCGTATTTTCCTTGCCCTAATTCCATCGACATCGCCTCTGGGGCAACTTTGGGCTTCCCAAACGTCACGAAAACAGTGTGCGGTCCGGATGTACCAAGATCAACAAAGGTCTTGTTCTTCTTAAGTCCCCACTGTATATGGCCTTTAATGTCCCTCGGCCAGTCCGGCAGTCGCTCCTCTCCTGTCACCGAAATAGGACACGTTCCCGCCTCGAGTGTGTGAGTCTCGGACCGGAATGTGAACGCCTTCTTCGCCTTCGGACACATCCCCTCCGATGACGCCGGAATGCCAACCAGTTTTACGTTTTCAATCCGATGATCAATGTGGAGTTGTACCCGAAGACAGATCCTTTCGCCTCGGGTATGGCTTACCGGAACGTTTTTTTCTGCTTCGCTGCTTCCCCTTCCTAATGTCCAATGGGGAGGGGAATGCGGACTGCCTGAACAAGACCAATCCCGCCGCGCCCAATTGTCTGCCTCATAATTTGCATGCATTCCGGCGTGCGCACTCTCAAATGTAATGCTCTCTACCCTTCCAGGGGAAACCTGAACCGAATGCTGCGTCCCACTCTCCAATATTACCTTTTGACTCGACTGAACACAACCCATTATCTAAAACAAATAGGATGTAGTAAAACTTATATTTTACGTTCCCGCTCCCTTTCACAAACACCCAATAGGGGACGTACCAATTCGTGAGAGCTGCATTCGCGCATCGGTACCGTTGCCCCTCCTCGACTGAGTTGTCCTACTGATCCGTGCGCAGGTAGGTAAACTTTCTCTTTCGTTCGGTAGAGACCGTGGTATGCTAATGGTCGGAGTTGTCTTTAGAAATCCATTCACGTATCAGTAAACCGGTCGGGCCGGTCAATCCGGTTTGTATCGGTACGGGAACAATTTTTTTGAGTTCATAACAACTCATGGCCCCAGCAACCGAGCTCCTCGGGATCGTGCTGCAAGCAATTCCGACTCGATCCGACGCTCTTCTTTCGGCAGCGCCGCTCCCCGGACGTACGGACGCTACACGAACACAGCGGCTCCCAGACAGGCCCCAATCATAAACAACAGGCCTGGAACGACCGCGCGGCGCAGCCCGCGCGTGCCGGTGAGGGCCACGATGCCGCCCTTGAGCAGCGTATTGGCGGCGGCCGCGATGAGAATGGCCCGGGTGGCCACCGACGCCTCAAGCTCCCCATTGCCATTGAGACGCGCCATTGAGAGCGTAATGGCGTCCACGTCCGCGAGCCCGCCCACCACGCTGGACAGGTAGATGCCGGCGTTCCCAAAATACGACTCCGCCCAGCTCGACACCACCAGGATGATCGCGTAGAGCAGGCCGAACGTGATGGCCGGGACGAGCCGGAACGGGTTCTTCACCGTCGGCGGCTCCTCATCGTCCTCCTCCGGCTGCACGACGTACAGATAGCCGCAGTAGAGAAGGCTCGCCGTGCAGACCGCCGTCACCGGCATCCACACGGTTTCCAGGAGGGGCGGATGGACGACCGCGACCTCCACAATGACCCGCACGAACATAATCGACCAGGCCAACAACACCGCCAGGCCGAAGGCCCGATCCAATCCCTTCGTGTCGAGACTTCGCTCGGCAATACTGAGCGTCACGGCCGTGCTCGATGCCAGTCCCCCGAGAATGCCCGTAAGGCCGACGCCCCGCTTCGGTCCCACAACCTGAATGAGCACGTACCCTAGAAAACTGATGCCCGAGATCAGCACCACCATCAGCCACACGTTGTAGGGCACCAGCACGTCAAACGGAGCGGGGCCGTATCCCTCCGTCGGCAACAGCGGGAGCACGACAACCGTGATCACAGCGAACTTGAGCGTGGCGTATACGTCCTCGCTGTCGATCTGCTGGGCGAGCGCGTGGGTCTGCACCTTCAGGGAGAGCAAGACGGCCGTGCCCACCCCGATCGCCGCGGCAATGCGAAGTACGCCCCAGTAGCAGAGAGCCCCCGTAAAGAAGGTCACCAGCGCCGCCATTTCCGTCGTGAGCCCCGTGTCCCGCGCCCGGGCCCGCCAGAAATGCCCGACCGCCAGCAGCAGGACGACGGCAAACACCGTGACCACGAGCACCAGCGGACTTCCCCCTTTGGCCGCTGCCAGCGCCGCCATGGCCCCGAGAAGGGCAATGATCGGAAAGGTGCGCGCGCCTGCCAGGAGTTCGCCCTCTTCCTCTCGCCGCCGGCGATACGCGTACTCGCGCTGGAGCCCGATAAAAAGCCCCAGTACGAGCGCGACGCCGAATCGATAGAAGAGTTCAACTTGCGTCAGTTCCATTGATACCGTTTCCGAATCATGATGTCTGGTTGTCGCCAGACGAAATCAGCAAGATCCCCCAAATTATAGTCCCCATAAACTTCTAACATTCAACGTTTTAACGTTTACTCGTTTGAGAGGACGATTGTCCGGGTTGACAGAAGCAGAGATCTGCGGCATCCCGACATCGCCAGTTGGAATCCGTATGACACCTCGATTGCACAACACGTTCGACAAACCAAGTGAAATCGGGGGGCGACCACAGTCCGCTTCGTGCAGCACGCCTCCCTACCCCATTTCGTTTGGAACGAAGAACGCGCCGTGACGGGACGAATGTTCGCCTTCCGCATCATACGCTCCCCTTCGCAGCTGGACGCCGAAATGAGTCGAGCATCCGGGCGGGACCGTGGGTGTCCTCGGTTCCGGGGAAACGGAATGACGAGAAGAAAACAACCCTCAACTCATACAACGCACAACCCACAACCTGGGTTATTACCCTGTAATCCATCCCCGCCAGCGATAGACGATGTAGCCGACGTACTCGCGGATGGCCGACGTACTCCCGCCGAGTGCGCCGGCTTTGGGAATAAGTGAAAGAAGCGTCGTTTCGCCCTCAACCACCTTGTAGTCGGTAGCGGCCGGCACGACCTCGACCCCGGCACTCCGAAACGTGGCGAGGGCCCGCCGCATGTGGAGGGCCGAGGTCACCAGGAGCACCCGATCGAAGCCCCGCTCCTCAACCATCTCTGCCGTGTGTACGGCGTTCTGATACGTGTTCGAACTCGTCGACTCCGTGAGGATGGAATCGGCAGAAACGTCCCAGCTCGTGAGCAATGCCTTCATGGCCGACGCTTCCCGAAACTGCTGGTCCTTCCACGGAAGGGTGCCGCCGCTGGCGATGACGAACGGAGCCTTCCCGGCGTGATAGAGCCGCGCCGCGTGCCACACCCGATCGGCCGTGCCGTTTAGATCCGGGTACACGCGGGGCGGCTTCGGCGCCCCCACGGCTCCGCCCAAAATCACAGCCGCATCGGCCGACGGCGCCTCCTCAACGGCTCGGGGCGGGAAGCGATGTTCCAGCGTGCCCTGTGCCCAGCCCGCTATGATCGGCGTAGCCGGGATCCATATAATGAGTGCCCCCAGCCCAACGACCGCCCAGCCGTACCGATTCTTCCAGTACCCGATCACGCCCCCAGCCCCAATCACCAGGAGCCCTAGCGAGAGAGGATGAATGAACAGACTCAACAGCTTCGATAGAAACAGAGACACAATGGCAGTCGCTTCGTTGACGGATCCGTACGCTACCACCCCGAACGAGCGGGGTTCTCCTGACACGTTCCAACGTGGAAAACGTGAGAACACTACGAGAACACAACGCCGACCGTGTAGGACCCGCTCTGTCGGACTCAAACAGGCCTGTTCGAACAGGACCCGGAAGTCCGTCCCCATTGACGTCCGTTCGCCCGTCTCCCGCGCGCCGAGTGCTATGCATCGGTCCCCCCGAGTTCCCCACTTTTCGCCCGCTCAATGAACATCTTCATGCATTCGAGCGATCGGGATCCGGCAAAGTGCCCGTTGATGAGCACCGTCGGGGTGCTTTCGACCCCAATCTCGATGGCGCGCTTCCGCTGCTCCACAACTTGTTTGCGGTATTTTTTGTCCTCGATCCGAGACATCAACACGTCCGGATCCATGCCGATCTCCGACGCAATCTCCCGCAGGTCCTGTTTGGTGATGCCGCTCCGCCCCTGCCGCGCATACTGGGCTTCAAGCATGTCCGCAAACTTGCCCTCCTTGTGGGCCGCGTACAGGGCCTGAATTTCGGGCAATGACGACCCTCGCAACGGAAACGGCTTGAAGACGAATTGAACCTCGTCGTCATACGCCGACACCAGCTTCTTCATGGTGTCGTGGAAGGTCTTGCAGTGCGGACAGTTCGGATCGAAATACTCGACAATCGTCACGGACGCATCGGAGGCTCCCTTCGTGACATCCTCGAAATTGACGAGGGACGACGGATCCTCGACCGGCGCCTTCTCGGCGTCGAGCTTACAGGCCGCCCCGTCGTACTGCTCCTGCTGGGTACTCGCCCGAGCATCCTCCGACGACGAGAGGGTCTGGAAATAGGTAAAATCGGCCCCCACGAGTACCATCGCAAAGGCCGCAAGGTATACGTAAATGGTAAGGTCGCGCTTAAACAGACGTGTGGACATGGTGGACTCGACTGATTCAAAAGGGCCGGTCAGAATGGCAACCTGCAGTGCAAACAAGACCGCGGCGGTGACGGCCGACAGGAGGCAGAGCGCACACAGCGCCTCGACCACCTGCACCTGGACGTACACGAGGTATCCAGAGTACACCACCCCGCTGGTGAGCAGTCCCGCTCGGGCCGCGTGCAACCAGGGGCGGCCGCGCTTCGCAAGACTGAAGATGGCGAGGGTGAGGAGGGCAATCGCTCCATAGAACCCGAATCCCCAGGTTATGTTTGACAACCCGAGAAACGTCCCGGCGCCACTGGACACGACGGCCGAGCAGTCGAACCCGACCTGCCCGGCCTTGTCCAACGCCGAGAACCCAAAACAACCGCGATCAAAATCTCGGGTTTGCTGAATGAACAGGTGAAACACGATCACCATTCCGAACAGTGCGCCTCCAAACAGAACCTGTTCAAGGAAGGCACGGTACGCACTCAACCGATTCTTGAGAGCATCAACAGTAGACATCCGTGGGGGAAATGTGGCGTCGAGAGAACGGAATGGAACAGTTTCATTCCTGCGAAGACCTGAGCGGACTGCAGGTTCCTCTACGGATCGAATGCGCTGCCACTCTCATTGCTCATTCTTCTCTGTATCACGTCCATGGCTCGGCCCCCGAGCGCGCTTCGGCTCTTGTACACCGCCGTTGCCCCCTTCTACGACCGGATTGTCCCACACGTGTCGAGTCGCGCCCGGACGCTGGGCCGACGCCGGCTACACATCGAAGACGGCGAGTCCGTTTTGGAGGTAGGCATCGGCCCCGGCCGCACCCTCGCTGCCCTCGTGAAGGTCAATCCGTCCGGCTGGACGGAAGGCATTGATGCCACCCCGGCCATGTGCGCCCAGGCCCGCCACCGCCTCTCGAACAGCCCGCACGCTCGCTACGGCATTCGCCCCGGCACCGCCACGGCCCTTCCTTACTCCGACGACACATTCGACGCGGTTTTCTCCAGCTATACCATCGACGTGCTGCCGTCCCCTCAGATTCGTCCCGCCCTCGCCGAATTGCACCGCGTCGTGCGCCCCACGGGGCGTCTCGTCCTCGTCTACATGGCACCCCCCGAGCATCCCCTCGAACGCACCTGGGCCGCGGTGGCCCGCTGCTGCCCCCTCCTCCTCGGCGGCGACCGTCCCCTCGACCTGCAACGCTCTCTCCGCAAAACCGGCTTCTCAATTCAATCTCATACCACGCACACCCAACTCGGCCTCCGCTCCGCCATCGTCCGCGCCATTCCTGCCTAGTGCAGTGTCAACACTAATTCTTTGTGCGGACGGGGAAAGTAAACCCGTTCCCTCTTGCTGGTCAACAGACGGTTCGTATTGCGTAATGCACCCCGGGAGTACTTCTTCCTTGGAGATCTGGGATCTCCTTAGTCAGGGCGCGTATTTCGTGAGATCGCATTCACTCTCGCAATCCCCCGGTTACCTGCATATTGACGGTTGACGCTGTACTAAGTAGGACAGCGAAAGAACATTACGAGGTCGCAGCGATGTAGGAAGCGA
>CAYOWD010000140.1:0-11394 GCA_964407535.1 uncultured Salinivenus sp. | reverse complement strand
AGTGACGGTTGGAAAGGATTTTTCGGTGCCCTAAGCAAACTGTCCGGTAAGTAGTCGTCATCGTTCAAAAATACAATCGTCAACGTATCGAAATACGAAGGTTCTAGGGAGGTAATGTGGGCTTGGTATTTATGGACTGTCGTCTCGGAGTGGATCGCTGCCCCGGGTGCGGACACGGCTCCGAGCGCTCACTCCGATACCGCAATCCCTGTTAATCTAGCGAATGGCTATGTTCGATTCGGTTCGATACGTTCTTTTTTCGCTCCTTGTCGTCGGGCTGTCTTGTATGGCCGTGGGGGAGGCCGTGGCCCAGTCCACCGGGACCGTGGCGGGACAAGTCGTCGATTCGAATGGCGAGTCTCTTCCGGGAGCCAACGTTTCACTCGAAGGGATCGAAAGAGGCGTTTCCACCAGCAAAAGGGGCGAATACCGATTGTCCGAGGTCCCAACCGGCGACCAAACGGTGGTGGTGAGCTTCGTCGGATACGAGACCCAAAAGAAGCCCGTGACGATTGAGGTCGGGCAGACAACAACACTTGATGTCCAACTCGTCCGCACCACTGTGGAGGCCTCGGAAGTCGTGGTCGAGGGCCAACAGCGTGGGGCCATCCGCACGACAGAGACCAAAAGACAAGCCACAGGCATTGTGGACGTTCTTGATCAAGAAACCGTTCAGAGCCTTCCAGTCCAGGACATGACTGAGGCCCTCGACCAGCTTCCCGCGGTGAACATCCAGGGCCAAAGTGCCGGTCGTGGCTTCCGGAGCTCGTTCGTCGTGGTGCGGGGCATTCAGCCGAACCTGAACAACGTCACGGTCATGGGCATGCCGTTGGTGTCAACGCAAGCCGATCGGGCCGTGGCGCTCGACATTCTTCCATCCAGCATGGTCTCGCAGTTGGGAGTGACGAAGGCGGTGACGCCGGACATGGACGCGAACACGATCGGCGGCAGCGTAAATCTTGTGCCGCTGAGCCCCTTTGATCGAAAGGGCACCTACGTGACGGCCTCGGTCGAGGGCGGAGCCCGCAACGAGCAGGGCGCTCTGGAGGGCGACCGGATCCCCCTTGACGCCAACGTCATCGGTAGCACGCGCCTGAGTGACGATTGGGGCATTGCAGGAGCGTTCAATTACACGCAGGAAGAGTTTAGCCGTACTGTCGCGCAGCCGGACGACTGGGAGGCCATTCCCAAGAACGACCCGAGTGAACAAGGAATTCCCGATGACCTTCTCATTCCGGAGGGCACCCGCCTCGAACAAACCCAGTCCTCCTTCGATCGGTTCAGCGGAACGGCTTCCCTGGAATGGAAGCCTAATCCGGATCGCAATGTGCAGCTGCTCGGGTCCTATACCGAAAGCACAAACGAAGAGATCTCAACGCAGACCGAGTGGAACTTTGCGGACGGGAAGGACGGAATCACATTCGAGCAGCGGAATGACGGGATCTTCAGTCCAGTAGGCAACAACGACAAGGAAGCAGACTTCGATGAGCAGGAAGAAACAATGTTCTTTGCCATCGGGAAGGGCAAATTCCGCTTCGACGATTTTCAGTGGACGCTTGGAGGTGGATACGTGCGGTCCGAAAGCACAGAAGAAGTCCGAGAATGGCAGTTCAACTCCCAGAATTTCGAGAGCGTCATCGATATGTCCAGCGACGTTCCCTGGGGCAAGCCCGTGGACGAGAATGCGTTCCGGGATCCCTCGAACTATCCGTTCGATGAGATTGACATCGAGCCGTGGGACAAAGAGGCAACCTCCCTCCAGGCTTCCACGGATCTCAAGTACGATGGTGTCGATGCGCTCGGGGCGGACGGATTTGTGAAGGTGGGGGGGCTCTTCCGGAACGAAAGCACCGAAGCCGACCGGCTGGAGCAGCAGTACGAGGAGGCTTCCGGGACATCGACGCTGGCCAGCATGGATGTCTTTCGCGACATTGAGGGCGTGGGGGGCAATCCCATCGGTCCGGCCATCAGTGAAGAAACGGGACCGGCATTCATTGAGAATAATCCGGACTTCCTCGAATTGAATGAAGGGGCTTCGATCGACGATCGGATTGAAGGCACCTGGGACGTCGATGAAACCGTCGTTGCGGGATACGGCATGGCAACCGGGACATACGGGGACGTAGATGTCACGGGTGGACTCCGGGTCGAATACACGGAGACGAAGCCCACCATTCAAACCTTCAACGAGCAGACGGAGGAGTTTGGGGCGGAGACCTTCTCGAACACGTATACCAATGTCCTTCCCAATCTGCACGTTCGATATCGGTTCAACGAGGACGTTCAGGTGCGCGCTGCCGGGACCTATACCATTTCCCGACCGGGGTTGACCGCGCTGGGACAAAGTCGGAATATTGACTTTGACAACGGCGATATTTTGCAAGGATCGGCGGCCGATCCGACCCGCGTGAGCAGTGCGGATCTTGAGCAGGGAAACCCCGATCTCAGTCCTTTCAAATCCATCAATTTCGACGCCACGCTGGAATATTATCCCGGAGAAGGCAGCTTCTACACCGTCGGGGTCTTCTTTAAAAGTATCGACGACCCGATCTTTACCCAAGACATCGAACGGAGCAACGTGACCCTCAGCGGAACGACGTACAATGATTTGACCGTCGAACAGCCGTTAAACGCGGAAAGCGGGACCCTCCGGGGCATTGAAGCACAGGTTCAGGAAACGTTCACCTTTCTCCCGAGCCTCTTGGGAGGACTCGGGGTGAGTGCCGATGGCGCCTTCCTGGACTCAGAGTTCACCATTCCGGGCCGAGAGGCCGAGCGGTTGCCCTTCTTCCGTCAGCCCGAAACGGTGCTGTCCGTCGAGCCTTTCTGGCAGTACCAGGGCTTTGAGGCGCGGCTTTCGTACCAGTACACCGACGAGTTTGTCGTCGGCTTTGGCGGGGCTCCGGGTCAAGACGAGTACGTCGACAACCGGGAGCAGCTGGACTTAAAGCTGCGGTACACGATCCCCCGGCAGCTGGCCGCAAGTCAGGTATCAATTTCAGCAGGTGTCGAAAACCTGACGAATGAGCCTTTTCGGAGCTTTCAGGGACAAGAGTTTCGGCCGACCAACATCGACAAGGTTGGGCAGTCTGTCTGGTTTGGCGTGAGCGCCGAGCTGTAAGCGGCAGTTTCCTTCATCTCCTTCTTTCCGTGACAATCAGCACATAAGAGTGCGAGAGCCGGCCCGGCCCGCTCGTCGCGGCGGGACCGGTCGTTTAACGTGGGAGGACAGCCCCGGGTCACGGTTCTCCATCCGGACTTCGGCCCTGTAGATGAAGGACCTTCCTCCGCATTCGTACTGAACCACTGTTCTGATTCGTAATGATGCCTTCCGGCCCGCATATCCTGTACAGTACCGGTCTTGCGTTCGTGCTTGCGGTTATCTTCTCAGTGCCCGTGCGGGGCCAACCGACCGACGCGTCGGCCTTTGCGCTCAAGCGCCAAATTCCAGCCGAAGAGGCCCATCAGGCCGTTGCCGTCGGCACGGATCACGTGTACGCCATCACGAATGCCGCCATTGGCAAGTACGACAAGGAAACAGGCGAGCGCGTGGATGGCTGGTCCGGGTCGGAGAACGGACCGATTACGCACCTCAACAGCGGTGTCGTTCGCAACGATACGCTGTACTGTGCGCACTCCAATTATCCGGGGGCCCCCATGGTCGGATCAATCGAGATGTGGGACCCCGACACGATGGAGCACATCGGAAGCCACTCGTTCGGCATCTACGAGGGGTCGGCCGCCTGGGTCGATTTCCACGACGGTAGCTGGTGGGTGGCGTTCGTCCACTACGGCCGGCGTGCAAATGGAGAAGGGGCGAGCGGGGCTGTGGGCGGAAAGGGGCCCGACTGGTCGACCCTCGTGGAATTTGGTCCGGACTGGTCCCGCAAGCAGGGATTCGTCTTTCCCACCGAGCTCGTCGACCGCGTCCGTCCGTATAGCTTTTCCGGGGGAGCATGGGGGCCAGATGGCCATTTGTATGTGACCGGTCACGACAGCACATCGATCTACGAGGTCGGGCTTCCCACTGCCGGATCTCAACTCCGGTTTTTTGAAACTCATGAGTTCCCCGGCGAAGGACAGGGCATCGCCTGGGACCCGGCGCGGTCCGGCGTTCTATATGGCATCCGACGGAGCGCCCACGAGATCGTTGTCACCCGCCGTCCCTCGGCCGTTGGATCGGAGTGACGCCATTGCTACACGTAGTCAAGCCCTCCTTTTTCGACTCCCCAATGACGCTTCGTTTCTTTGATTTTCTTTCCCTTCTGCTTCTCTCCACAGTGCTCGTCCTCCCGGTGAAAGCCCATCAACCTGCCCAGGGCGCCGTCTTCCACGACGAGAGAACCGAAACCAGGAACGGGACGCCGGAGAAGCGGGGATTGAGGGCGTCTCGGTGTTGAACGGCCGGACGGTCGTGCAGACGGGAAGCGAGGGTCGCTACGAGCTACCGGTGCAGGAGGGCGACGTGCTCTTCGTGACAAAGCCAGTCGGGTACGCCGTTCCGGTCGACGAGCACAATCGTCCCCAGTTCTATTACATCCACGATCCGGATGGCACGTCCGACAGCCTGGATTTAAAGTTTCCCGGCATTGAGCCGACGGGGCCATTGCCGTTTAAGGTCGATCAAAATCGGCCCCTAAGCGATTAGGTCCAGTCGTCAACGCTCGGAACGCATGGCACGGAGCCCTCCGGAACAGGAGAAGGCCGTCACGAAGTGTGCTACACGCCTTCCCTGTTTCCCCTGTCGCAAGATGCGATTGCCATGCGGATAAAAGTAGGGGGAGAGGAAAACTGTCTTCTTGCTTCAGTCCGTGTACCAGTCGCTCATTTCGGGCACAGAGCGTGCGGCAGAACCACTGAATCCGGGAGGAGCCAAGGCGGTCCCAAGGGCCGACCCCGGATATGTTATAATCTTAAACTACATTCTGGTAAACATACGATGAGGGTATCGTGATGGCTGATTTATAGCGCCATAATGTCGGCTTGGTATATACGAGTGTGTGCGTAGTGACGCACGGCGTCCCTCAGGGGCGAGCCTCAAGACCTGAGCGGACGACACTCATCGTCGACTCACCGACAATCAGTCAGCCAGAATGTTTGGAACTCGATATCGATACGGCACCGCGATCCTCATGGTGGCGTTCTCCGTTTTTCTCGCGCTCCCAGCACAGGGCCAGTCTACCGGCTCGTTGGTCGGCCAAGTTGTTGACACGGAAGGAGAGCCCTTACCGGGGGCCAACGTCGTCGTAACAGGAAAGCAGATCGGCGGAACCACCGATAAGAATGGACGCTATCGACTGGAAAATCTTCCTGCCGGAGAGCACACCATTGCGGCGTCCTTCATCGGGTACAGCAAAGTGGATACGACGGTCACCGTGAAGGCCGGGAAAACAGTCTCCCAGAACTTCCGGCTGCGAGGCAAAACCATGCAGACTCAGGAAGTGGTGGTTCAGGGACAGCGGGGGACGATCCGTACCAACCAGACGAAGAAAGACGAGGCGTCCGTGGTCGATGTGTTGGACCTGCAAACGCTCGAACGGTATCCAGACCAGACGCTCGCAGAGTCCCTGGACCGACTCCCGGGCGTGTTTACGCAGGCAAATCTTGGACAGGGCATTACTGGGACTGCCGGCCGGGGATTCAAGAACTCGTTTATTGTCGTCCGGGGTATTCAGCCGGATCTAAACAGCACGACGGTGCTCGGCCAGTCGCTGGTTTCGACCACCGGGGACCGTGCCGTGGCTCTTGACGTGCTGCCGGCCAATGTGGCCTCGCAGGTGGAGGTGGTGAAGGCCCCGACCGCGGATGCGAGTGCGAACGGGATCGGGGGGACTACGAATATCGTTCCGCTCAGTGCGTTTAGCCAGCAGGGCACCTTCCTGAGTGCCAGTGCGGAGGGAGCGTGGCGCAATCAGGTGGGGACCCTGGCTGTAAATGGGCAACCGGTGAACCTACGGGCACGGGGAGGCACCCAGTTTGGGCCCGACGATGATCTGGGGGTGGCCGTGACGGCCAATTACAAGTGGGATGCGTTTACGACCACCCTCATTCAGCCGGACGAGTGGCGCGAGATCGACGCCCCCGACTTTCCCGACGGCGTAACGGTGCCCGAGGGCACGCGATTGGAGCAGGGGCGATCGGAGTTTACCCAGTTCGGGGGAACGGCAAATCTGGAGTGGCATCCGGATCCCGACCGGCAATTTGGACTGGTGACCTCCTACGCGCAAACGGTGGACAACCAGCGCGACTTGCAGACTGAATGGAACTTCTCCGATGACAGCTTTACGGACCGAAGCGGGCAGAATTTCTCCGACGACGAACTGTTCGATCCCATTCCCGGCGTGTCCCCCAGAGATTCGTTTCGGGCCAACATCGGACGGAATGATAAAGAGTCGGACCTCGACCGGCAGGAAGAGCGGATGTTCTTTGCCGTTGGATCGAGCGAGGTTCGATTTGGGGCGGTAGATTGGACCACGCGGGGCAGCTACGTTCGCGCCGGCAAGGATGAGACGGTCCGCGAGTGGCAGTTCAACAACTCGCTCAGCGAATTCGACGGCGACCCGAGCACCGTGCCGTTCGTGCCCGATGATGACGACAATTTCGAGAGCATCGTGCGGTACGACGGAGCCGAGGTCTGGGGGTTTCCGGTGAATGAGCGGAAGTATAACGATCCCTCCCTCTACGCCTTCGATGGGCTCGGCATCGACACCAAGGAGGTCACGTCCGAGTCCTTCGAAGGGGCCTCGAACGTTCGGTACAACGCCGACTGGCTCGGGGGAGAGAATGGATTCATAAAGACGGGACTTCGGGGCCAGTATACCACGACGACGCTGGATGCGGAGCGCGTGGACGTGTCGCCGAATCCCGACAATTTGCTTCTGCTCTCAGAATTTGAGATGACCGATACCCCTGGCGACGTGCAAGGGCTTCCGGTCGGCCCCACGGTCGATCCCAATCGGGGACGTCAGCTCCGGGAGGAACGGCCGAACTTGTTTCAGTCCAGCAGAGACGAAGCGGACTCGTTTCTGGGGGACTATGAAGTGGACGAGACCATCGCGGCCGGGTACCTCATGGCCGGAAACGAATGGGGAAAAGTGAGAGTGATCGGGGGCGTGCGCCTCGAACAGACGATGACCAACGCCACGGTCAATTCCTTCAATTCGACGACGGAAGAGACTTTCCGGCGAACGGAGGACAACAGCTACCTTGATCTGTTTCCCAACCTGCACGTGCGGTACCGCTTTAGCGACCAACTGCAGGCGCGCATATCGGGCACGAAGACCATTGCGCGCCCCAACTTGTCGCAGATTGCAGGGAGTGAGAATGTGAGCTTCGATCCCGGCGATCAAGTCAGCCCGGGTGTCGTTGCGCAGGGAAATGTGTCCAGGGGAAATCCGACCCTGAGTCCATTTCGCGCCTGGAATTTCGATGCGACCGTAGAGTACTATCCGAGCGCTTCGGATCTGTACGTCGCCAACTTCTTCTACAAGAGCATCGACGATCCCATCTTCACGCGGGAGTCGATTCGGCAGAACGTGGAGGCGGGGGGCGTCACCTTCCGGGAGGCCGAGGTCAGTCGGCCGGTCAACGCGAATAGCGGCACAATCTACGGGCTGGAAACGCAGTTGCAGCAGACCCTCTCGTTCCTCCCGCAGCCGCTCGACGGGCTGGGCATCCAGGCGAACGGCACCTTCATCCAGTCGAATCTTGAGGTGCCGGGGCGAGAGGACGAGGATCTGCCGTTTTTTCAGCAGCCGGATCTGATTACCAGCGTCGGGCCATTCTTCATCTGGCGTGGGTTGGACGTGCGACTCAACTACAGCTACACGGACGACTTCGTCACCCAATTCGCTGGCGCAGCGCCCCAGGATCGGTTTCTCGACGCGCGGGAGACGCTGGACTTGAAGGTGACGTACGACCTCACGCCGAATTATTCGGTCAGCCTCTCGGCCGAGAATCTGACGGAGAGCCCGCTCCGCATTTACCAGGGCAATGAGAGCCAGACGTGGCAGACCCAGAGCCAGGGACGCCAAGTCTGGTTTGGAGTAAAAGGTCGATTCTAACCGACCGGATGTCGTTCCCGCTCCCTGCCGCAACGGGGCTCAACGCGTTTCGCCGAGGCCCCGTGCGGCAGAGGGCATCGATTTCTCCTTTGATCCAGATCCCAGTTTCCATGCGCTTCCTCCGTTTTGTGCTCACAGTTTGCCTCCTAAGTCTCCCGGTCATTCTGGCGCCGAGTGCGTATGGGCAGGAAACAGCCCGGGGCACGGTGTTTCAGGATGCCAACGAGAACCAGCAAAAAGACCCGGGCGAAGCGGGCATCGCCGGCGTGTCCGTGTCCAACGGACGACAAGTGGTCCAGACCGACGCCGAGGGGCAGTACACGCTCCCCGTCCGCGACGGCGATGCGATCTTCGTGACGAAGCCCACAGGCTACAAGGTGCCGGTCGATGAACACAACCGGCCGCAGTTCTACTACCTCCACGACCCCGACGGGACGCCCGACAGCCTCGACCTCAAATTTCCCGGAGTTGAACCGACGGGACCGTTGCCGGAGGCCGTCAATTTTCCGCTTCATTCGTCGGAGAAGAAGACATCGTTCACGGCGCTTGCGTTCGCCGACCCGCAGGCCGGCACCCACGAGGAACTGCGGTTCGTTCGGGACGATGTGGTTGACGAGGTCCTGGGGACGGACGCGGCGTTCGGCATCACGGTGGGGGACGTTGTGGCCGACAATCTGGCTCTCTATCCCCGTCACTCGCGAATCGTCGGCCAGATCGGCATTCCGTGGTGGCGAGTGCCGGGCAATCACGACATGAACTATGAGGTGTCCAGCGACGAACACGCCACGGAAACCTACAAACGGTATTTCGGACCGACGAACTACTCGTTCAACTACGGCGACGTGCACTTCATCGCCCTTGACAACGTGCAGTATAAAGGAAAAGGAGAGAGCTATCGGTACAGTGGCAAGTACCGGGGATACCTCAAGAAGAATCAGCTTGAATGGATTCGGGAGGACCTGGCGTCGGTCCCGACCGACAAGCGGGTGGTCGTCGCCACCCACATTCCGCTGCGGACCTACGCGGTTGGCGACACCACGTCGAACTGGCGGCCCGGTACAACAAACCTCCGGGCCCTGCTCGACGTGCTCGACGAGTACAAGGTGTACAGCATCTCGGGGCACGACACCAGCAACAGCTGGCACGTGTATCTCGATAAGGACGACGGTTGGAATGGACCCGGCACGTTCCACCACCACGTGCTGGCTGAGGTACGGGGAGGGAGCTGGAAGGGGCCGCGCGACGACCGGAACGTTCCGGCGGCCACGATGGAGGATGGGACCCCGAACGGGTACTATTCGCTTCACTTCGACGGCACGGAGTACAAGGCGCGGTTCAAACCGGCGAGTCTCCCCTCCGACCGGCAGATGCGGGTAACCGTGCATCAGCCCACCGGCGAGCATAGGCAGTTGCACGCGGGGCAGTGGTCGCCGCCGACGCTGTTTGTGAATGTATTCGACGGCGGGCCGAAGACGACCGTGAAGTATCGCATTGGGGACCGCGACCCGGTGACGATGGAGCGGACGATTCAGACGGATCCCTTCATGGAGCGGCTCTATCAGCGCGTCGAGGGCACGGACGACGCCGTGTCGGCGCCGGAGCCGTCGTCGCACCTCTGGACGGCGCCCCTTCCGGACGACCTCGCGCCCGGCGCCCACACGGTCACCGTGACCAGCCGAAATGAGTTCGGGCGCGCGGACACCACCGCCGGCGTGATTGAGGTCCAGGAGCCGTCCTCTGTTCACGAAGAGGCACAATGAGCCCCGTTTTGTACGGGAGATGGAAGCCGGGAACCCTGGGTGAGCTGCGGCGAAGAAGCGGGCGAATGATACGGATTCTGCTCGGCAATGGTGGGTTTTCGTAGCGAAGGACGCCCATTTCCTCAGTGCACGGTTCGGTCGATCGAAGGGGAAAAAGATGGAGATGAAAAGGGAGTGTGGAGCGGTATCGATGGAAGAGGCACGCTCGATTCCCTTCCAATCCATCGTCGGTGATACAGAAACAGTATTAAAGTTTGAGAACAGAATCGTCAACGTATCGAAATACGAAGGTTCCAGAGAGGTAATCTGGGCTTGGTATTTAGGAGATGTCGTCTCGGAGCGGATCTCGTGAATCAGGTACGGGCGCGGCTCCGAGCGCTCACTCCGATACCGCAATTCCTATTAATCTAGCGAATGCCTATGTTCGATTCGTATCGATACGTTCTGTTCTCACTCCTTGTCGTCGGGCTGTCTTGTATGGCCGTGGGGGAGGCCGCGGCGCAGTCGACCGGAACCGTCAAGGGCCGCGTCGTGGACGCCGAGACCGGTTCTCCTCTGCCCGGGGCCAACGTCGTGATCAAAGGCACGAATACGGGAGCGTCCACCAACGAAGACGGAGAATACGAACTCCGTCGCGTGCCGACCGGCGAGCAGACTCTGGTGGCGTCGTTCATCAGCTATGAAGACAAGGAGACCACCGTCAACGTTGCTGAAAGACAGACAACCACGGCGAATATTCGGCTTGCGACCGGAACGGTCGAGGGCGAGGAAGTGGTCGTGACCGGCATCCGCGAAAGTCAGGCCCGATCGGTCCAACAGAAAAAGCAGGCCGTGAACGTTGTGGATGCGCTCTCGGCCGACGACATCGGGAACCTTCCGGAGAAGAATGTGGCGGAGGCCGTGCAGCGCCTGCCGGGCATTGTGATGCGAAACGACCGGACGGAGGGTCGCTTCGTCTCGATTCGCGGAAGCGCCGCCAATCTCAACAACGTGACGCTCAACGGCAACTCGATGGCCTCCACCGCTGGATCGCGCGCCACGGCGCTCGACCTGCTGCCGGCTGAGATGGTATCGAATGTGGAGGTCACGAAAGCCGTGACGCCGGACCAGCCCGGCAACGCCATCGGTGGATCGGTCAATATCTCCACGCTTTCGGCATTCGACCGCGACGGGAGCTTCGTCTTCGGCTCGGCACGGGGACTCCGTCATGAGCAGCAGGTCAGCGGGCTGCGGGACAATAAATTTCCGTTCCGCGCCAACCTGACGGGGGGCACGAAGTTCGGCGGCGACGATCAGTTCGGAATGCTTCTGTCTGCGAGCGGCTCGCGCCGCGACTTCACGACCTCGGGGCTCAAGGGGGAAAGTTGGGCCTTTGCGGAGGAAGAAGGGCTGCCGACCAGTGGGATCCCGGAAGCGCATGAGCAGATCGTCGAGTCCAACCGGCGAAGCCGCTACGCCTTGAACGGAAGCTTCGATTGGCGGCCCTCCGATCAGACCTCCGTCTACGTACGCCCCTACTACACGTACACCGACGAGGAGAAGCTCGACAATGAGCTGGAGTACAACCTCGG
>CAYOWD010000139.1:1598-11400 GCA_964407535.1 uncultured Salinivenus sp. | reverse complement strand
AACGAAGCCAACTCGATGGTCTACACCACGCAGCAGAACCTCGAGGAGTACGGGGGCAAGATTCCCGACGACAAGCGCGGCCCCATCGAGGATGCGCTCGACACGGTGAAGGACGAGCTGGAGACGGCCGATCCGGAAGAACCGATCACCAGCCTCGAAAATGCGCTGGAGGACCTCAACGAGAAATGGTCCGCGGCCAGTCAGGAGATCTACGCGGCCCAGCAGCAGGAGCAGCCCGGCGCCGGAGCCGGCGGAGCCGGCACCACGTCCAGCACGTCCACGCCGCCCGGATACGACGAGGACGGCGACGATGAGGACGTGCACGACGCGGACTACGAGGTCGTCGACGAAGGCGAAGAGGAGTAACTGGCTTCGTCGATGGATAACCTGGGATGAGGGGGAGCGCACTGTGCTCCTGCCCCCTCTCCTCCTACGTCGCCACAGCCGCCCCGATCGGGACTTCCCGGTCGGGGCGGCTTTTTTTATTGCAATGCGGAGTCGTCCAGATGTCGGCGAGCCCGTTTGGCGGCGTCGATATTATGCCAAATCCGCTTATCAAGTTCGGGGTTGCAGGCATGTCGGAACCAAGCATATGGGCCGGACGCGCTAGCGCATCAACGCACTCGTGCGTCGCCCACCTCCCCCGATTCGGAACGAGTTCGGCTGCGGAGTGGGCCTTACTCCGTCGGCAACTCGTAGAGGGCGCGCGCATTCTCCGTCGTCACCTGCTCAACCTCCTCGATCGGTACATCCTTAATCTCGGCCAGCCGCTCCGCCACGTGACGCACGTAGGCGGGTTCGTTGCGATCGCCGCGATTGGGCTCCGGGGCGAGATACGGACTATCCGTCTCCACGACGATGCGCTCCAGCGGCACCGCCGCCACGTGGTCGTCGACCTCACTATTGGAGAAGGTCATGATGCCGCCCACGCCGAGGTAAAAGCCGAGATCCCACGCTCGCTCGGCCACCGCCGGCGGATCGACGTAGCAGTGCAAAATGCCCCGCATGCGTTCAGGATGATCGGTCCGCGCCCGCTCCTCCTCCAAAATGTCGAGGATGTCCCCGGCGGCCTCCCGGTTATGGATCACAAGCGGAAGATCGGCCTCGATGGCAAGTCGGATGTGCTTGCGAAAGAAGGCCTGTTGGCGATCATCGAACGAGCGATCCCAGTAATAATCCAGTCCACTCTCGCCCACCGCCACGATGGAGGGATGATCGCACCATTCTTTGACCGCCGCAAAGTCCTCCTCCGTGGCCTCGTCGGTTTCCGACGGATGCAGGGCCGCCATCGCAAACAGCCCGTCGTGTTGGGCACACAGATCCACCGCCTGCTGAATTGAGGCCACGTCAATGGCCGGCATCACGATCGTCTCCACCTCGGCCTCCCGAGCGCGGTCCAACACTGCATCCCGGTCGTCGTCGAATTGATCGAGGTACAAATGGGCGTGCGTATCAATGAGCATAGGAACACCAAACCGTTGAGAAACCGAAGAACCGGTGACCGGTACGCGCAAGAGACGTACAGAAATGGGACAGTTCGCAGAGGGAAGTTTCCCGGCACTGCCCCGAGAAAAATGCCTCGTATCCTTGGAAGTTAAAATCGGTTGGCCCGATTTTCACCGATCCCCTCCGAACGATGGTGCGTTTCCTCTCTTGCCGACGGCCCGTTGCCCTCCTGCTTGGTCTCCTTGTCGGAGGCCTATTGCCCCTGTCCACCCCCGCGGCCCCGCCGCCCGACGATCCCAGCCAGGTGCGCGTGCGCCTCAACAACCACGCGACGATCGAAAGCATTGAGCTGACCGTCAAAGAGGGACCGCTGGCCGTCCACCTGCCCGACGGCGGCGCACCGGTGATGCGTCTCCAGGCCGGAGAAAGCACCACGCTCGGCCTCCGCCAGGACGACATCTACGTGCGCCGCGGCACAAACGGGCTTTACGCCACCAACCTGAGCCTCCGCCCCGCCGGCTCCGAAGCCACCTGGACCGTATCGTTCGGCGACGGCAAGAAAACCTACACGGGCACCCTCTCCATCAAACCAGACCCCGAATCGGGCGCCGGCCTCCTCCTCGTCAACACCGTCCCCATCGAAGACTACGTCGCGAGCGTCGTGGCCAGCGAGTATGGGCTCGACGATCGCGAGGGAAAAAAGGCCATGGCGGTCGTGGCTCGCACCTACGGCCTCTTCACCTCCGCCAAGTTCGGGGGCACGTACGATCAGGCCGACGGCACCGTCTCGCAAGTGTACAACGGCATTGGCGCCGTCACCAGAGCCTCTCGCAGTGCCACTCAGGCCACGGAGGGCGAAGTGCTTACCCACGACGGCACCCTCATCCAGGCCGTGTATTTCTCGTCCAGCGGAGGACATACGGCCAACAACGAGGACGTGTGGGAATCCAATGAGGCCCTGCCCTATCTCCGCGGCAAGGAGGACCCCTACGATGAGGCCTCCCCGTATCACCAATGGTCGGCGTCCGTCGACCGCTCGCAGCTTCTCCAACTCCTCACCCGACGACACGGAAGCCTCGTCGAGGGGTTCGTCATCGACGAACGGAGTCCCGACGGACGGGTCGAAACCATTAACCTCCTCTTGCCGGACGGCACCCATCCGATGAATGCCAATACCTTCCGGCTGGTTGTAAACCGCAGCATGGAAGGCTCCCCGCTTAAGAGTACGTGGTTCGATGCCCGCAAACGAGGGGGGAAGTACGTTTTCAACGGACACGGCTTCGGCCACGGGGTCGGCCTCAGCCAGTGGGGTGCCCACGCGATGGCCAAACGGGGCAAAAGCTACCGCGAAATTCTAAACTTCTACTATACCGACGTTCGGATTCAGACCGTCGGCGACGTCGACAAGGACCCCGAAGACGCCCCTGTGGCCCGCGAGCCGCGGGATCAAACCGACTCCGACGAGCGTCGCATCGGCTGGTAGCACGCCGATGCGGCCATACCGATCCGTGAATACGCTTCCACCGACCGAGATCGGTCAAGTACGTTCTCCCGAACTGGTAGCATCATTCTGTCGAAGAACCCTTTCGTTGCATGCCTACTCGGCGTTTTCTCTTCGTTGCGTTTGTCTGTGTTGTCCTTCCGCATCTCGCCGACGCTCAGGTCGTCGAGCCCGCCAGTTCCGACACGACGGCCGCCGATTCGGTGCAGGTCCGCCTGCCGGAAATTACAGTCCAGGCGGCCCGGTCCGCGGAAACGGAAGCCTCTGCTCCCTTCGCCGTCACCCTCCAGAACCGGTCGGCCCAGGAACGGGCATTCACACCGGGCACGTCGCTGGACGACGTGCTGCGTCCCCTCGCCGGCCTTTGGGTGAACGATCGTCACCACTTTGCACTGGGCGAACGCATTAGCATACGGGGCGTCGGTTACCGCGCCAACTTCGGCGTCCGCGGCGTTCAGGTGGTCTACGACGGCGTTCCGCTCACGCTTCCGGACGGCCAGGCCTTTCTGGATGTGGTGGATCCGGCCGTGCTTCGCAGCGTGGAATTGATTCGCTCTCCGGCCTCCGCGTTTTGGGGAAATGGGAGCGGCGGCGTCCTCTTCCTCTCTTCTCGGCCCGCCGATCCCTCCTCCTCGGTCCGCCTTCGCGTGCAGGGCGGCAGCTTCGGCCAACAGCAAGGGTTGCTGGAAACGTCGGGCACAATCGAAGACTGGACGCTCCACGGGTATCTCTCCGGCAACCGGCAAGACGGGTTCCGTGATCACAGTGAGGGCTACCGGCTTCGCTCGGGCCTCAATGCGTCGCGCGCCCTTAGTGCCAACACCCTCCTTCGGCTTACTGCAGCGGGCGACGTACAGGAAACCGAAAATCCGAGCAGTCTGACGCTTGAGCAGTTCCAGTCGGCCCCCACGCAGGCCCGTCCCCTCTTCGAAGAATTCAACGCCGGAAAGGAAAGCCAGCAAGCACAGGTCGGGCTATCCGTCAACCATGACCTCGGCGGCACCACGCTCTCCGGTTCAGCCCACTACGTATACCGGTCGCTCGAAAACCCCCTCCCGTTCGGCTACATCACCTACGGGCGCAACAGCGGCGGCGTCCGCGTCTCGATCCGCCGAACGGAGGGCCGGGTGGAGGGCGGGGCCGGCATCGATACCGGCATTCAGCGCGACGACCGCGTCGAGTTCTCGGTTACGCAAAACGGCGCAAAGGGCGATTCCATAACACTCAACCAACTGGAGACCGTTGCAAACGGAGCCGCCTTCGGCTACGTGCGGTACAATGCCACGGATCAACTCGCCGTGTCCGGCGGACTGCGCCTCGACGGCGTCCGCTTCGAAGCCAACGACCGGCTGCTGGATGATGGAGACGACTCCGGGCGCCGGACGTTCTCGGCGTGGAGTCCGTCGATCGGCTTATCTTATAACCTTGAAAAGGTTCTTCCGAAAGAGGTCGCAAACGCGCTCGTCTTTGCCCATTATAGCACGGCCTTCGACACCCCAACGGCCTCTGAACTCTCCAATCGGCCCGACCCAACCCAGGGCGGCTTTAACCAAACCCTCCAGCCCCAATACACGCAGGGACTGGAAATTGGGACCCGGGGCCTGCTTCCCGCGGCCCGTCTTCAGTTCGACCTTGCGCTGTATCAGTTACAGGTCGACAATCTGATCACGTCCCAGCGCCTACAATCGGGCTATCAGTTTTTCGAAAACCTCGGCGAAAACACGCAGCGTGGACTGGAGGCAAGTCTCACCTGGACGCCCCGCCTTCCCTTCGAAGTGGCAGCCCGGTACACCGGCACCCGCTTTACCATCGACAAACCGGACGTGCTCGACGGGGTCTCCCTGGACGGCAATCGCGTTCCGGGCATCCCAGCCCACCGCGGCTACATGCACCTTCAGGCTGAACGATATGGCCTCTGGGGACGCCTGTCCGCTGAGGGCGTGCCCAGCTATTTCGTCAATGATGCGAACACGGCCGACACTCCCGGCTACGTATTGATCGACGTCCGCCTGGGCCATCGCGGCCTGGAGTGGCAGGACCTCACGTTGAGCCCCTTCCTGACCATCGACAACCTCCTCAACGAACGGTACGCGGCCTCCGTTGTCGTCAACGGAGGCGGCGAGTTCTACGAGCCTGGGCCGAGCCGGTCCTTCACCGCAGGGCTGAACGTCGAACTCTGATCCCAAATCCGCATACACAGTTCGGGCTCGCAGAAATGGCGGCACAAGCACAAACGGATGGGCCTCAAGCACATACCTTCACACTTACATACCTACAAACCCGAATCCTTCAACCGGATTCGGTATTATACCAAATCCGGTAGATTCATTCCGGTCTGCGAACCAGATTTGTAGCGCCGTTGGACTCCAACGGCGCTACGAGAACCTTCTTCTGCGATGTAGGACAGGAAAAACGCCTGACTGCGAATAGGTATTGCTCCTCTCTATACCGGAAGTTTGCAGCCGGACTTGGTATTATAGGCGTGTCGGGACACTGCACTCACAAATCCCAACGGAGCTGCCTAACGAGTTAGGCTGTCCCACTAGTGGGACTGTCCAGCTAGCTGGACTCGAACGGGTTCGGCTGCGGAGTTGGTATGACCCGGTTCCCTGCCGGCACGCCACTCCCCACATGGGGCGAATCGGACCTCAACCGCCCTCCGACGACACCAGCACGTGCTGTTCGGGGAGCAGGGAAGGTCTCGGGGCATAGCGGTACGGCCGTCACGTCGCCGACGCCGGGCAGAGGGATTGATCAGCGCCCAATGCCCCCACACCCCGGAAGCGTGTCAGCACGCAATCGCCTCCTCCACTACGAAAGACGGTTGGCCGTGCGTTCAAAGGCCCGAAGCGGAAAGAGACGATTGAGCCGATCCTGCACAATCTCTTCGAACGTGGATCGGTGCTGCGGACTGACCGGACGCGAAGGGGGAAGCTCGATCTCGTAGGGATCGACCGGCGTACCGTGCTTCCAGAGGCGATAGTCAAGGTGCGGCCCGGTCGAGCGCCCCGTACTGCCCACGTACCCAATGGTCTCCCCCTGCTGGACCTCCGCCCCGGGCGCGATGCCGTCGGCAAAGTCCGAGAGGTGAAGGTAGGCGCTGCTATACGTCTCGTTGTGGCGAATCTTGATGTAGTTGCCGTTGGGGCCCCGGTACCCGGCCTTGAGCACCGTTCCATTCCCGACCGACTTTACGGGTGTCCCCGTGGGAGCGGCGTAGTCCACCCCGTGGTGCGGGCGCCGACGCTTCAACACCGGATGGTAGCGACTGTGGCTAAATCCGGAGCTGATGCGGTTGTATCGGAGCGGCGCCTTCAGGAGCTTCCGTCGCACACTTTGGCCGTCGCGGTCAAAATACTGCGCCCCATCGCCATCATCGAACCGAACGCCAAAATAGCGCTCCTCCTGATGATCGACGGCGGCCGCCAGGATCTTGCCGGGCGCCAGCGTTTCGCCGTCCACCATCCGCTTCTCGTAGAGAATTCGGAAGGAATCCCCCTCCCGAATGCGGAAGAAGTCGATCTGCCAGGCAAAGACCTCCGAAAGCCGGAGCGCCAGTTTGGGATCGGCCCCGTTCGAGGTGAGGGTCTCATACAACGAGCTCTCAATCGTACCCCGAACGACCGTCCACTCTCGCTCCACCTCTCGTCGCTCAATCCGGCTCTCCGACGGCTCCTGTACGTCGAAGACGACGTGCCGAACCGGGTCGATCTGGTACACAAGATACTGCGCACGCTGCAACCACGGATTCATGTACACGCGATACGGTTGTCCGCGCTGTATTGTCCGCACGTCGAAGTCGGGCCGCACCGCTTCCGCCAGTTGGACGGCCGTCTCGTACGAAACCCCGTGGGCAGTCACGACGTCCGCAAAGGTCTGGTGGCGAGAAATTTCCCCCCGCTCCACGGCATACTGTTCGGCGGAAATGCCGAAATGCGCTTGTTTCCGGTTCGTCTCCGGGGATGCGTCCTTCTCAGGAAGGGCACCGGCTACGCCTTCTCCCCCGGAAACGAGAAGAAGAACTCCCAGGACAAAAAGAAGCGTTCTCATGTGCTAGCTCTACACTCTGGGTAATTCCAAAACCACCTGTGAAGAAATGTACCAAAAAGACCAAAATCAACAGGTAGGGGGGCGAAAAAATCGGATGCCAACGCGCATACCGACACTGTGTACTTTGTGTGTTCGGACTTCGTTCGCAAGTCGTACCGGACTGGCATTTGCATGTTTTGTGCCGTTACATTTTTTAGCTTCTATTTCAGTATCATCTCAGCACGCAACGACGGACGATCCGCCCAATCTCAACGCGTATTTCGCAGGGTGTCCGCTGGTATTTGCCCGTCCGGATCCTCACCTTGAGAGACTCGTCCCATAGGCCCTCATTCGTGAAGGTGCTCCTACTCTTGTGACTGACGCCGACGCCCCGGATCCAATGCGCTTAGCCGTTTTTGCCTCAGGAGGCGGCACGAACTTTCAGGCCCTCCTGGATGCCATCGACCGCGGCGACCTGCCTGCCACCCCGGCGTGCTGCGTGAGCAACACCCCAGAGGCGGGCGCCCTTGACCGCGCCGATACGCACGATGTCCCAACGGCGGTCGTAAAGCCGGGCAATCACGAAAACGTGGAGACCTTTGGTCAAGCGCTACTTGACGTGCTCGACGAGCACGACGTCACCTTCGTGGCCCTGGCCGGATACATGATCAAGGTCCCCCCAGCCGTCGTGGATGCATATCGGGGCCGTATGACCAACGTCCATCCAGCCCTTCTTCCCGCCTTCGGCGGAAAGGGCATGTACGGCATGAACGTCCACGAGGCGGTGATTGAATACGGCGTACACTGGAGTGGGGTCACAATCCACCTTGTCGACGAGGAGTACGACCACGGCCCCGTGGTGCTTCAGGAGCCGGTGCCCGTGTACGCCGACGATACCCCGGAACGTCTTGCCGACCGGATCAAAACGGTTGAGCACCGCCTCTACCCACACGCCCTCCGGCTTTTTGCTGAGGATCGGGTGCAGTTTGAGGGACGTACTGCTCAAATTGACGATTCCTGATCCGTGGGCGGCCTCGTGTATTGTGCGGCCGCACTCCGCACGCCCTTCCCGACTCGTCCTTCTGGTTTCAATCCGAACTTTTTCGATCAATGTCCAACGCTCCTTCCGACGCTCCTCCCGTTCGCCGCGCCCTGCTGTCCGTCTACGACAAAGACGGCATCGTGGAATTTGCCCAGCGGCTCGTGGACCTGGACGTAGAACTCATCTCGACCGGCGGCACGGCCGCGACGCTTCGCGACGCCGGCCTGCCGGTGACGGAGGTGGCCGAAGAGACTGGCGTCCCGGAAGTCCTGAACGGACGCGTGAAGTCTCTCCATCCGGCCATTCACGCCGGCCTGCTGGCGCGTCGCTCTCACGACGAAGACCTTGCCGACCTCGCGGAGCACGACTACGCCCCGATCGACCTCGTCGTCTGCAACCTGTATCCGTTCGAAGACGTGATCGAGGACCCCGACACCGATCTGGCCACGGCAATGGCCAACGTGGACATCGGCGGCCCCACCATGATCCGGGCCGCGGCCAAAAATCACGCCTCCGTCGGCGTCGTGACCACCCCGAGTCGGTACGAGGCCGTTGCCGATGAGTTGGAAGACAACGAGGGCGTGCTGTCCACCTCCACCCGTCAGACACTGGCCACGGAGGCCTTCGAACACACGGCCGGTTACGATCAAGCCATCCATCAGTATCTCTCCACCGAAACGGAGGCAGCGGCGGAGGACGACGACGCCCCCGACGATGAACTGCCCAATCCCTTTCAGCTCTCTCTTCCGCAGGCCCAATCGCTCCGCTACGGCGAAAACCCGCACCAGAACGGCGCCCTCTACGGCCATCCCGATCGCTTCTTCGACCAAATTCACGGGGCAGACCTCTCGTACAACAACCTGAACGACATCAGCGCGGCGTTCTTCCTGATTGACGAGTTTCGGGACGCCGGCCCCACCTGTGCCATTCTCAAGCACACCAACCCGAGCGGCGTCGCCACCGCCGACACTCTGGAAGAGGCCTGGAACCAGGCCTTTGCTACCGACCGGCAGTCCCCCTACGGCGGCATCGTGATCGTCAACCAGCCCCTCGACCGGGCCACCGCCGAGGCCATCGACGACATCTTTACCGAGATCATCATCGCGCCGGACTTTGAACCCGGCGTCGTCGACTTCCTCGCCCAAAACGACCGGCGGCGCATTATCCGCCACGTCGCAGCGGCCCGCGAATCGACCCAACCGGACGTGCGCTCGGTACTCGGCGGCCTGCTGGTCCAATCGCGAGATCCGGTCCTATCTCCGTTCGAAGACATCGACCACTGGGAGGTGGCCACCGAGCGCGGCCCGACCGACGACGAACGGGCGGACCTCGACTTTGCCTGGCGGGTGGCGAAGCACGTCAAGAGCAATGCCATCGTCTATGCCCGCGACCGCGCGACGCTCGGCATCGGCGCCGGCCAGATGAGCCGCATCGACTCCTCGGAGCTTGCCGTCCGCAAGGCAGAAAAGTCGGAACTTGACCTTACAGGCTCCGTGGTAGCGTCGGATGCATTCTTCCCCTTTGCCGACGGCCTCGAAGCCGCCGCCGAAGAGGGGGCCCGAGCCGCCATCCAGCCCGGCGGATCCATCCGAGACGACGAGGTCATCGAGGCGGCCAATGCCCACGACGTCGCGATGGTCTTTACGGGCCACCGCCACTTCCGGCACTAGCAGGCTGTTGCGCGTGGATTGCCGGTCCGTCGATCTCCGACTCTCGGGAGATTCTCCCCGCGAGTACGGCCGCGTTCGGTTCCGCGTATGCGGCCGCGTTCGGTTCCGCGTATG
>CAYOWD010000139.1:0-1498 GCA_964407535.1 uncultured Salinivenus sp. | reverse complement strand
CGGCCGCGTTCGGTTCCGCGTATGCGGCCGCGTTCGGTTCCGCGTATGACTGCACACGGTCCGGGGAGTTTCTGTGCCTTTTTGAGATTATACGCCCGGCCTTTCAGGGGAGAGTGCAATCCGGCGTCCCTGAAGACCTGACAGGGTTCGGTCGCCGCCACATGGTCGGGCACGACGTACGCAGGCTTTTGTCAAACTGAACTGTTTTGGACCCGCTCTTTATAATTCTTTCAGAACCTGTTGTGCGAACGGAGGGGAAGCCGAGACCCGGTGGACGGCGTACAACAAGACGCCCACATGAAGCTGGCACGCTAGCGTGTCTGTAGCGGAGCGACCAGGGAGGAGATTTCAGATCCCCAATGCGGAAGCCGCCCTGCACGAGATCCACGAAATCGAAGCGCTGGGAACGAGGCCATCTAGATTGCCGTGACCGAGTACTCTTGGAGGGGGCGCAGACGGTTCGCCAAACAGGTTCTCATACCCAATCCACTTACAAAGCTCAGGGTTGCAGAGGGGTTGGTATGGACGCAGGCCTATGCCTCACGCACATACCCTCCATACGCACATACCCAACGAGCTTGCGAAGTTGGTATCAGGTCTCACACCCACGTTGTTGTGAACACCGACCGAAGCAGTGGCGGCCTGCAGCTATCCCTTCCTCCAGTACAGATGCCCAGGATCCTGCCGGACGAGTCCGGCCGACGTGCAGCAATCTGCGATCTCCTTCCTCTGAGGGAGGCTCACCAAGCTGAAGACCGTCGTTTACGTACGTTCTCACGGATCGGTACTTTCTGACAATCCACCAACTGGGAGACACGTGTGCCTCAAACAACAAACAATACGTTTTACGCCGGTCAATTGACGGGAGACGTGTTCGGCCGGGAGACGTGTTCGGCCGTCCGTACGCAACAGGGTGCTAGAACATCGGGTCCAAAGTAGGGTCCCTTGCGTCGCGGCTCCATTCGGGCGCGTGAGCCTGCATTGTCTCCCTTGAATTCCGTCCTGATTTGGAACGAGGCGGGGACAAATTCCCGCTCTCCCTCCCCTCTGCATGCATCCTCCGTCGGCTCTGGACGTACATGCGTACCCGTACAACCGGATTTCTCTCTTCTCAGGACGGTCGATCCGCACGGCGCCGCGACGCCCTCGATCTGAGGATGCGTCCGTCCGGACCGACCGGTTCTCCTCGCTTGCCTTTCGGCGACTGCTCGCACCAACCCCGGGATAGATGTTTTTCAACTTCTCACAGGACGTGGCCATCGACCTGGGCACGGCCAACACCCTCGTCTACATTCGCGGCGAAGGGATTGTGCTCAACGAGCCCAGCATCGTTGCCGTCGATCACAATACCCGCGAGGTGCGCGAGTTGGGCTACGAGGCCCTGCAGATGCACGAACGCACCCACAAGGACATTGAGACGATTTGGCCCCTTAAGGATGGCGTCATTGCCGACTTCAAGGTGGCCGAGCAGATGATTCAGGGCCTTCTGCAGAAGGTC
>CAYOWD010000138.1:0-11420 GCA_964407535.1 uncultured Salinivenus sp. | reverse complement strand
TGACTGTGCAGCTACTCGGTTCAGACGGAAGCTCACGACTCCACCGGATGTTGATCAGTCCCGGCATCTTCGAGAGACGGAGCTTCTGTTTCCCATTCTCTTCTCGAATATCGAAGGCGGTGCCGACATATCGAGCGGTCTGATCGCCCTTCTTCGACTTGAAAGAAGGATACTCGGCACGCCCTTCAAAGAAGTTGGTGAACGCTTGATTAAGATTCCGAAGGCTCTGTTGCAGCGTCACCGCACTGACCTCAGACAACCACTTGGTTTCCTCTTCTTTTTTCTTCGAGGTGAGGCGGCTACTGAGATCAGTGAACGAAATTGACTCTTCGTCCTGGTAGTACGCCTTCGTCTTCGTCTCAAGCGCCCAGTTGTACACCCACCGACTGCACCCGAACGTACGGGCGAGTTCTGCTTTCTGCGCCTCATTTGGGTACAGGCGGTATCGGTAAGTGCGCTTAATTTCATGAGTCATGGTACTATCAATGACCCATAGACGCTGATAGTGTTCCGCGTTGCGGAACATGAGAAGGGTCCCCTGTAACCCGGACAGGGAATCTCAGATTCCCTCTCTCAAACTCTACCCAATACTATAGTAGGAGGCAGGGGACGAAAGCGCAAGATCTTTGCGCAGTTCTCGTTCGCGCCCCGGATTGTTGGCTAATTTTCGTTCATTTTCGTCACAACATCGCCTACCTGGAGGAGGACGGACTCGTCGAAGTGCGGGCCGAGCAGCTGCATGCTGACCGGCAGGTCCGACTGCTCCGGGTGATGGCCGATGGGCACGGTGAGGCCCGGAATCCCCGCCAGGTTGGCCGTTACGGTGTAGATGTCGTTCAAGTACATCTCCAGCGGATCGTCGGTTTTCTCGCCGAGCTTGAACGGCGGGGTCGGCGTGGTGGGCGTCACGAGCACGTCCACGTCCTCGAAGGCCTGGTCGAAGTCATGTCGGATGAGGGTGCGCACCCGCTGGGCCTTCTCGTAGTAGGCATCGTAGTAGCCGGCCGACAGGGCGTAGGTGCCCAGCATGATGCGCCGTTTCACTTCCTCGCCGAAGCCTTCAGTCCGGGTGCGAGTGTAAAGGGCGTCGAGCGCCGTCTGCTCGTCGTCGAGCTCCGCCTCCAGTTCGGCCACCCGTTCCTCGTCGCCCCGGGTACGGGCGGCGGACAGATCACTTTCCAATTCGTTGCGCTTCTCGCGGAGCGCCTGCTTCGTCTCCTGCAGGTCGGCGCGGTAGCCGTAGCGAATGCCGTCGTAGCGGGCGAGGTTGCTGGACGCCTCGGCGGTGGCGATGAGGTAGTAGGTGGCCACGCCGTACTCCGTATGCGGGAGCGAGATCGGCTCGACCGTGGCCCCGGCATCCTCCAGATCGGCCACCCGGTCGCGGATCATGCTGCGAATATGGGGGTCGAGGCCCTCCGTGAAGTACTCGTCGGGAAAACCGATGCGGAGGCCCTCGACCTCACCGGTTAGGGCATCCGTGTAGTCGGGTACGTCGACGGGCGCGCTCGTCGAATCCTTCGGGTCCTCGCCGGCGATGACGTTGAGAATGGTGGCCGCGTCTTCCACGCTGTTGGTCAGGGGGCCGATCACGTCGAGCGACGAGGCAAAGGCCACGAGGCCGGAGCGGCTCACGCGCCCGTAGGTGGGCTTGAGGCCGACGACGCCGCAGAAGGCGGACGGCTGGCGCACCGAGCCGCCGGTGTCGCTCCCGAGCGCGGCGTGACAGAGGCCCGCCGCGACCGCCGCGGCCGCCCCACCCGACGATCCGCCCGGCACGTAGTCCGTGTTGTGCGGGTTCTTGACGGGCCCGAAGTGCGAGGTCTCGTTCGACGAGCCCATCGCAAACTCGTCGCAATTGGCCTTCCCGATAAAGATGGCGCCGGCGTCGCGCAGGCGGTCAATGACCGTCGCGTCGTAGAGCGAGGAAAAGTCCTTCAGCATCTTCGACCCGCAGCTCACCGGATACCCGCGGATGCAGATGTTGTCCTTCACAGCGAGCACGAGGCCGGAGAGCGGGCGGGCGTTGCCGCGCTCTCGCTGGCTGTCGAGGTAGCGGGCGTGGTTGAGCGCCCCGTCGCGGTCGACGGTCGTGAAGGCGTTGAGTTCGTCTTTTTCATCGATCCGATCCAGAAAGGAGGACACCAGCTCTTCGCAGGTGGTGTCTTCGGCTTCGAGGGCCCGGTGGGCCTCCGCGAAGGTGGGGGCAGTCATGCTAAGGGACGATTCTACGCAGAAAGGAGCGAGTGAGAGTCCGCAGTACGGAACGCAATTCGCTGGGGGCACGGGGCCTGCCGGTCCTTACGCGGCGTCCGGCCGATCCGACTGCTCAGCGGAAGACGGTCCAGAGTCGGCGGACGTCGCCCCGTCGGGATCGGCCGCATCGGCCGGCGACGAGTCGCCCGGGGAAGCATTTGAAGCCGGTTCGGCCTGGGGCTGCGAGCCGCGGGCCCGGGGCTGTCCTTGCTGCGGCGACCGCGGCTGGTTAATCTGGCGGTCTTGGCCCTCAGCCTCAAGTTCACGCGAGATCTCGCCCGTGGCGTCCTTAAACTCGCGGATGCCCTTGCCGATGCCGCGGGCAATCTCCGGAATGCGTTTGGCGCCGAAGATGAGAAGCACGACCAGAAAGATGAGGATAATTTCGAGCGGACCGAAGCTACCCATAACGAGTCTGTAGGAGCGAATGAAAAAAGTGTGCGGGAGCGGGTCGCCCGAGGCGATTGAGAGGATACGAGATGGGGAGGACCCGTTGATGCCCGCAGGGCGCGAATGCAAACCGTTCTGCGGGCAAAAAGCAACCGGTAGGGCAGGGCGGGGGTTCCAGATGTCGCGTGCGTAGCCAGGGCAATTGCAAACTGGAATGGGGGCTGATACCAAATCCGCTATCAAGTTCGGCGCGGTGCTCGCGGGGCGGCGTCCGGGCGGGAATTGGGCTGGGTGGACGCTCTTCTGCCCGGTAAGGTCGCTTCGCCGAAACGCCTCCGGTTACGGATGCCGGTCGGAGATATCGGGATTCCACAGCGTCCTGTGGATCTCGGTTGGCGATAACCAGACCTCACGATTCGGAAACGGTACTTTTCTTCCTTTCGCACCTTTTCCTTTCGCACCAGAACCAATTGGTTCATGCAAATTTCCGAGCTCTTCGACCCGACTCCCTCCAACGACACCCCCATCGCCTGCGCCCCCTCGGCCCTCGACGATCCGGAGCGCCACAAGTCGAACACCGAGGCCCTCTTTGCGGAGCGCAAAGACACGCGCACAGTCTCCGACGGGGTTGCGCTTCAATTTCCGGGGACGATGGATTACGCCGAGCGGATTCTGCGCTTCATTCGGAAGGAGCGTCAGTGCTGCCCGTTCCTGACGTTTGAGCTGATCGTCGAGCCCGAAGCGCGCGGCCTTTGGCTCGTCCTCGGGGGCGACGAACAGTCTACCGCTTACATTCAAAACCAGTTCGACGCACGCTGAGTGAGATCCGGGAGCGATGTAGCATCTGGAATGTAGATACGGCCGCTCCGATCTCCGCACCTCGTCCAGCGGAGACGGAGCGGCTATCTCTTGACGGTCCCTGGCAGCGGTCTTCATGCGCAACGAATCTACACGTCCATTTCGGATCTTATTGGAAACTGATTGGAGAAACGATGAGTGCCGAAGTGGCACCGGCTGACGAATATGACATGTTGTGCCGCAGAATGTCACCATGATGTTAGCCTAACGACATCTGGCGCGAATGTTGATTGCGTAACAACACAGTTCGCAACGCATTCGCGGTAGAGGGTGAGAATTGGAGACTGTTTTTGATTTGTGAGTCCTGAACGATTCTCCTCCCATTCCGCTTCCAACAAAACCCGCTTCCAACAAAACACAGGCACGTACGCATGGCGTGGTCCCAGGAGCGGTTCCCTTCCACAGTTGCCACGCCGGCGTGTGCGATCGAAGCGGTCTCTTTGGATTGCATCCCGATTTCGCTCACTAATCCTTCTGTTTGTCCCCATTCGAATATGAAGAACTACTGCCTGAAAGATCCACAAGATCAGGTCGTCGGTTTTCAACTTAGCGCCGAAGAGCTGGGCCATGAGATCTACGACATTCTCGATTGGGCCGGCGAGCACTTCTCATCACACGCCGTTGAGCAGACCGACGGCCACGTGTACGTCTACTCTGAAGCAGCCCGGGAGACGTTGAGCGCGAAGGATATTCAGGCCGAGCCGCTCTCCATTGGAGACAGTGACCGAGGCGGTTCTTCAAACGGCGACTCCTCGGGCGGCCCCATGGGCGGCGGAGGCCCTTCCGGCGGCCCAGGCGGCAGCGGCCCGGGCGGAAACGTCCCGGCGGGTGACCCCGCCGTGGGCGATGGCGGCGGGTCCGTTGCAGAACCGACCGGCGGTCTTTAGCGGCCCCCCGCAGCTGTACACGGGTGCGGGGCTGGTGTCACGCCTCCTCCGCCCCGTGCGACAGTGCATTCTCCAGAAGCTCGCGCACGTGGTCGTCCGCAAGCGCGTAGTAGACGTGGCGCCCGTCCCGCCGATGAGCTACGAGACGGGCGTCGCGCAACACCCGGAGCTGATGGCTGACGGCAGACTGCGTCATATCCAGGGCCTCGACGAGTTCGTGCACGCACACCTCCCGTTCCCGCAACAGGCAGAGAATGCGGAGCCGCGTGGCGTCGGCAAAACCCTTCAGAAGCTGCACGGTGGGCATCAACACGTCATCGGCCGGGAGGTCTTCGGCCAGAGCCGCTTCGCCATCACAATCGGTCGTCTGCTGATCCGTCATTGGTGCGTCCGGGAATTGTGGAAAGAAGGGCGGGCCTCGGAGACCCGCATTCGACGAGAGGCGTCCTCGCTGTGGGGCTCGCCGTTCGACGGACGTCGCTGGACCGTATTCCCCTTCTGCTCTCGCAGCGCGCTCTGCTCCCGAAACACCTCGTCGTCCTCAATGAGATTCATGATCCGCCAGAATCGCGGCTGCCAGTTCTCATAGTCCCAGGAGAAATAGGTGAGGACGGCCTTCCCGACGACATGGTTCATGGGCACAAATCCCCAGAACCGGCTGTCCTGGGAGTTATCGCGGTTGTCCCCCATGACGAAGAAGTAGTCCTGCTTGAACGTGTAGGTCGTCGTTCGATCCCCCTCGATGGCGAAGGTCGAATCGGTCATCTGCTGCGCGTCCTGGCCTTCGTACCGCACAATGACGGGCTTGTAGACCGGCCAGTTGGCATCCGTGAGGGTCACCGTTTCCCCCTTTTCCGGAATGTGGACGGGCCCGTAGTTGTCAGGCGTATACCCACGATCGGACGGATACATTAGATCCCCGTATTCCGAGTTGCGCACCACGTACGGTTCAACGGCGTCAACCCAGGAAAAGTCGCGCATGCGCTGAGCCGCGGCCGGCGTGCCCAGTACGCGAACGGTGGTCTGGTCATCCGTGGTCTTGATCTCACTGATGCCCATGTCCTCCATCTCCGTGCGCGGAATCTGGTACCGGGCGTCACTCTTCTGCACCGTCCAGTACTGCTGCATGCCCGTACCCAGGGGAAGCGGCTCCCCATCGACGTGCACCATCTTGTCGCGCACTTCGAGGGACTCGCCCGGCATCCCGATCACCCGCTTGATGTAGTGCACCTTGCGGTCCACGGGTCCTTCTTTCGGGGGAAAATTGAAGACAATGGGATCCCCACGCTGTATGCTCGAAAACCCTGCAAACCGCGTGTACGGAAACTTGACGCCGGGAACGTAGATGGAGGTAAAGGGAATCCCGACACTCATGGGCAGGCGCGTGCCGTAGTGGAGCTTCGACACGAAGAGATAGTCCCCAACCAGCAGGTTCTTCTCCATCGACGGGGTTGGAATTCGGAAGAGATCGAACAACAGGGTGCGAACGATCAAAACGACGACGAGCGCCACGAGAAACGCCTCGCCCCACTGGCGCAGCTCGCCTTTTTTTCGGGGGGAGTTGTTCTCAGCATCACGTCGAGTGTGATCGGGGTCGGGCATTTCGAACAAACGACGAATGAACAAGCACGTACGCAATCAGCGGTACGGGGCTACGAAGAGTCGGAGGCCGACTCGATACGAGCGGTATCCAGGACCGGTCGCCGCCCCGGTACAATGTCAAAGCGGGAGATGCGTTCGCGAAAAAAGTCCGTTCCATCGAAACCGACCCGATACCAGCGGCCGGTTTCTTTCTCAAAGTAGTAGTCCACATACGGGGCCCGCTCGGACGTTCGGAGCGGACGGAACAGCGTCGCCCGCAGGTCCTCAAGCTGCTTTCTGTGATCGCGGTCGGTCGAAACGATCATCCCCCGCTCCCCCGGCCCGTCGACGTCCAGGACCCGTACGGGGATGGAGTCATTGACGATAAACCAGTACTCAAACTGGATGGGCTCTTCTCGCGCACTCGCGGATGCCTGCTTCCATTCCTTCGAGTACAGCTCGGCCATGGTGCGGGTGGGATCACCGAAGTGCGCCTGCAGGCGGGCCCGAAGGTCGCGCGTCCGTGTCGTATCGAAAACCGTGAACTGCGTACTAGTCCCTAGAAATGACCATTCTACCTCCCGATATCGCTCCTGAAACCAGGAGCGCTCCAAATGTCGGACGTGCCGCACCTCCTCAATCGGAAATGGAAGCCCCTCATTCTCACTGGGTCCAGCCGTGTCGGGAGCCATCGATCCGCCGAGGAGCGAATCGCCCTGAACAGGGAGAAATCGGACCGGCTGAATGGGAAGCGTGCGCCGGCCGGTAAGATACTGTTGAACGAGCGCCTGCAACCGGGCGGTGCGGTAGCGCTCCGCCAACGACAACGAGTCGTCCTCGGGCGTCTGGGCCCGCACGAGCGTCTCCCCCCAGATGCTCCCGAGAACGAGCATCACAACGAGGAACAGGCGTGCTCCCCTTCCCTCGTTCCACGATAAAACCGACCACACAGTGTTCATATAACGACGCCTCGCGATCCAACGGGCAGGGACTTTTGCGTCCAAAATCTCCCCTCCCCAATCCGTTTCCCACTTGTCCTCCGCTCTCCCGGCACTCTTTCCCTGTCGTCACGACCGTTCTTAGTCATCCTCATCCATCGACAGGATGGCAAGGAAGGCCTCCTGCGGGACATCGATCTCCCCCATCTGCTTCATTCGCTTCTTTCCTTCCTTCTGCTCTTCCAGCAACTTCTTCTTGCGCGACACGTCGCCGCCGTAGCACTTGGCCGTCACGTCCTTGCGCTGCGCCTTAATGGTCTCGCGCGCCACGATGCGACTGCCGATGGACGCCTGGATCGGAATCTCAAAGAGCTGCTTCGGAATGACATCCTTCAGCTTCTTGGCGAGCTTCCGGCCGACTTCGTAGGCCTTGTCGCGATGCACAATCGTCGAGAGCGGCTCCGCCGGCTCTTCGTTGATGAGGATGCTGAGTTTGACTAGATCACTCTCACGGTAGTCCGTAAACTCATAATCGAAGGAGGCGTACCCCCGACTCGCACTCTTCAGCGTATCGTAGAAGTCAAAGACGATCTCCGCGAGCGGGAGCTCGTAGTTGATCTTCACCGTCTGGGTGTCGAGCCACTCCTGACTGCCGTAAATGCCCCGCCGATCCTCGCAGAGCTGGATGACGTTCCCAATGTAGTCGTCCGGGGTAATGATGTCGGCCTCCACGTAGGGCTCGTAGACCGCCTCCACGTCGCCGTAGTGCGGCATCTCCTCCGGCGTGTCGACCGTCACGGTCCTCGTCTCGTCCCCGTCGTCGACCTCTACCCGATACTCGACGTTCGGCACCGTCGTGATCAGATCCAGATCAAACTCCCGTTCGAGGCGCTCCTGAATAATTTCCATGTGCAAAAGGCCCAGGAACCCTACGCGGAACCCAAATCCGAGCGCAGACGAACTTTCCGGTTCGTACGTGAGCGACGCGTCGTTGAGCTGCAGCTTCTCCAGTGCCCCGCGCAACTCCTCAAAGTCGTCGGTATCCGTCGGGTAGATGCCACTAAAGACCATCGGCTTCACCTCTTCGAATCCGGGAATCGGCTCTTCCGACGGATTGTTCGCAAGGGTAATTGTGTCGCCCACCCGCGTGTCCTGAATGTCTTTGACCGATCCGATAATGTAGCCCACGTCCCCCGCCGTGAGGGTCTCCACCTTCTGCCGTCCCATCCGCAGAATGCCGAGCTCTTCGGCGTCGTACTGCTTCTTGTTGGCCATAAACTCCATCGTATCGCCCTTATTGAGCGTGCCGTCAAACAGACGGGCGTACACGACGGAGCCCCGGTAGGAGTCGTAAATGGAATCGAAGATGAGTGCGCGCAGGGACTTGTCGGGATCCCCCGACGGGGCCGGGATGCGATCGATGAGCATATCGAGCATCTCGTCGACCCCTTCCCCCGTCTTTGCGCTGATCTGGAGAATGTCCTCCGCCGGCTCCCCGATCAGATCTTCCAGGGACTGCGCCACCTCGTCGGGCCGGGCCACCGGCAGGTCCACCTTGTTGATCACCGGAATAATCTCCAGGTCCTGCTCCAACGCCAGCCACAGGTTCGAGATCGTCTGCGCTTCGATGCCCTGCGCGGCATCCACCAGCAGAATCGCCCCTTCACAGGCCTTGAGCGCCCGACTCACCTCATAGGTAAAGTCCACGTGCCCCGGCGTATCGATGAGATTGAGGGTGTACTCATTCCCATCGTACGCCTCATGGCGCATGCGCACCGCGTGGCTCTTAATGGTGATGCCGCGCTCCCGCTCCAGGTCCATGTCGTCGAGCGTCTGCTCCTTCATTTCCCGCTCCGTAATCGTCCCCGTGCGTTCGAGCAGTCGGTCGGCCAGGGTGCTTTTCCCGTGGTCGATATGCGCAATGATACAAAAGTTGCGGATCTTCGAGAGGTCGGGCATGACCACTGCAGTCCATGAAGAAATGTCCAACGAATGCGCCGCGACAACGTCCTCGGGCAAAGAGGGCTCGCAAAGTATCGTTGTAACGGACAATGGGGGCTCGCGTTGCACGCTCGTCGAGCGCGGACGACCGTCGACTTGTCGTCTCCGCTCCAGCACCCCGACTCCGGCCCGGACGCAGGCCCCCGTACGCTACAGTTTCCGAAAACGAGTACCGCAACGAGTGCTCTCTACGGTCTGGCACAAGGTCGTCCCCCGTCTCAATGAGACGCAGGACGCCGGCCGGATGCAGTTCACTGTTCCGGTCCCGTCCCTGCCCAACGGCGTCCACTTCCTTCGCCTTCGGGAGGGGGGGCAGACGGTCAAGCCCAGGACGCTGATTGTCGTCGAGTAGAAAAGAGTGGCCCACTGTGTCTCGGCTTCCCATCCGCGTGCAAGACAGGTCCGCATCTCCTCAGAGGTCTTCGGGGGCTTTTGCAGGGAACCATTCTCCAGTCGTTTTTCGTCCCTCGCAAGTGCCCCGGATGCTCTGCCCGTACTTCACTAGCGCGCCCGGTCGGGCCATTCATCCGGCTCCCATCCTTCCTCATCGTCCTCGGACGACACCCCATCGGATGAGCCGGCGGAAAGCGTGTCCTCATCCGCCCATCCCGGCCTGTTCTCTTCCGCGTCCTTCGCCGCCTCCTCCGTGCCTGTCGTCTCCGTGTCCGTTCCTCCCGTCGCCTCCGATGCCTCCGGCCGCCGCCCTTGCTCTTCCTCCATCTGCTCAAACTGCTGGCGGTGAAATGGACGGTGAAACATCAACACGCCTACGACCCCCAGCACAATGGCCATGTCAGCGACGTTCCAAATCGGAAAGAGCTCCATGTAGGAACCGCCAATAAGGGGGACGGCCTGCGGAATGAATCCCTTCCACAGGCTGACATGAATAAAGTCGACGACGTGCCCGGTAAAGTACGTTCCGTAGTCGAGCAGTACGCCGTAAAACACCCGGTCGACGATGTTGCCGAGGGCGCCTCCCAGAATGAGGGACAGGCTCCACACGTACGGCGCGTATCCGTCTCGCACCTGATAGATGTACCCGATGACCAGGGTGGTCGCAATCAACGATAAGACCGTCACGGTGCCGGGGGGGCCAATTTCGAGCCCAAAGGCCATTCCCGGATTTTCCGTAAAGGTCAGCCGGAGCCAGTCGTCGATAAGCGGAACGGAGTGCGGGACCCCATTCTCCGGCGACATATACTGAAGGACGGCCGCCTTGGTGGCCTGATCGACGGCAACGATAAACGCAGAGAGCCAGAGAACGCGCATAGCTTGGGGATGGGAGTGTAAAAACGCGAGTCGTGGGAACCGGCCTCCCACCCTACGCAGAGTAAATGGGGCGTCAAACGTTACGGACGCGGTGAGACACATGCGACAGCGATCATCGGTCCCCTCCTCCCCTGCAGGCGCTGCCCGTTCCCTTAGGCACGAACCGTCTCATCGGGATCGACGCGCCGGATGCCAACCGTAAGGGTCTCCTCGTCAATCTCGAAGGTCTCAACGGCCTCCCCATCCAACTGGTCGGAATCAGGCCGCTGCAACTCCAGGGCCAGCGTCTCGCTCCGGATCCAGTCTTCGTACTCCGCCACCGCCGCCGCCACCGCGTCGGTGCCCTCGTACACAATCTCGATGCGATCGGTCACCTCAAAGCCGGCGTCCTTGCGCAGGTTCTGAATGCGCTTGACACTCTCCCGCGCCAGCCCCTCGGCTCGCAATTCGTCGGTGATCTCGGTGTCGAGCGCCACCGTCACATCCCCCTCCTGCTCCACGAGCCACCCTTCAATCCCTTCGCTCTGGATAATCAGGTCATCCGGGCCGAGCTCTACGTCGTCCCCGTTCACGGTGAGGGTGAGCGTGCCCGTTTCCACGTACTCGTTAATGACGTCGTCGTCGAGGTTGCGCACCTTGTCATTGACGTCCTTTACCAGATCGCCGAGCCGCGGCCCCAGCCGACTGAAGTCGGGCTTGGCCGACCGGCTCACTACCTCGCTGCTATGCTCTACGTACTCGATGGCCTTCACGTTGACCTCGTCGAGGATAATGTCCTTCACCTGCTCGACCTCCTCCTCGGGCACGCCGGTGCCCGTCACCACGAGCAGGCGCGGCAGCGGCTGCCGCACGTTGATCTCGGCCTGGTTGCGCAGCGACAGCGTGGTCGACGCGATGGTGCGCGCCAGCTCCATCCGACGCTCCAGCGCCTCGTCGCGCTCCTCCTCCCGTACCTCCGGGAACGACGCGAGATGTACGGAATCGGATTCGCCCCCCGTCACCTCCGTGAGCGTGCGGTACAGCCACTCGCCGAAGAACGGCGCAATCGGACTCATCAGCTTCGCCGTGGCCGCCAGACACTCGTAGATGGTTTGATAGGCCGCCTCCTTCTTCTCGGCCGACACCTCGCCGCCCTGTCCAGGGGTTCCGTTCCGTTCGCCCTTCTTCGACGCCCAGAAGCGGGACCGCGAGCGGCGCAGGTGCCAGTTTGACAGCTCCTCCACAAAGTCTTCCACCGCCC
>CAYOWD010000137.1:0-11441 GCA_964407535.1 uncultured Salinivenus sp. | reverse complement strand
TCGACGGGCACGGGGACCGTGTCGTCGGCGGTGAGCGTCGTATGCTCCCGATACCGCGCGTCCCTCGGCTCCGAGTACACCTCCACCTCGCGCACCGCCAGATTCATAATCCAGTAGACGGGAATCTCGGCGTCCGCGTACAGCGACTGCTTGACCCCGCGGTCCCGCTCCAACGACGTGTTGGCTACCTCCACGACGAGCACTACGGGAAGCTCCCCGTGCATCAAGTCGTCGGGATCCCCGCAAAGAACAGCCAGGTCCGGCTCCGGGACGTTTTTATCATCAAGCGGGAGGGGCGATTGGGGCTGTACGAAATAGTCGGTCCCATTCAGCTCACGAACAAGACGCTGGTTGAGCTTCGCGATGCAAATGCGATGCGGCGAGTTTTCGGGACGCATCTCGATAATCTGGCCGTGAATGAGCTCAACGGCGTCATCCCCCGTCAGGATGCCGGCGTCTCGCATGCGCATGTACTCCTCGCGCGTAAACCGACGGGGCGTAGCGGAGCCGTTCTCCGAAAGGGAGCGGTCCGTCGAAACGGGCGCAACGGCAGAATCGGCCATGGGGAACAGAGCACATCCAACAAGCGCGCACCGGATAAACGCTGAGCCCCCGGAACGGGATTCATCGGGCGGAACGGGATTCATCGGGCGCCGCTCTTCTTTTCCCCGACGCCGAACGAAGCTCGTTGCCCCTCAGGAACCGACCGTTCCATAACGCCCGGGAGGTCTCGCAGCGCTACGGCGTGTCATCGTCCGGTTCAAACGACTGCGCGTACGGGTTCTGGAGGTCCGCAAGCCGGATTTTGACGAAGCCGTGGTCGGTGGCCGTATGGCACTGGTTGCACGAGCGGGCCGTCGCCTGGAGTCGACGGTCGGCCACGGGCCAGTCGGAAGCATCCACCGCCGCATCGAGCGAGTCGAGGGCAGGCACGAGCATCTGTTCGGTCAGCGTCTTGATCTCGTAGCCCTCATATGTCGGGGCCTCCGACTGGATGGTCTCGACGGCCTCTTCGGTCTCATGCAGGTAAAACTCGGCCAGCCGCTGATTGCGCGCCTGGACCGAGAGCCCGGTCTTATGGATCCAGCGCTGCAGGTTGCTCATGTGGCGGGCCAGCTCAGCTTCTTCGTGGCCGTGTTCATCCTCCGCGTGCTCCTCTTCTGCGTGCTCCTCTTCTGCGTGTGGCGCCTCCTGAGGGGAGCTGTCCCTCGCGTCGGACTGGCAGCCCGCCCCCGCAAGCGCTGTAATTGCAACTGCAACCAGAAGCGCCCTGCACGAATGTCGGGGCCGTCTGCCGGTTCCGACAACATTGCAAAGGCGATGCAACACGAACGAAATCATGAATGGAGTGGGCTGAGGAAAGAAAGTCAACGTAGGAGGGCCCTGAGGACAAACCGGGTGCCTGTTGCCTCCTCATCGCGGCCGCGGTGCGGCAGTGCGGGAAGGGAGTACGAAAAACGCATCTCGATGAACGTTGCACTTCGGCCTCTGCCATCGTCAGGGCGACTGCCCCCTAAAGCCGTTTCGGGACAGAGTTCCGGAGGTCCCGAACGGCGTACGCCCTGGATTTCCGCCTGCGCCGGCCGGTAGCGAATGACAGGGCTTCCGTCCCAATTTATCTGTTATTAACCTGAATATCCATCGAGATCCTTGCAACTTTCCCGATGTGAGTGATAACGTAAGGTAGTCAATTTACAAGCAGTCTAAATAAAACATAATGTCGTCCCGCGACTGCTGGGGGACGACTGCCTTTCGCAACTGTGATTCTCGAACTCATTGCTCGTTCGCCGATGCGCTTTCGTTCCTCTTGGGGGGTCGCCTCCGTGTTGTGCTGGGTCCTCGCCGCATTTTCTTTCGTCGTCTTCCCCAATGTCGTACAGGCGCAAAACGACACGGGGACCGTGAAGGGGGTTGTCAAAACTGCCGATGGCAAACCCGCCCCGGGAGTGAACGTGGTACTCAGGGAGTTGAACCGCGGGAGCACGACCGACGAAGAGGGACGATACGTGCTGCGGAAGGTCCCGACCGGCACCCAGACGCTTGTGGTATCGCACGTGGGGCTTGAGAGCCAAAAGCGGTCCGTGCGGGTAGACGCAAACGGCATGACGACCGTTTCCCCATTTAGACTGGAGGCCACCATCCAGGCGCTCGATGAGGTGGTGGTGGAGGCCGATCAGGCCTCCTCGTACTCGACCGGGTCGAGTGAGCACGTCGCCAAAATGCCGCTCAAGAAGATCGACAATCCGCAGGTATACAATGCCGTTCCGGAAGCCCTCCTGAAAGATCAGGTCACAACGGACTTCGAGGACGTTGTTCAGAATGTTCCCGGCATTTCCAAGCTTTGGGAGTCCACGGGGCGTGGCAGCGACGGGGCGGGCTACTATTCGCTCCGGGGGTTTTCGGTGCAGCCGACCATGCAGAACGGGCTTCCGGCTCTCACAAACGGTTCCCCCGACCCTTCCAACATCGACCGAGTGGAGATCATCAAGGGGCCGTCGAGCACGCTGTACGGCAGTAGCCTTATCTCGTACGGGGGCCTCATCAACGTCGTCACCAAGGAGCCGAAGCATACTTCCCTCAACGGGGAGGTCTCCTACAAGACGGGCAGCTTCGGGATGAACTCGATGGATCTCAACCGAGTTACGGGCGACGTAAACATTCCGCTTCGGGACGACCTCGCGGTCCGCGTCAACGGAAGCGTTCACAACCAGAACAGCTTCCAGGATGCTGGATTTCGCCGGTCCTTCTTTCTCGCGCCGTCGCTCTCGTACAAGCCCACCGAAGACCTGTCGGTGACGGTCAACGCCGAGTTGTATACCTCGGAGCAGACCAATCCGACCATGCTGTTCATGAATCGGTCCACCAAACTCGACGCCACGACGGTCGACGAACTCGGATACGATCCCCAGAATTCGTTTACGAGCAACGACCTCACCATTCGCACCCCGACGCTTGGGATGCAGGGACAGGTTCGGTACGATCTCACCGAACAGTGGACGTCGCAGACGGCGATCTCGTTCAGTTCGGCCTCCTCGGATGGCTACTACTCCTATCTCTGGGACGGCGCCGACACGCAGAACACGTTCACGCGGTTCGTGAGCAAGCAGGATGAAACCACGTATGGCACCGATCTCCAGCAAAATCTGCTGGGGACCTTTGCACTCGGCCCCACCGAGAACGAGGTCGTCGCAGGGGTTGAGTTGTTCTACGATCGCGTCTACAACAGAAACACCGGTTTTAGAGGAGTCGGTCAGATATCGCTGCCGGCCTCTGGGGATACGGAGGTGTCGCGGGAAGAGGTCGACGCTGCGCTTGAAGATGTCTCGCCAAACCGCCAGACGAGCAAGCAGGCTCGGTACAGCGCCTACGTCTCGGACGTGGTTACCATCATTCCGGAGCTGTCCGTGATGGGAAGTCTCCGACTCGACCACTTCGACCAGTCGGGCGATATTGCCTCGAGTGAGGACGACTACAAGCAGACCACTCTGTCTCCGAAGTTCGGGGTCATCGTGCAGCCGCTGCCCGATCGACTGTCGGTCTTCGGGAACTACATGAATGGGTTTCAGAATGTCGAGCCGCAGACGCAGAACGGTCAAACCCAAACCTTCGAACCGGAGCGGGCCAATCAGTGGGAGGTCGGCGTCAAAACCGAGTTGTTCGACAACCGGCTTGAGACGACCCTTAGCTACTACGACATCACCGTGTCAAATAAGGTGCGCCCGGACCCGGACAATCCCAACCTGAGCGTTCAGGACGGGGAGGTCGATAGCCGCGGTATTGAGCTCAGCACAACGGCGACGCCTGTGGAGGGGCTCCAGGTCATTTCGGGGTATAGCTACAATCAGGCGAAGAACGAAAAAACCAAACCGGACTTTCAGGGACGGCGTCCGGTCGAGTCCGGTCCGAAGCATCTCGTCAATGCGTGGGCGCGGTATCAATTCTCCGGAGGCCCCCTGGATGGGTTTGGCATTGGCTTCGGGGGCAACTACGCCAGCGAGAACATCGTCATGAACAGAGAAAGCACGGGGCAGTTCACGCTCTCCTCCTACACGGTGCTCAATGCCTCTCTCTCCTACGAGGCCGACCGGTATCGGATCGACCTGAAGGTCGACAACCTGACCGATGAGACGTACTACAAGGGATGGACCACGATCAACCCGCAGGCGCCGCGCAGTGTGAAGGCAAGTGCGTCCTACTCGTTTTAACGCGACCCGTACGACCGGGAGCGCATGCTGGCTCCGAAGCGCGGGGGCCTGGGCTACGGGGCATCGGCTTCCGTTGTGGTCGGCAGGAGATCCCGAACCGCCACGGCAGGGTCGGACGCGACCGGCAGCTGGACCGTCTCGTCGTGATCTCGGGTCGACCGCCCCCGGTACCGGTCCGCCTCCGGATTGGTGTAGACCTCGACGGTCCGCGCCTGCAGATTGACAATCCAGTAGGCCGGAATGTCGGCCTGGGCATAGAGGGATTGCTTGACGCCGCGGTCTCGTTTTAGCGAGGAGTCGGCAACCTCCACGACCAGAGCAACGGGCAACGCGCCATCCATCAGTTCATCGGGCGTCCCCCGGAGCACGGCCAGATCCGGCTCCGGGACGTTGTACTCATCCAGGAGAAGGGGGGACTGTGGTTGTACGGCGTACGCCTCTGCGTCTAAAGCGTCAATCAACGTCCGCGTACTTTTGATGATCGCGGCTCGGTGAGGAGTGTTTTCGGGACTCATCTCGACAATTTGTCCGTGAATGAGCTCGACGGGGTCGTCCTCGGTCAGAATGCCCGCCTCCAGCATGCGCATGTAGTCGGCGTGCGTGAACCGGCGGGGCCGTCCCCCCTCGCGAGTCGTCGTGTCCGGGCTGTCTGTCAAGACCGTCGTAGCTGTCATGCTCCTGCGGCGATGATGCGGGATGAGTGATCAGGGTGTACAGGCAACACGGACGATATAGACAACGAGGCGCGGCCGGAGGATTCACTGCTCCCGCGGTTCGCCCGTCTGGGGTAGGCCGACCTGCTCGTCGATCCAGTCGGCAATGACGTCGATTGCGTTCGGATCGAAGGTCTCCTCAATGTGTCCGTATTCGGATGGATCGCCCGTCTCGGCCGTCTGGAAGAGGTGATTGAGTCCGTCGAGGGTGCGGACCGTGACGCTGGGATTCGTGTCGGCGTTGAGGGCCTTTGCGATCGCGGCCTGGTTCGTATCGGGCGCCACCTGCTGGTCCTTGCCGCCGGCCAGGGCCAGCACAGGGACGTCCACCTTTCGTAGCGTGGAGGCCGGGTCGTGAGAGATGAAGAAGCGAAGCCACGGGTCCATGAGCCGCTGGATTTCACTGTTGATGGTTTCGTCGCCGCTAATGCCGCGCGATTGAATCATAATCTTGCGCAGCTGGCTCGCAATCTCTGCCGAGTCGGCGTCTTGTTTGAGCACCTCGAAAATGCGCTTCTGCGTTCCCCTCTGCAAGGCCCGAATGCGACGATTGCCGCCCTGCTCGCGTACGCGCCGGTCCAGCTGGTCGGCCAGAATGGCATCGCCCGGCAGGCCCGGAGCGGCCAGGAGGACGAGGAAGGCGACCTGATCCGTCCGCGTGGCGACCATCGGGGCAATGAGCCCGCCCTCGCTGTGGCCAATAACGCCGATCTGCTTCGACGACACCTCCTCCTGACGGGCCAGGTGCTCAACGGCCGCCGCGACGTCCTGAGAAAGGTCCCTGCTCGTTGTTCCCTTTTGGGTGCCACTGGAGCGACCGACGCCGCGCTCATCGAAGCGGAGGACGGCCAGGCCGCGCTGCGTCAGGGCGTCGGCAAGAACCAGAAACGGTTTGTGACCCATGATGGTGGCGTTGCGGTCACTCGGGCCGGACCCTGCCACCAGCACCACGCCCGGCACCGGCTCGTCCACATTGGACGGATACGTGAGCGTCCCTTCAAGCGTCACGTCCGCTGCCTCGTTGCGAAAACGAACGGTCTCACTTGCATAGGGGTAGGGCAGCGAGGGCTCCTGGGGGCGCTCCACGGTCGGGGCCTGCTCGGTTTGTTTCAGCGACAGCGGCAACCGCTGTCCCCCCTGAATCCAAACGCCGTCGAGCCTCGTCTCCGTGCTGTCCTTGTACACCCCCGCGTACGTTCCGGCAATGGAGGGAATGCGGAAGCGCACCGTATCGGCCGTCACGAGGACACGACCGATGGGAATGTCTTTGGCCCCTTGATCGGGGCTGTCCATGGTGCCTGTCAGGTTCCCGTCTGCATCCGTCTTTAGGTGAAAGACGACTCGCAGATCCGTATTGCCAATGCTGAGGGTGCCGAGCCAGTCGCCCGTAAACCGGTCTGTACTGGAGGGGGGCGTTTGGGCCTGTGCCGTCGGGGGGGCGGCCCCCAGTCCCCCGATGCCAAACCCGCACAGCACGGCGACGACGAACAGCCAACGACCCTGAGGTTGCATATCGAGAATAGGTACCACAGGCACGCGAGTCGGTCTGGAAAAGAAACGTATGCACTCGGTTCGCGCTCCCCGACGTTCTCAAAGGCCCCGTCCGCGGCCGTGTACGAGCCGGGAAAACGAGGCCGAGTTGGAAAGGCATGCGCGAAACGAAGCACTCCGTATACGGTGGAGGCGGTGGAAGGGGTTTCCGGCCCGGCCTCGTCCGCAGGGCAATCGGGGGGGTGCAATGTATCCGGGATCCCGCCTGTGTCCTCTATCGAGCGAGATGCGATCGCCGCGTCCTCATTCGTCTCGCAGTGTCTGCGCTTGACGTCGTCGAACCGGGGCGTGGCCGGCCTCCCGCTCTCGTACCTGTGCGCGAAAGTGGTCCCAGGACGGCACGTCCTCATGAACCGTCAGGTGACTCCGACAGGCACAGTCCGATGCGCCGAATCCCGCAAGTGGGATGCGTGCCGTCTCGTATTCTCGAAGCATCGTTGCCCAGTCGCACTCGCGACGGATGTCGTCGTGCGTGTACCAGACCGCCTGGACGGTCGTTGCGGCCCGCAGATGATCGATGTGCCAGTGTGTGGCCCCGTCGCCTCGTACGTGGCGCATTACTCGCGCTCGGAGCCCCCCGGGTCCGAAGGCACTGCCGACGTACACGTACCACCCGGCCTGGACCCTCATTGCACCAAGTGCCCCTACTTCAATGGTGTGTTTCTCCTGCGCACGGAGCAGAAGTGCGTAGGTGCCGGTCTCGCTTGTCATGCCGCTGCCCCCTGCTCGGCCTCTACTGCTTCGACGAACGCTGCCGGATCATCCGGAGTCACGACGACGGGACCGTCATCCGTATGTAGTACGACCGCATTTTCTCCCGTCGTCGCGTACGCCCGATAGGAACCGAGTGTGGAGTTGCGGTACCAGCCCGTGAACCCAAAGAGGCCCCCGTTCCCAAACGTGCGGATGGATCCATTCATGACACCGGGCTGCATGTCTACGTCTTGGAGCTCCTCGAGGTCGAAACGCGTGGTCCAACCGAGCCGATGGATGTGAATCTGTCCCCCCTGTACACTGTAGCCCCGCACACTGAATACCAGCGTTCCCAGTAGGATGCTTCCCAGCAGCACTTGAACCCAGAGCGATCCGCTCACCGCAGCGCCAATCACCAGTCCGCCGCCGGCAGCAACGGTAACGGTCCAGAGGGACCACCCCCAAGGAGCCTGGAAATAGCGGCGGACTGTGTTTGCAGACGCCATGGCGTCCCTTCTCCCACACCGAAGAGGATTCGTCAGAATTAAGTCGTGTTTCCGCCGTTTGGTTCCAGGAGCCGATCTGTGGGGACCGACATCATTCCCACACCATAGCACCAAGCGCACAAGTCCCAGGTGCCTTCTTCATACATGAATCCGCCCTCCCCGACACGTTCTTTTCCTCTGTTTCAACACCTCCCAGGGGGATCGTATACTCAAATTCCTATCTAAGCGATGAAAACGTTCCTGTCATTATCGTCCAGTTATGCCGAAAAGCATGGGGGCATGGAGGGATATCGGATTAATATGAACGAGAGTCATGCCAGTACAGAATCCGAAATGCGATTGCCCTGCAACACCTCCAAATGAGAAAGTACCTAAATGAGAAAACGATTATATTGAGACAATGCCCAAATGACCCAATGCCCAATGAGGTCAGATAATCTCGTCCGGCCCGTGCTCCAGCACCGGCCCGTCGTACCCGAAAATCGTCTGCAGCACCTTCGTAAACGTGGGCGACTGCTTCTGCACGAACCACTGGTCGGCCACGCGCCGCACCCCTTCGCCCCACGCCGGATACGGATGGATGGTATCGCCGATGTTGCGGAGGGTGACGCCGTTTCGTTTGGCGATCGCAAAGGACGTGATGAGTTCGCCCGCTCGTGATCCCAGCACGCTCGCCCCTAGAATTTTGCCGGTCATGGACGTTGCGTGCACCTTGATGAGCCCGGTGGTCTCGCCCTCCGTGATAGCACGGTCGAGCTTGTCGTACGGGAAGCGATACGTCTCGTACGAGGTGCCCGTCTCATCGAGCTCGGAGGCCTTCGCCCCCACGTGGGCCAGCTCCGGATCGGTATACGTGACCCAGGGGACGTTGTCGATGTCCATCGAACTGGGAACTTTCAGCAGCGCGTTGGTCATCGCCACCTTGGCCATGTGGTTGCTCATGTGCGTGAACTGGTACCGGCCCGTCACGTCGCCCACGGCGTAGATATGGCTCTGGTTGGTGCGACACCGATTATCCACGGAGATGCCCGCCCGGTCGTATTCGACGCCTGCGGCCTCCAGGTTGAGCCCGTCCACGTTGGCGACTCGTCCAGTCGCCATCAGGACCTCATCCGCCTCGACCTGGGTCGGGGAATCGCCGCCGGCCGTCACGGCGATGCCCCCGTCGCTCGGGGCGAATTGCTCCACGGCGCCCCCAAGCACGTACTCGATGCCCTCCGATTCGAGGTGCTCGCGGAGCATTTTGGTCAGTTCCGGATCGTCGTTCGACAGAATGCCGTCCGCCATGTCGATGACCGTTACCTCGCTGCCGAGCCGGTTGAAGGCCTGTGCCATCTCACTCCCAATGGGACCGCCCCCAATCACGGCGAGCCGCTCCGGCTGCTCGTCCAGCTCAAAAAGCGTTTCGTTCGTGAGGATGTCGACCTCGTCGATTCCGTCGATGGGCGGCACCATCGGGCTCGCGCCGGTGGCAATGACGATGTAGCGCCCGGTGATCTGGTCGGTCGTCCCGTCCGGTCGCTTAACCGCCACCGTATGGGAATCCAGAAAGTGCGCGTCGCCGGTCTCCACGTCGATGTCCATGTCCTCGAAAATCTCGGGCCGGTCGGCCTCCTCGTACACGTCTTCCCGCACGGACCGCACGTGCTCCATCACGCCCTGAAAGTCGACCTCGACCTCCTGGTCTGTGAGACCGTACTTGCTGGCCTGCCGCGACTGCTGGACCACCTTTGCGGCTTTCAGGAGCGTCTTGCTCGGCACGCAGCCGGTCCAGGTGCAGTCGCCCCCCAGCGCCTCGCGCTCAATCATCGCCGTCTTGGCGCCGAAATTCGTGGCAATGCCGGCCGCAGACAGGCCGCCTGCCCCGCCGCCGATAACGATTACGTCGTAGTCAGTAGACATAACGAACACAGAAGAGTGAGTCGCGGAATCAAGTGAAGCCGGTTTTTCGTCCCCGAATCGGGGCACCTCGTTACACCTCCTCCTCACCCAACGAGGCGCCGAATACGCCATCGGCAAATGGGCCTGGCCTCCCTTCCCCGTCAACGGCCGGTCCTGAACGTCGTCCCCCACTATACCGATCCGTGAGTAAACGATTTTCGGCTTGGGGAGGACCGTGCTCGGGGATGAGCAAAAACGAACGCGAGAACCCTATTCACGGATCGGCGTCTGCGACCGCATTCCCCCTCTCCAGTATAATCGAGCCATCCGGCGATTCCCAGTCTCCGGCAACACGCTGCGAGTGTCCCAATGCGGTCGTGGAGACAATCAACGCCGGCGAGCTCTCTCCGTCGGGCCATTCCCGGCCGCCACGCCATGCGGACTCCCGCCGCGTATCTACCGGTGCGTGTTGCGGGGTCCGACCTCCTCGGAGAGGCTACCAATTCGTGAATAAGTCAGATCGATCGGGCCCGGTTTCGCTCATAACTAATACCCACTGGTCCGTGCACGATTCTCCGTGTGGGAATGGAGAGCGAAAATTTCCTGACCAGGCCAAAGAAAATCGTTTGCGTACGTTCTCACGGATCAACACATGTATACATGATCATGTTTTCACAAAACAAACGTTTGTCTCAGACAAACAAAACACTGCGTTTCCGTCCTTTTCCTTTCGAGCTGTTGTCGCAACGTGATCTCGACGGTCCGCCACATACGAGAACGGTGGGCCCCGATTGTCAGCCTGCTGTTCGGGGTGTTGCTTCTGCTCCCGATGAGCCAGCACGGGACCTCCGATCTGGTCCTCTGCGTGGAGAAGAATGGCGCCGTCAATGTAGAGCCGGCCCGCGGCGGCGACTGCGGATCATCGGCGTTTGCGGTGACGGCGCGGGGAGCGCCTTCCGCACCCCCGTCCCAGCAACGTATCGTTCGGAGCGAGAACGCCCACTGCGTAGGGTGTACGGATGTGCCGCTTTTCGTGACGAGCCCGTCGGAGCCGTGTGAGTCGGCGGTGCGTATGGGATTGTCGTCTGAGGAGAGGGCGGCGGAGGGGGGAACGTTTGCGGGTTGGGATTTGGACGGGCGCGACCGGCACGCGTCTCGGGCGCACGCCGGAGTGATGCAGCCCCGGCGGGGAGAGGCGGCTGCCGCGTCGCTGCGTCGACAACACGGTCATCTCTATTCGGACACGTCTGTCGTCCGGGCGAAAAGCAGTGTCGAGCTGCTGATTTCCACGAACCCGGTCATAAACCCTCGTCTTTAGACGAGCCGCTTTAGCTTCTTATCTTCTGGGGAGCGAGGCCTTCCACGAAGAACGAGCTTCCCCAGAGAACAGATGAGCGGATACCGGCGCGGGTCACATACGATTTACGAGATCAAGTATCATCTGGTATGGGTGACAAAGTACCGGTATCACGTTCTGAAGGGAGAGGTCGCCCATCGGGCGCGGGAGCTGATCCGTCAGACCTGCCTCGGTCTCGATGTACGGATCGAGAGGGGGCATGTCGGGAAGGATCACGTGCACATACTTGGGTCGAGTCCTCCGACTGTGAGTCCATCCGATCTGATGAAGCGGATAAAAGGTCGGTCGTCGCGCAAGCTACAGCAGGAGTTTGCTCATCTGAGAGAAAGGTATTGGGGAAGGCATTTTTGGGCCAGGGGATACTTTTGCGCGACGAGCGGCCGGGTTACGGAAGAGCAGATTCGGGACTACATCGAAGGGCACGACCAGGAGCCGCCCGATCCAGATTTTACGGTAGAGGAATGAGCTTTAGCCGACTTTCAGTCGTCACGCCTTCCATAAAACCCCTCGACTTCCAGTCGAGGGTGGTTTAGTT
>CAYOWD010000136.1:6728-11460 GCA_964407535.1 uncultured Salinivenus sp. | reverse complement strand
TTCAGATGTCGAGCCGCCTGCCGTTCTCGATGCGGTCGGCCGCCGAGCAGGAGGGCTACACCGTCGACCTGGACACGAGAGGATTTGTGTTCAATGCGGATCCCACCGCCCTCGTCACATTTCTCGAAATTGGGACGCGCCCCAGCAACCTGCGGTGAGGAAGCGAGGCGCCTCGGCCAGCCCTGGCCCCAATTTCCGTTATTGCAAGAAAAGCCAACAAGATCTGCAGGCACAACGAGAGCGCGGAATTTCGGTGGCGGGACGCCGGACACGAGACGACAACCGGACCCGTCTCAGCGAAAGCGGACGGGCATGTACGTCGATAATACCAAATCCGGTAGATTCATTCCGGTCTGCGAACCAGATTTGTAGCGCCGTTGGACTCCAACGGCGCTACGAGAACCTTCTTCTGCGATGTAGGACAGGAAAAACGCCTGACTGCGAATAGGTATTGCTCCTCTCTATACCGGAAGTTTGCAGCCGGACTTGGTATAAGACCGAACGTCCGTTGAGTGTGCCCCTTCGATCGCATTCATTTTCCCAACAGCCTGTCGTTTCGGATGTCGACCCCGTCGGCTGCGTATCGGATCCACACCGCCTCCCGATCGGGCGAGCCGCCGGACGCGTCCGACGATGCGGCCGCCGTCCGGACGGAGACGTCGCCGGTGCGAGCCGCCGTGGCCGATGGCGCGACCGAATCGGTCTACGCCGGCGTGTGGGCGCGTTGTCTGGTCGAGCAGCTCGTGCAGGCCGACGCAGCGTCGGCGTCGGCGTTTGCGGGAGCAGTGGAGGCGGGGCAGGACGAGTGGCGGGCCGCCGTCGACGAGCGGGCCGCCGAACAGCCCTGGTACGTCACCGCAAAGGTGGACGAAGGCGCATTCGCCGCCGCCCTGGGACTGTCGATTCACGACGACGGACGGTGGCGGGCCGTGGCCGTGGGCGACTGCTGCCTCTTTCACATGCGAAACGATGCGCTTGACCGCGCGTGGCCGATGACCGATCCCGATGCGTTTTCGCACCGGCCCGCGCTGGTGTCGAGTCTGCCGGGGCGCGATGGCCCGACGCCCGCAACCACCGATGGGAAGTGGCGGACGGGCGATACATTCCTGCTTGCCACGGACGCCGTCGCCGCCTGGCTGCTCCGGACCGATCCGACGGCCGCCGCGTCGTGGGACGATCCGTTCGACGAGGCAGTGGCGACGGCGCGAGATGAAGGGAATCTTCGCAACGATGACGCCACGCTCGTCGTACTGACGATGCAATCGTCGTCGGCGGTCGAGGGCGGCGATGCTGGACGCCCGTCGTGACGACCCGGGCAGACGAAAAGGCCTGCCAAATCCATACACGCACACGTACCCCCCTACTCCGATACGGAGCCAATTCGGGCCTCTCGTTCAGAAGGAGCACGCTGACATGCCGGATTATCCCACGCCCAGTGACTATCAGGAAGCGGTGCAAACCCCGGCGTCGGCCTTCCGGGATTCCGACCTGCAATCGGCCACGCCGCGGACCAACGTGCTGGACCTCCCGCAGCCCATTACCGGGGCGTTTGCGGCCGTCTTCCCGATGACGACGGAGGGAGGACGACGTTTTGCGGCGAAGTGCTTTCTCAATGAGGTGCCCAAGCAGCAGGCCCGCTACGAGGCCGTGGCCGAGCACCTGGACGCCGTCGACCTGGACGCCCTCGTCGAGTTTGACTATCAGCCGTCGGGCATCCGAGTGGCGGGGACGGACTTCCCCCTGCTCAAGATGGAGTGGGTAGAAGGCACGGTGCTCAATCGCTTCGTCGAAGAGCATCTTGAGGCGCCGGACGTGCTGGCGAGGCTCACCGAGGCCTGGGCCGATCTCATGGCGGACCTGGAGGCGGTGGACCTGGCCCACGGCGACCTTCAGCACGGCAACGTGCTCGTGCAGACCGACGACGAGGGCCTTCAGCTTCGTCTTGTGGACTACGACACGATGTACGTGCCGGCGCTGGAGGGGTGGCGAAGTGCGGAGGTGGGCCACCGCAATTATCAGCATCCGGATCGCACCGATGCCGACTTCGGGCCGTCGCTCGACCGGTTTCCGGGATTGGCGGTGTATACGGCCCTGCGGGCGTGTGCGGCTCGCCCCGGCCTCTGGGAGCGCTACGACACCGGCGAAAACCTCCTCTTTCGGGACGCGGATTTTTACGACCCCGACCAGTCGGCCCTGTTCGACGAACTGGCGTCGATCGAGGCGGTGGCCGCGCCGGTCGAGGCGCTCCGCACGGCCTGCTTCGTCGAGCCGTCGGACGTGCCGCCGCTGGCGGACGTGCGCGCCGGGCGGCTGGAGCCGGCCGAGGTGTCGGTGGCGCGGGCCCGGCGGGAGCGCGGGGGGGACCGGACCGAGCGGAGTACGTTTGCCCAGGCGTTTCTGCCGGGGGCGGTGGCGGCGGTGCTCGTGAGTGCCGGGACGGCGGCGTTGGGCGGCTCGCTGGTCGGCGGCGCTGTGGCGCTGATGGAGCTGCTGGGCGGCGGGGCGTGGGTCGGCTACCGGTACCGGCGGCTTTCCCTGGTGCGTCGCCGTCGTCGATTGGAGCAGGAAGAGACGCGCTTTACGGACGCCATTCGGGGGCTGAAGCGAGAGGTGGAGAGTCTGCGCGAGAAGCGGGAGGAGCTGCTCAATTCGATTGACGAGCGTCGGGCCGAGCGGCTGGAGGAGCTTCGTCAGGAGACGCTCTACGATCACCTCAAGCATCACTTTATTGGCGAGGTGCGTGAGGTCGAGGGCATCATCCACAAGCACGTTGTGCGACTCAAGGCGGCCAACGTTCGGACGGCGTACGAGGCCACGCCGGAGGCGGTGGAGGAGGTGCGTCGCATCAGCGATGAGGCGCGGGCCCGCATCAACATGTGGCGGGCGGCCCTGGTGCAGAAGTATGAGGACGAGCTGCCGGATACGCTGTCGCCGGCGGAGGAGCGGCGCCTGCGGCGCTACATCGACCACCGGGTGGAGGATGTGGACGAAACGATTTCGCGCACGCAGGAAAAGATTGAGGTGCAGAAGACCGAACGCGAGCGGGTTCGGGATCGGCTTGACGACCTTCCGGCCCTCTCGCCCGGGCGGTACCTGCGGTATCTGCTCCGGCTGGGGACGCTGCCGGCCCCGGCCGACGGCCCGTCCGCCCCCGATCCCCGATCGGAACCCACTCGCGAGGCGGAGGCGCCGGATCCCGTGCCGGCACCCGTAACCGACGATCAGGATTGGTGGGAGCGGCACTGATCCCGAATCCGGTTGCGGGATTCGGGTTTGAAAGTAGTGTAGGTAGCCTGTACCGACAGTGGTCGAGTACATCGTCCCGACTACTGTCGGCACGAAGGGATGTACGTGAGCCCCAATCGCTTGCGCCTATACCGATCTTTCTGTCCTCCCCTGCACGTTTGCGTCGGTGCACTCCGACCATCGCGGGACGTCAGTCCGACGGGGACGACGAAGCGTCGTTGCGGGCGGCTGGAGGCCAGCGGGGCGGGTCGTAGCCGTGTCCGCCCCACGGATGGCATCGGGCCAGGCGGTACACGGTCAGGACGAGGCCCCGGACCACCCCGTACGTCCGAAGCGCCTTGATGGCGTATTGGGAGCACGTGGGATGGAAGCGGCAGGTATTTCCAAGATGGGGAGAGATCAGAAGCTGGTAGGCCCGCACGAGGCCCACGAGGAGGAGACGGGGAAGCCGAGCCAGCGTCGTCAAGAACCGGGACATACCATACCGCGTGGAATGAGCGTCGGGAGGTTGGACGGATCGGAACGGGTCGAGTTCACGGGAGAGGGGGCGTCCGAGGAAAGGCGAACCGCTTTTTGCCTGCCATCCGTCGCTCAGGAGCAGGTCCGGCCATTGTATTTTGCTTCTGAATCGAGATGCAACCGCATCCCGACACATATTCGCCGATATCCATACTCCCGGCCCCTCGTACGTACACACATTCCGACGCACTCGGGAGGATGCAGGTGGACGCGTTGCTATTCCTTGTTGCGAGATCCGATGTATACCTGCCCTTTCTTTTCGCATTTGTCATACGAATCCAGTTTGTTGATATGAGTGCTTCCGATGACCTTCTTGATGCCGTCGAATTTGACGACGACGGACTTGTCCCCGCGATTGTGCAGGAGGCGGAGACCGGTACGGTGTTGATGATGGCTTATATGACGGCCGACACGCTTCGCGAAACGCTGGAGACCGGACAGATGGTGTACTGGAGTCGCTCGCGACAGGAGCGCTGGCGGAAGGGGGCGACGAGTGGGCACACCCAGACCGTTGAAGAGGTGCGGGTCGATTGCGACGGCGATGCGCTACTCTTTGCGGTGACGCAGACGGGCGGGGCGTGCCATACGGGGTATAAGTCCTGTTTTTATCGACGGGCCGAGGACGACGCGCTCGTAGCGGACGGCGAGAAGGTGTTTGACCCGGAGGCCGTGTACGGGGGAGAGGAGGGCTGAGGGCGGACCCCGACGGGGTTCTGATGGAGAGGGCGGTCGTGCCGCGGACAAAGCATATAGGGCGTGTGCCCTGAATCGATCTCGTCCCCGAAGCCAAGCACAATCCGGGGCCGTACCGGAGCCGCTCTTTTTCACAACGATCCCCATGCAGGCATGTCTGATTCCCGCTCTCCCGACGACGACGGGTCAACGTCTAGCTTCTTCGACGTTATGGCCGATGAGGAGGCGTCGGATGCAAACGAGGTAGATCGCGTTCAGACGCTCAAGCGAACCC
>CAYOWD010000136.1:0-6718 GCA_964407535.1 uncultured Salinivenus sp. | reverse complement strand
GTCCTATTTGGTGATGAATGCCGATGGGACGGAGCATATTTCCGAAAAGATGCTCATTCGCAAGCTTGAGCAGCGGATGGAGCAGGAAGGAAGTGTGGACGTGGGGGCCCGGGCCGAGCAACTGCAATCGCTGCTAGAGGAGGGGCCGCAGGCCATTCGGGAGCGCGCTATTGAGCTTGCCGAGGAGCTTGTCGAGCAGGCCGGAGATCGGGCAGATGTCCTGGGCGCACAGTATCTTGAGTTGTTGAAGGGTTTTATTGTCGCGGATGCCAACGTGGCGCCGGAGGAGTACGAACTCTTTCAGGGGCTCTGCGATCATTGGGGAATAGATACGGAACTTCCCGAGCCGTAGGGGGCGAGTGGGATGTCTAAAAAGCACCGTTGGACTGTTTGTCGGACTGATTCCGGGGCCTTCCACTTATGTCTGATCGTCGAACAAGAAAAGCGACACTGATCGGAGCGATCATAGTCGCCGTTGTCCTGTGTGAAGGGGTTGGAGGAATCGCCGCCTGGGCAACCCAAACGGCTGTTACGACCTGGTATCCCACCCTCGTAAAGCCCAGCTTTACGCCGCCCAACTGGCTCTTTGGTCCCGTGTGGGCGGTGCTCTATGCCATGATGGGAGTAGCGGCCGGGCTCGTGTGGGGACGCGGAGGTCCCGATCAAGAGAGACGTCGTGCGCTCAGGCTTTTCGCCCTGCAACTTGTCCTCAACGGCACCTGGTCCTTCGCGTTTTTCTGGGCGCGGTCGCCAACAGCCGGGCTTGTGGTCATTCTGTTGCTGTGGGGGGCCCTCGCATGGACCCTGTATGCATTCATGCGGGTGCGGGCAACGGCCGGATGGCTCCTTGTGCCGTATCTACTGTGGGTAAGCTATGCCGCGGCACTCAACGGCGGCATCTGGCTGCTGAACTAAGCGTTTTCCAGCAGAAGCGTCTCGGGTCAGGCGACCCGTTTTCATCCGTCGGGGTGCTGAGGGGACGTTTCCAGCTCGGCCGGCACCGATTGGTCGGAGACAAAGTCGGCGTCGCTCCGGTCGCGCGACTCGATCCAGTCGACCAGTTGCGTCAGCATGCCCTTGAAGAGCCAGCTATGGACGGGCCGTACGAGGTTCCAGTAGAGGGTGCCGAGCAGGCCCTTCGGCTCAAAGAAGACCGACTGGGTGATGCGCGTGCGCTCCGACCCGTCATCGGGAGAAGCCACCTCGAATTGAAGCCAGGCCCGGCCCGGCAGTTGCATTTCGGTCCGGAGCCGGAGCAGGTGCCCCGGGTCGAGTGCTTCCACCCGCCAGAAATCAACGGCGTCGCCCACCCGAAGGTCGCGTTCGTGTCGCCGTCCCTGTCGGTAGCCCGTACCGCCCAGAAACTGGTCGATCCAGCCGCGCAGCCGCCACAGGGCATTGCCGTAGAGCCAGCCGGTTTGGCCGCCCAGGCGAGCGAGGGTGTCGAAGGCGAGGTCCGGGGCGGCCGTCGTGGTTCGGGTACGGACTTCCCGATACAGGCCCTCCGTCATGTCGAGGGTGGCGCTGCCGTCCGGCATTTGGGCGGTCGAGGACAGCGCGCTGTTCCAGACGGTGGGCAGTACGTCGGATTCCACGCGGCGAAGGGCCAGACGGACGGCGGCCTCGAACGAGATGGGCTCCACGTCGGGAAACAGGCGGCGCGCCTTCTCCGGGTCGTCCACCACGACCTCATTGTCGAGGCCTTCGATGAGCGGACGGGCGATCGTATTGGAGATGGGGGTGACCACTCCGATCCAATGAGACGACAGACGAGGCGTGAGAAACGGGACGTTGATCACCCAGCGGGTGAGGCCCCGGACGGCCGCATAGAGTTCAAACATCTCGGCGTACGTGAGCACGTCGGATCCGCCGATCTCGACGATCTCGCCGGCGCTGTCCGGATGTTCAAGGGCAGCCAGGAGGTACTGCAGGACGTTGCGGATGGCGATGGGTTGAGTGGGCGTGTGGACCCACTTCGGACAAATCATGAAGGGGATCCGCTCAGTGAGGTAGCGCACCAGCTCGAAGGACAGGCTCCCCGAGCCGACGATCTGGGCGGCGCGGAATTCGGTGACGGGCACCGGCCCGTCGCGCAACACGTCGCCGGTCTCAAGGCGACTTTGCAGGTGCTTGGACTGTTCCTCGCCTTTCGGACTCATCCCGCCCAGGTACACGATCCGTTTTACACCGGCGTCCGTCGCAGCCGTGCGCACGTTCGCTGCTGCCCGTCGATCGCGCTCGGCAAACGCATCTGCGCCCGCCCCGAGCGAGTGGATGAGGTAGTAGACCGCGTCCACGTTCGTCATGGCCGGCGGGATCGTGTCGGCGTCCAATGCATCGCCTTCCACCACTTCGACGGCGTCGCCCCACGGCTGGGCGCGGAGTCGCTCCGCGCTACGGGCGAAGCAGCGCACGGTGTACCCCTCCCGCAACAGACAGGGCACAAGGCGGCCGCCAACGTAGCCGGTGGCACCGGTAACGAGAACGGTCGAAGACGAGGGGGACGACATGGGAGCGGAACGTACGTGCAAAAAAGTGGGAGGGATCGTACGGGAGGCGGGGGGAGCGGGTTGCCCCCGAGGCCCGTTCCGCGTGCGGCTCCCGGAGGGAAGAACGGTCCCCATTACGAGAATATCCCATCGCAGAGAAAACTACGCTCCCCTTATGTCCATCAAAAAGGCAAGTGCTGCGCCCCAAAGATGGGGCGGAATCATGGAAGGAATTCGCGATAATACCTACACAGAAGAGCACAAACGTTATGGCTGAAGTTGATGACACGAAGACATGGCCCGAACTCGCCATTGGACTTTACGATAAGCTCACGGGACGTGGAGCCGAAATCACGTACGAGTTTGAGGACTTTGAGCTGGCCGTGCCCAGTAAGGCCGGGGACAGTCCGGAGCACGCGCATTGGAAAATGAACGGCACCCTTAAGATTCGTACGAAGGAAACCGAGTAGAAACCCTGGGGGCGTGGCGTCCGGGGGACACGGGCGCCCCCACCCGCATGCGAGGGGGAAAAAGTTGATTCCGTTTGGCCGTTGAGGCTTAGACGGATTCCGGAGCCGAAGAGTCCAAGCGGAGCGGAGGCCGATCGAAGGGCATCTGTCGTACACGAGCTCTCCGTCCGCGCCGCACGTCCGTGATGCGGCATCCCACCGATTGCTGCCCGCTTTCTCATTGGTCACGTTCGCATTGCGATGTCTCTTCCGCTGGAGGTGCTTGCCGATCTGCAACTTGCTGTCGACGGGGAAAATGTCGACATACAGGCGAATGGGGATCGCATCGTCGTTGACTTGCCGAGTTTTCAGGCGGGCAAGCGCATTTTGGAGGCAGAACCGATCTCGCGTCGACTTCGAACGAGCTCCGACCGAGTGCAGCGGGCGCTTGCCGTGGCAGGGCTTACCCTGGAGGTGCAGTTGCAGGGCGATCCCATTCTGGTTGTCGGGTCGGCAGCGGACCCAAGTCGCTTTAGCCGACTACTCCGTCTGGACGGCGTGGAGCTCCGACTCACCCCTACGCTCCGACAGGCGGTCCGACAGCGCCCCATTCTGAGTGCAGCGGTAGTGGGGGGACTATTCGTGCTGGCCGGTTGGATCGTGGCCCGGTTCCTGCAAACGGAGTAGGAGGCAACAGGTCGGCCCTGCCGATCCGCGAACAGATCTGTACCGATGTCGCCTCGGCCGGTACTCGCTCCTCCACCTTCGGAAAGGCAACTTGCGGACTGCTAAGAAGACGGACCTGCTCGTGCGCATGCCCGGTGCTGTGTAACGAGCGGGTTTTTGTATGCAACGAGAGTTGTGGGAGGTCCTCTTTTGAGCCTAATCTTTTGTCTCAATGGCCATTTTTCGCTCCTCGCTTCTCGTTTTGATGGCCGTTGTCGTGTTGGGATGTGGGGGCGAACCAACGAATCCGGATCCGATTACGGATTCCGACTACTTGACGGGCGAGATCTGGAACGACGGGCAGGCCGAAATTGCCTTTTATCAGGTCGAGCGCTCGCGCGATCAGTACGGACAGCCCAACCCACAGAAATTCATGGTGGGGACGTACCTCGTCAAGCACCGATTTAGTCCCGACGAGATGACGAAAATGACCGATGGGACGGGCACGCCGTCGTTTAAGTACGCGCTGTTCTACGAATTGGAGAGCGGGTCCTATCAGTATAAGCGGAACTGGGTCGTCAATGCCCGGCAGCGGGACCTCCGTCCGTACAAGCAGTCCTTCACGAGTTTCGATTGGTGCTCGAATCTATATCGGGAAACGGCCTTTCCCCCCGGAGAGGCCGTGGAGGTGCGAATGCGGAGCGACGATTACGGCAACCGGCGCACCTCGTTCGATCCGCAGTCCCACTCATACCCTCCGGCCCAGGTCCCGCTTCTCGTCCGCGGGCTCGATGTCGAGGCGGCCGATACGCTCCACTTTGCGGTGGCGGACGCCGACAGCAGTGCCCACGTGCCGGCCCACGCGCGGAAGACCGGACGGGAACAGGTCGATACCCCCGCCGGGACGTACGCGGCCGATGTGATCGTGGTCACCTATGAGCGCGAGGTCCCGTCCCCCATCGGCGAGCAAAGCGGACGCACGGAGCGCTATTGGGTGGGGACGGGCGAGCAGCGGCGGCTGCTAAAGATGAAGGCCGGAAACGGTCGCTACCAGATGCACCTCGCGGAACACCTTCGCAGTCCGTACTGGAACGAAAACATCTGGGAGCGGCTCGACCGCGTGCGGGAGCGACCATAATGCTGGAACGTTGATGGACGCTCCCATGAATTCTCACATGAATTGATGGACGCTCACATGAAGAGGTCGTCTTCCCCGGACTATCGCTGTCCCCCGGTAATGAGCGTGCCGATCCCGAAATCCCCGTTGTCGTCCGTGAATTCGGACGCCGGACTGAAGTCGGGGTGTGCGTTTAGGTAGGATTGCGGATCGCGGCGCAGGAGTCGCACAATCGTATCGGCCAGCAGTCGGCCGGCCACGGGACCGAGCCGGTCTTGTTCAGATTCCTCGTACTGATGCTCCGCCTCGGCCAGCACGTAGTAAAGCAGGGGCGTTTCGTCGAGGCCGAGCTTGCGGAGGGCGGCGGTGCGGGGCAGTCGGTCCGTCTCGCCGAGGGCGCGAGCCACCGCCTCGCCCGAGGGAAGGCCTGCGCGTTTGGCTTGCAGAAAGAAGCGAACCGCCACGGAGCGCCGCGCCGGCCGCGGGTCATCAATGAGCGGCAGGTTGAGGAAGGCCGGTGTAATCTTGGTGTCGATGAGCTTGCTGGATTGCGGGTCGGCGCCGTTAATTTCGAAGAAGTGGGACCAGTTGACTGCAAGCCGAGACGGAATTGACTGCGAGCGGTGGCGGAGAAGCGTGTCGGACGTCCCCTCGGCGGGCACCAGCGTCACCTCCGCGTTGTCATTGATCTGGTATTTGAGTCGCACCTGCGAATAGACGTACCGGAAGATGCCCAGCGCAAGCTCCAGCGGCAGGCCCTGGGGAGGCTCCTCGTGCGAAAAGTCGCGGTCGAGGGCCGCTTCCACAATGGCCGGGTCCACGACCCGGGGCAGGAAGTCGTACACGACGGCCCACTGGTAATGCCAGCGAGCCTGTCGCTGGGCTCTGTTGAAAAGGGCGGGGCCGTGGTCGCCGGTTGTGGCGACGTGGTGTGCCATGGCATTGTGAAACCGAAGCATGCCGAGGTGGAGCTGGGCCAGCACAACGTTTTCTGCATTGCGAGGGTCGGCAATGAGAGCCCGTCCCTGGCGGTTGCGCGGCAGGTCGTGTTGCGTGCCGGAGGGGCTGTCGAGCAGGCGACCCGAGAAGTAGTCCTGTTCGTAAAAGGCATACAGGTGGGGCGCCATCTCCGGACCGGGGCCGTACAGGGATTGCAGGCGCAGCGAGGATGGGCCGGTTTGAATGGTCCGAGGGGTCCGGTCGGTGCTCAGGCGACGCACCAGCTCGTAGGTGAGGTCGTGAATCAGAAACTGCGCGAAGAAGGTGTGGCCGGCCGGGAGCGTGGGACTGTCGTAAGAATTCTCTGCCCATAGCGACTCCCGTTCGCTCATGGGGCCGTCCGGCTCGCCGAGATGTTCGAGCATCTCGTCGGGCGGGCAGTGGGCCGGAAGTCCGGCGAACAGGCGTTCGAACGGAAGGTCGGCGTGGGACGGAGAGCAGGCTTCCGGCAACTCGTGGCCGAGGGCGGCCGTGTAGACCGGCACGGCTCGCTTCGGCGTATCGGCGGTGATCCGCAGCCGTCCCAGATCGTAGGGGGACGAGGGAACCTCAAACGGTTCGGTCTGGTGAATGACCGTTGATCGGCCGTCGGTGTAGGCCGTAAACCGGATGGATGGGGGATCGTCGTCGTCGAAGCGCTCGTTGATTGTAAGACTGAATGCCCCGTTTGCGTCCGTAAGGGTGCCGCCGAGCCGGCGGTCCTGAGGGGCGTCTACATCGTACGCTTCGACGAGGAGGCCAACCAGGGGAGCATCTGTGTCGGCCTCGAGAAGCGAGCCGGTGATCGTGTAGGAGGAGGGCACAGCCAGGCAGACAAGTTTTGAGAACAGAAGAAGACGTCGTGACGCCACCGATCCGTACGATTATCCTGGATGGAGGGGGACACGCTGGGTGCCGCCGCAGGCGAAAGCGGAATGTACCGATCTTACTGATACGTGAATGTGTTCTTAAAGACGATTCCGACTATTTGCCTACCACGGTTCCCACCGAACGAAATC
>CAYOWD010000135.1:10471-11639 GCA_964407535.1 uncultured Salinivenus sp. | reverse complement strand
ACATCATCGACATCATGTCGGAGGACCTCTTCGACCGCGCCGAGGAGCTCGGGCTCGAACTCGAATTCGACGAGGACGCGAAGGAGTTCCTGACCGACAAGGGCTTCGATCCGAAGTATGGCGCCCGCCCGCTCCGCCGCGCCCTCCAGAAGTATGTGGAGGACCCCATGGCGGAAGACATTCTGCACGACGAAGTGGGCGAAGGCGACAAGGTCGTCATCACCCACGAGGAGGATGAGGAAGAGCTGTCCTTCGACGTACAGAAGGGCGCTGCGTCCATCTCGAAGACCGAAGAGCTGTCGGACGGGGACGAGTCGACCAACGGTGAATCGGGATCCTCCCCGAGTGGAGGCGTTGGAAATGGCTCGTCCTCGCCGGAAGCCTCGGCCGCTGCGCCGGACGACGAGTAACGTCCCCCGGACTTCACTCCCCATTCGCCCTCCGTTCCCACTCGGGACGGAGGGCGTTTTTATTTTATACCAAATCCGTCTGCAAAGTTCAGAGAGACAGAAAAATCGGTATAGGCGCAAGCGATTGGGGCTCACGTACATACCTTCACACCTACACACTTTCAAACCCGAATCCCTCAACCGGATTCGGTATCACTGGGATGCAATTCCACGTACCGCATCCGCCCCTCCCCCCGCTGCGCCCCCACCTCCACGGAGACCGGGGTCCGGACGGGCGGCCCCTCCGTCACGAACGTGTGGAACTCGCCGTGCTCTCCGCAAGGATCCACTCCCTCGGGCAGCGCGTCGAGAAAAGCCTCGTTGTACCGGCGCCCCACAAACGCGGCATCGAGCTGAGTCTGATCCACGGAGGTCACCACTGCCTGGTAGCCCCGCCCCACGAAATGGTGCGCCAGCCAGTGGGAGTCCCGCTTCCAGAGCGGAAACATCGGGGTCGCCCCTACGGTGCGCAGCACGCGCGCCCGGTAGTCTCGCACGTCCTCCAGAAAAAGGTCGCCGGCCGCCACCGTCCCCATGCCCTCGGCCAGCAACGGCCCCAGCGTCCGCTCCAGCCGTTCCTCGTAGGTCGCATTGGACGCATTGGGCGGCACGCGCATGACGTGGAGGGGAATGTCGAGCGCCTCGGCCTGCTGCTCAATCAGAGCAAGTGGGGTGCCGTGCATGGTGACGGCCTCTACCTCCTCCACCACCGTCGTAAG
>CAYOWD010000135.1:0-10461 GCA_964407535.1 uncultured Salinivenus sp. | reverse complement strand
GCAGCACATCGAGCGTAAGCATGGCGTCTTTGCCCCCGCTCCACAGGAGCACGAGGCCGTCGCCGGAGGATGTATCCATGACAACAACAGGAGTCTGTATAAGTCGGCGTACGAGTACGGCTGCGGAGCTGGTATAATACCAAATCCGGTAGATTCATTCCGGTCTGGGAACCGGTTTTGTAGCGCCGTTGGACTCCAACGGCGCTACACATCTAGGATGTGTTGCATCTGAGATGCGCTACGAGAACCTTTTTCGGCGGTGTAGGACAGGAAAAACGCCTGGCCGCGACGGGTATTGCCCCCTCTATACCGGAAGTTTGCAGCCGGACTTGGTATAACCTATTCCTTCCCGGCGGCAAAGTCGAGCCCGGGCCGCCATCTATACGTCCTCTTGTTGGAGCGGGGTGGCCAGACCTTTTATTTTGCAATAACAGAAATTGAAGGGCCGTCCCCTCTCTCCCACTGCGGTGTCAATGCTGCTTCTTCGCACAGACGCGTTGAAACGGCAGCTGGGCCGATACAATCAACGATCTCTTCCAGCTGGCCGTCGCGCACATGGACTCAACGGCGGGCGAAGAACTAGCCGACACGCTCTCCACCTGGGCCGAACCGGTGCGGGATCAGCGTCGAGGGCTGGATGCGAACCGGAAGACCGACGCGATGACGCTCCTCATGGATCCGATCGAAGAGCTGGAGCGGGCGGACCTGATCTCTCGCACCCGAATGTGTCGGACGTGCCGCTTCTCCGGGGATAACGCCCATAAGGACGCCGCCGAGCCGCATCACTGCAATCTGCTGGACCTGCCGCTCAGTCCGGCGGACCTGCGCGTCGACTGCCCGGAGCACGAGCCCACGTCGGAAGCAGACGACTCCGCCTGAAGTCGCAGGTAGAACTTTCTGCTCCCAAAATGCCCTTCCAGTACGCCGACTACACCCTGAGAAGATCCACAAGCTCTTTTGGGGTAAGCACCTGCGGGTGTCGACCCGAAATGCAACGACGTTCAGAGACGTTTTGACGCGTAGCGCGGAAGAGACGGATCAAGTTCAAGCAGAAACTGTCGTCAAGAGGGGTGCTTCTTTTCGATCTCTTCTGCGATCACCTGTTCTTCCCACGACGGATCGTCGGGATAGGTCTCTCCCTCCTCCGCAAAGGCGCCGCGCCACCGCCGGGCCCAGTCGGACGGTTCGTCGTCGACGGTCGACGAGTCCTCCGATCCGTCCGGCGTCGTTTCCGCTTCGCGTCGTTGAGGATGCTCATCCTCAACTGCATCTCCCTCCTCCTGCTCCAGCGCCGTAAAGAACGTCTCGACGAGGCGTGAGACGCTTGTACCGCGCTTTTGGGCAACGGCGTTTGCACGCCGGATCAGCCGTTCCTCCACCGACAGGGTGAGCTTCTTTCGACTCATATCGCTACGTATGGAGGTGTTGGAAAATATGTACCGTTTCAATAGAAGCGACCTTCTGGCGTTTCTATACCCCTGGCACTCATGCGCTGCGTGAGACCGGACTCATCGATGTGTCCGTACTTCTGAAACCGCTGATGGACATCCGGCGGGCCGGACGGCCTCCGATAGACGAACGCAGCCTCTTTTCCCAAACCGGTTCGACCAGCTTCAACGACGTTCAATCTCATCGAGACTCCGGCCGTGCGCATCCGTCCACTCCCCCCACCCATTGCTGGACCGTCCCAGCACAACCCCAGCTGCGGCGCTCGGGGAATTGAAGACGTGATTTTCCCGAAAGACGAGGTGATCGTCCTCCTGCTCCAATACCCCGTCTGCTCGTAGCGTTTGGCGCCGCCGCTCCACGGGATCGGGCACCGACGGGGTTGTCTCCAACCGTGCCTTCGACTTTGCAAAGACCACAAGCCCGTCTTCAGTGTACTCCCCCGTCGCATCGGCGCCCGTGCCCCGACAGTACAGCATGGTCTTCCCGTTCTCCCTCTCCGCCTCCGTCGGCAGCGGATCCAGGATCGGATAGCCGAGAATCGACAGGAGCGTCTGAATCGTCCCAAAGTTGTCTCGGAGCTCCGCAAGCATCGCCTCCGGAATGTGGGGCTCGGCGGGCGTCTGTGTATTTTGAAGGCGGAAGCGCTGCGCGTCCTGGGCCGTGCGGAGACAATCGTATTCGAGCCGCCGGGCGTGGGCTTTTGTGAAGCTCCGCGTCTTCGACGTGATGGTAACGGCCGTCGTCCAGAAGTCTTTCTGCTGGTGATGCCCCGTGATGCGCTGGAGGCAGTTTTCGGCCTCCCCAATGTAGGCCGGCGGCTTGCTCGCATCGTCCCCGACGTCCCCAAAGAGGAAGTACACCCCGACCCGACGGACCTCCGCCCGCTCGCCGGCAACATCGAGCTTCTGCCGCGGAATGTGGACGGCCTGGACCGTGCGGCTCGTAATCTCGGCGATGCGGACACTTCGCGCGTTGCCGTCCGGCAGGAAAATTTGAACCGTTTTGGGACGGGTCTCAGCCATCATCAGGGAAAGTTGTTAGTGCAATTCCGTCGGTTGTCCATAGGCCACAAGGAGAATGCCGCTGTGTCGATTCGACAATCCACGAGGATTACTCTCTCAGGTACTTGTTGCCTCCCCGGGCACGAATGACTGCCTTGAACGTGCCGTCCCACTGCTCCACAGCGCGGACGATCACGTTTTCTTTCCCGACCCGGCGGTACAGGAGATTTCTGATGTTCTGAATATCGTTTTTTGACAAGTCAGCGAGCACGATTGCCTCGTTGTCTTGGTCGATCTCGTTCCATTTCCGCACCACCGGCTCATACCGGTTCCCCCGTCCCCGTCCTGCATCAGCCCCGAGAGTGCGATCGTCTCTGTTACGGCCCTCCGTATCGAAAGCCATATCGAAATCGACATCGAGATCGGTAGAGTCGTCACGGTCGGACGCACTGCTCTCAGATGTGCTGTTCTGAAAGGTACTGCTTCCGGTGTCCTCAATCCCGCTGTTGATGTCGCGGACGAGAGATCGGGCTCGTTCTTCCCCAAGATAGTCTTCCAGGTCCGACAGAAAGATCCGCTGGACATCTCCAATTTTCTTGCTCCCAAGCTTGTCCCCCGCGAGAAGAGAGGAAACCGTAGTACGGGCAACGCCCAGCATGGTGGCGACCTCTTCAGGAGAAAACGCGCGCTGTTCGAGCCGTTCGTGCTCCTCTGACATGGCAGGAGTAGATGATTTTGCTTCTCACACAGTGGATCCGTCGAAGATGAGCCGCGTCCCGTTCTCCTTCAACCACTCGTTCTTCTGTTCGTAATCGGGCACGTGCTGCTCCACGAACCGCCAGAAGCGGGAGCTGTGGTTCGGGTGTTCAGCGTGGGCGAGCTCGTGGGCAATAACGTAGTCGACGATGTCCAGCGGCGCCATGAGGAGCCGAAAGTTCAGGCTCAGCGTTCCCGTCTTTGTCGAGTAACTGCCCCAGCGGGTCTTCTGGTTGCGGATCTGGATCTGCTCGTAAGTCACGCCCATCACGTCGGCAAAGTGGTCGGCCCGCTCGGTGAAGTGGCGCCGCGCCTCCTCGCGGTAGAGGCGTTCGAGTTCGTTTTTGATTGAGGTCTCCGCCACCGCCGACGCGTCGAGATAGATGTGATCCCCTTCCACGTGGGAAGAGAGTACGTTGTCGACCACAATCTCCCGCTCCCGCCCGAGAATCGGAAACGCCTCCCCCGCCTCGAACCGCCGCTCGGGCATCTGGGCGCGGTAGCGGGCAAACTTGTCGCACTGCTTGAGCACCCAGCTCGCCTTTTCTTTGAGCACAGCGTCCGGATCCACGTCCCGTCCTTCGGGCACCACCACGCGAATCCCGTCCAGCCCGGCGTCGATGCGGACCTGCGTGGCCTCCGCGCTGCGGGACAGCCGGTAGGCGACGGTCTCCCCCTGAATGTGGACCGTGTTCTCGTCGCGGGGCATGATCAATAGGAGCGTGAGTCCGCAAAGTGTGCAATGATGTATTCAAGGGCGTCAGCCTGAAAGTCCTGCTTAGCGAGGTCGGTTGCGTCTTCCGCAATCAACGCGCGCATGATCTCCTGCTGGACGGCCTTGCGGGCCGCTTCGTTGCGCTCCCAGCCGGGGTAGTTGGTGTCCACCTCCTGCTCGACGCGGTCGGCAATCGTCCCGGCCAGGGCCGCGGCCCGATCCGCCGGCAGGTCGTACTCGTCCTCCAGAAGCGCCAGAAGGGCGTGTTCGGCGGCGCTGAGGCCGCGCTCCTCGGCCCCCTCCTCCACGTCGATCACCGCCCGCTCGATTTCCTCCAGGGCATCGACGGCCTCCGGGTCGCTTTTCTGGCCGTTCTGCCACTGATGCAGCACCTCCTGCACCCGCTCGCTCAGGCGCTCATAGCGGGGGTTCTCGTCGACGCGGGGCCGCAGGTGCGCCTGCACGGCGTGGGCGATGGAACTGGCCTGCGCCGCCGGCTCCTGTCCGCGAATGGCCTCCAGGTGCTCCTCCCCGACCTTGTAGATCGGAAAGTCCTCCTTCACACGGGTCACGTCGACGTGCCGCTCCACAATCTCGCGGGTCTTCTCGCGCACCGATTCCTCCGGGTGCTCGTCGCGATTGTTCGACCGCCGAAAGGCCACCCAGATGCGAGAGAGCCACTGGTACTTGTCCTCGATCTCCGGATCCGAGAGACGCGCGTCCGGGGACACGCTCTCGTAGAGGTCCTGCAACCGCTGAAAGCCCTGCTTGAACGTCCGCTTCTCGGGGTGCTTGCTCACCTGGGCGAGCGCCTGCTGCACCGCCTCGGCCGAGTCGGTCTTCTCGACCTCCTCGAAAATCGCCCAGATCTCCGCCAGCTGGTCCTCGAACGACTCGAAGAGCCGGTCCTTGTCCTGGGCGGCGAAGGTGCGGGTTTCCTCGTCGTAGGCGAGCGCGTCGTCCAGGTTTTTGAACACGCCCTGGAAGTCCACGATCTCGCCGTTGGTCTTGCCCTCCGCCGGGCGGTTCGTGCGGGCAATGGCCTGCAGGAGGTTGTGGTCCGTGAGGCGCCGGTCGAGGTACATCGTCTTCAGGACCGGCGCGTCGAATCCGGTGAGCAGCATGTTGTGCACCACCAGGAGCTTGGGCCGCACCGTTTCCTTGAAGCGGTCCACGATGTCGTCTCGCTCCTCGGCAGTCGTGTGGAAGCGGGGCAGCAGGTCGTCGTCCTCGTCGTTGGGGCCCTCGGTGTAGAGCACCGCCACGTCGGCCGCCGGGCGCCGCTGTTGCAGAAACTGCCCGTAGAGGGCGGCGGACTTGCGGCTCGGGGCCACGACCATCCCCTTCCACCCGTTCGGCTCCACGCTGGTCTCGAAGTGATCGACCACGACGTCGGCGTAGGTCTCGACGCGGGACGGAAACTCCCCCAGGTCCCGCGGGGTCAGGGCCTCCTTGATCGCCTCGCGCTTCTGATCCTCCGAGAGGGGGTCCACCTCCCGGTCGAAGGCCTCGTCCATCGCGACCTCGTCCACGTCCCACTCCGCCTCGTGGCGCAGCGTAAAGTAGACCGGCAGGATGACCTCGTCCCGAATGCCGTCGCGGATCGAGTAGCGGTGCAGCGGGCCCTCGCCCTCCGGACAGTAGTTGCGGAAGGTGGACCGGGCCACGTCGCTCTCGCCCTCGTGCACCGGCGTCCCGGTAAAGCCGAAGTGCCAGGCGTCCGGCATGGCCCCCTCCAGCTTGTTACCCAGCAGCCGCTCCATGAAGCGGTGCGCCTCGTCGGCCATCACCACGACCTCGGGGTTCCCCTGCTGCCCGACCGCCACGTCCTGAAACTTCTGGATGGTGGTGAGCACGAGCCGGCTCTGTCCGTCCTCGATGAGGCGCCCGAGGTGATCCATGCTCTGGGCCACCACCGACCGCTCGAAGCCGATCCTCGACAGGGTGTTCTTCATCTGCGTGGCCAGCTTGTCGGTGTCCACGATGAGGAAGACCTGCGGGCTGCCCAGCGCGTCGCCCTCCAGCAGGTTCTTCGCGGCGTAGAGCATCGCAAACGACTTGCCGCTGCCCTGCGTGTGCCAGATAAGGCCGCGGCGGGTCTCCCCGGCCCGGACGCGGCGGAGAATTTCCCGCGTCGCGTAGTACTGCATGTGGCGGGGCACAATCTTGGCCGTCCCGCCCTCTTTCTCCTCGTAGAACACGTAGCCGCGGGCGATGTCGAGCAGCGTGCCGGGATTGAGCAGCGCCTGGGTGGCCTGCTTGAGGTCGTTGTCGTCCTGATACCGGAGCGGAGCCGTGCTCCACGGAAAGTAGAAGCCGGGCGCGGCGCCCACGCCCCCGTAGCGAAGGGCCTCCGTGTCGGCCGCCACGTTCAGGAGCGTCGGGAAAAAGAGGCGCGGCACCTGCGCCTCGTAGTCGCGGAGGTCGCGGACGGCGTCGGTGTAGTCGTTGTCCTGCGTGAGAGACTTCAGCTCCATGTGCACGAGCGGCAGTCCGTTCACGAGCAGGGTGACGTCCGGGCGCACCGTCGCGCCGCGCGTGAAGCGCATCTGGTTGACGGCAATGAAGGAATTGCGCTCTGGGCGCTCGTAGTCGATCAGGTCGGCGTAAACCGGCTTCTTGGTGCCGTTGCCGTGGGTGGCGTTGAACTTCTTGCCGCGGCGGAGGCGGCGGTGCAGGTGCCGGTTGCCGGCCATCAACTCGCTTTCGTCGAAATCCCGCCGGAGGGAGTTGAGGAGGCGGTCGACGTTGCCGTCATTCACCGCGTCGTTGATCTCGATCAGCTGTTCGCGGAGGAGATTCCAGTAGACGACCTCACCCTTGCCGCGGTCGTATTCGCGGTCGAGCCGGGCCGCGCCCTCGCCGTCCTCCAGACCGTAGACGGTCCACGAATACGGGCCGGGCACGTCCCGCAGCCACCGGAGCACGGACTGCTCGACGCCGCTCTCACTCGGAAGGGCACTGTCGTCATTCATCGGCGTCGAGGGCGTTTAGGATGCGGCGGAGATGCTTCTTGTCGCGCGGAAAATCCTCCCGAACGGTTCGCAACACAACGTCCAAATCAACAGCAAAGTACTCGTGGATGAGAATATCCCGGATTCCCGCCATGCTGTCCCACGGTACGTCGGGGTACTGCTCGCGGAGATCGGGGTCGAGGTGCTTCGTCGCCTCTCCGATACCGATCTGTATCACAGCAAGTGATTATCGTCTTCGAAACATCGAGGACCGTGGTCACTCATGAGCGAAAAAAGGACTGGGAAAACTGATTCACAGATCGGTAACTTCGAAGGCCCGTTGCAGGGCAAACTTTTTCTGGAGGTCGTCTTCGAGCTCTTCCCGCGAAACGCCCTCCACGAACTCCTCGGCGGCCTCCATCGCCTGCAGGATGTCCTGTATATATTGACGCTGGCTGCGCATTATACCAACCCCGCTTATAGAGTTCGGGATTTCAGAAACATCGGAATAGGCGCAATCGGATGAACCACACGTACATACCTTCACACCTACACACTTACAAACCCGAATCCTTCAACCGGATTCGGTATTACAGGTACTCCACCTCCCGTCGAATATTATCGGCGGCCGGACCTTCCTTCAAGGCCGTAGGCATGCCCAAATCTACGTCTCGGTCAAGTACGTCTTCAAGATGGTGCTTCAAATTGACGAACTCGTAAAGCGTGGGCGTCTCGGTGAAGGTGACGAGCAGGTCCACGTCGCTTGTGCCCTCCTGCTCCCCACGCACGAACGACCCGCAGAGCCCCAGCCGCTCCACGGCGTAGCGCTTACGGAGATTGGGCAACTCGGACCGGAGACGGTCTTTGATGGCCTGGGTCGTTTCCATCGTGAATTGGGTCTCATTCGTCCTTTTCCGAGCGGCCTCCATCATGCCCTCCACACCCGCGCTCCCACGCTCGCTACCCGTACGCGGCGACCTCGCCCAGCACCTCGATGGCCGTGTCGGCGGTCCGGACCTCGCCGGTGAGGAGGTCCTGCATGAGGCCCTTTTTTAACTGACTCAGTCTGTTTCGGTGTACCCTTCCTCCTCGGATTTTTTGGTCGAACGCCCGGAAGACTTGCACCATCTCTTGTTGGTACTCCTCCGATGGGATCCAGACTCGAAAGTTTTTAAGCGAGTCCGTTCCAAGCCTTTTCGTCCCATGACTCGCCGAAGTAACCAGTCCCAAAATTCTATTCTCGTTTGATTTCATCCAGTATGCCAGAAACTCCCCCTCCACTCCTTTTTTGGGGATGAGAGCCTTCACATCTTGGTTAAAGGCCACTTCTTCCCTAACCAAACAGACAGGAATTGAGTCTTTCAAGCGCATTCCCCGAACCAACACCAATAAACTTCCCTTGGGCGCCAACATGCCAAATTCATCAACTCCCTTAGAAGTAAGATGGTCTTCTGCCCCATCGAGCCTCACTTCCTTCATGTCCTTTGCACTAACCCAGGGGATTGTACCTCCCCAGTAGGCATCATTTCCCTTACTTGGGGTACTGCCTGATATCCACTCAGTCACTTCACCGAGTTGTTGCCAGTTGCCCTCCTCTGAGGAGCTACGACTTCTCTGAAGTAGATCCTGCATCAGGCCGCGCTTCACCCGCTTGGCCTGCTCGATGATGTCCTCCGTCTTCTGGATCGCCTGGTCGACGGTGTAGAGGACGCTGGCGATCTTGCGCTGTTCGGGGAGGGGTGGCACCACAACACGGTGCTTTGTCAGATCACTTAGCTTCACGGCAGGATAGCCTGAACCTGCCACATATCCCATCATCTGACGAAAGAAACGATGGGAAAGAACTTCCTGTCTCAGATATTGAGAATTCAGCTTCTCCCCAGCACGGAGCACGCCGAATCCCGAAGAACAAATATTCTTGTCATGCTCTGCAGTCACAAATCCGTGGCTGGCTTGCTTCGGGCGTACCGTTCCTACCAACACATCACCTTCTCTTACCTGCCTCTGTGCTCGACTCGGCGCCTCATCAGTTGGAATGGTGCTACTGCCAAGAACCTTGCCTTCCTCGGTGTCAGATAGGGAAATGTACTCAAAAGAGCTACCGTCATGATCGTCTGGCGAGAACCCATCCGGATTGATCCCGCTGACATCTTCCACCCTTCGGATTTTCCAATCGTTCGGGATTTCCCCTATAAGAGCAGACGACACATTCTCATTCTCTGTTGAATCACTCACTGACTTTTCATTACTCGGCGTATCTCCACTACGCAGAACGTCGGTCTCTCCAGTTTCAACGACCTCCATCTCAAAGTCATCACTCATAGCCAAGGACCTCCATATATTCGTTGAGTTGCATCCCCATCTCGTCCCACGCCGCCGGTAGGGGGCGGTGTATGGCCTGCTCCTCCCCCCCGGCAAACGGGGGCGTCGGCTCGGGGGAGGGGGGGGCGCAATGGGAATTACGCCGCCAGTTCCTCCACGTGCTCGTCGCGCTCCGACCACCGGATTGCCTTGATGTCGTAGCTTGCCAGGGCCTCCAGGCTGCCCCGGGGAACGGACTGCTCCACGTCGTTGAGAATAGCGACGGCCTCCGACCGGCTGGGCCGGGCGTCGCGGGTATCCTGCCAGGCCATGATGAGTCGCTCCACGTTCGACCGGCTGGGCCGATTGATCGCCTCCAGCACGCGCTCGGGAATGTCCTTGACCCCTGGAATGAGAAAGTCGAAGTGGTGGTCGTACCCCGACGCGCCGGAGAGCTTGATGCTTTCGGAATGGCGAATCTCATTCTCGTCGAGCCACTGCTCCACCTCTTCCAGGAACAGCCCAATGACCGTAGGGCTTGCCGTGTGAAACAGATCGCCCACGGCAAGCACCGCCTGCACGAGATCGTGCTTCTTCTGCGGGAACGTCTCCTCCCGGGCCTGCACGGTAAGGGCATATCCGTCCTTTTCTACCCCCAGCCGCTGCACCGTGACCTCCAAAAGCTGAGCGCGCTTCTCCGTCGAAAAGTCGCAGCCGGACGCTTCCAGATCCCGAAGGGTGTGCCCATCGTCGGTCAGCGTCCAGCCCCCGTTGGAGGCACGTCGAGCATAGATCTGAAGATAATCGTTGTGACGGTCGAGAAAGGGAACGGTAATCTCCACGTACTCCCGGTCGTCGACCGCCCGGAGCTCCGTCTCGTCTCGGAGCCAGGACCAGTAGTCCTCCAGTCTATGCTCAAGCGTCGCGGTACTCAAAACAAGTGGGGGTTGACCCTGGGTTGTTGGGTGATGTTGCAGTACGACATAAAGTCGTACAGTGTACGCCTTAGATCGCCGAGATCGTCAAAGGGTTCATCCGGCACCTCGTAGGCCCACGCATCCCCGTACCCTTCCCGGTACACGTGCAGGTGCGTACGCCCCACCTTCTCCCCGTCCGGATTCCGATGCGGGAAGGCATTCAGATCGAGCCGCAGGAGCGGCACGGCGGATCGAACGCGGAGGTTGTGGCACACCTTCTCCAGCGCAATACGCCCGCGATACACGTCGAGATGGAACCGTTCCGTCTCATCCGGCGACAGACACTTCATCTGAAGGTTTTCGCCGGC
>CAYOWD010000134.1:0-11650 GCA_964407535.1 uncultured Salinivenus sp. | reverse complement strand
CGGCGTTGGCGCCCTGATACGTCGTCGTCACGCTGATGACGGGCGGGTCCACCGCCGGATACTCACGCACGCCCAGAAAGTAGAAGCCCACCGCCCCGAAGATCATGATGATCAGGGTGAACACCGTGGCCAACACGGGCCGTCGAATGCTGAGGGAGTAGAGCGTCATCGGCGTCGGGTCGTATGTGGGAGACGCACGAGGGCGTCCGTACGGGTGGAAAAACGACTCGAATTGACCGGAAAACGAGAACGCGTGAGACGTGGAGCATGAAACGGCAGACTCGCCCCTCCCCTCATTCCCGCCTCACAAATCACGTATCACGAGTCACGCCTCACTCAAGCGTGTCGACCCGAACGGATTGTCCCGCTCGGAGCCCTTGCATCCCAGACGTGATCACGGTATCGCCCAGGGCAAGCCCGTCGGTCACCTGCACCGTTGAGTCCGTCCGAATGCCGAGTGTAATGTTGCGCGGCTGGGCGGTGCCGTTCTCGACCACGAAGACGCGCTGGCCGTCGAGCGTCGGGGTCACGGCAAAGGAGTGCACCGTAATGGCATCCTCGATAGTGCCGAGCGTCACCTGCACGTCGGCAAACATGCCAGGGCGGAGGGTTCCGTCGGGGTTGTCCGTCCGGGCGCGGAGTTGCAGGGTTCGCGTCCCCTCCTCAACCGCCACGTCCGTCGCATACACCTCTCCGGAGAGGGCGCGCTCAATCCCCCGCACCTGAAACGAAATCGACTGCCCCGCCCGCATTCGCGCGGCGTACTTCTCCGGCACCGAAAACTGGACCTTGAGCGGATCCAGACGACTGAGGGTCGTGATCTGCGCCTGCGGCGTCACGTATGCCCCCTCGCTCACCCTCCGCAGGCCCACCACGCCGCTGAACGGCGCCCGGATCTGCGTCTTGTCGAGCCGGGCCTGAACCCCTTCCAGCTCCGCCCTCAACACCTCGACCTCATTGGCGGTGGCATCGTACTCCTCCTGACTCACCCCGCCCTCATCCAGCAGGCGCTTCTGCCGCTCTGCCCGATCGGACGCCAGCTGCAACTGGTGTTGAAGACGCTTGCGCTCGGCCCGCAGCTCCGCGTCGTTGATTTGCACCAGCAGATCGCCCTTCTGCACCCGTGCCCCCTCTTCAAACCGAATGTCCGTAATTTTGCCGGACGCCTCGGCCGTGAGGGCCACCGACTCATCGGCCCGGAGCGTGCCCGTGGTGCGAATCCGCTCGGCCACCGAGCCGGGACGCAGCACCGTCGCCGCCACCCCCGTCGGGGCCTGCGCCGATCGACTATTGCCCTCCGCCGTGTTCGTGGGCCAGAGCTTGGGCAGTGCCAGCGCCCCGACCACGAGGACAACCCCGACAATCCCGATCACACGCTTGGTGGCCGTCGACCACCCGGTCTCCGACGTAGACGGATCCGAGCCGTCGGGGGAGGAGGACGCCTCTGTCATACCATTGCCTTTCCTGTTGTGAATGGGCTCTCGAATACAAACGCCCCCCACTCGAACCGCTCTCGTCCCGCCCTCTCCGGTCCCGCCCCCCTGCGTCGATACAGCAAAGCGATTGTTCTTCAGTGCGACCGGCGTGGTGCGCACGTTTCGCTCCCTTCCCAGTTGCTTCCGTCCCACATTGTTACGATTGATCCGGCAGTCAGACGTGGGCCCTTTTCAGAATGGACCGCCTGATCGTCTACGTTTGCCCCCAATGCGGACGGACGGATTGCACAGACGAAACCGGATCCGGATTCCGCCGATGTTACCAACTGCATCTCTGCCCCATGACTTGCAATACCTGTCTGTCCCGGGTCCTCATTCTCTCCTTCTCCCCATCCCTCTCTCCTTCCCATCCCCCTCCCCTGTCGCTCCCCTGATGGCCTTTACCCGCCCCCGCTCATCGCGTCCATTCCCAGCACGGAGCCGTAATACGACGGCGGAAGCAAGACCAACGGTCCCGGCTGGTGATCGAGCATGAGCCGCACGACGGCAGAGGTCGGATCCGTGTAGACGGCCGGCCGCAGATTCCCATTCTTCGTGTCCCCACCGATCCACTGGACAAGCGGTCCGGGCAATACACCGCTCAGGTCAAGGGTCCCGGACACCGGATTCACCTCTCGAACCGTCCCCTCGTCCGCCTCCAGACCCGCCGCCTGACGCGCAAGACGCACGGCCCGCGGGAGTCCCCCGATTTCGTCCACGAGCCCCACCTCCTTGCCGGCCTGTCCGGAATAAATGCGTCCCGCCCCAATCTCTCGGATGTGGGCCTCCGTCGTATCACGCCCCTCCGCCACCGTCGCCACGAAGCTGTCGTACCCCGAACGGATCACGTCCTCCACCCGATCCAGCTCCTCCTCCGTCAACTTCCGGGTGGGCACCGACGCCCCGACGAGCGGAAGGCGAAGCCCCTTCGTAAGGTCGGCATGCTCCCCCCGTTGCACGATATCACTCGACAATCCGGTCTTGTCCCCGAAGCCATCGTCGTAGATCCAGCCGCCGATGACCCCGATGGAGCCGGTCACCGTGTTCGGCCCCGCCACGATGGTGTCAGCGTGCGTGGAGACCCAGTATCCCCCGGAAGCGGCCACCTGTCCCTGGCTTACGATGACCGGTTTCTCGTCTGCGCAGGCCTTCACGGCGGCGCCCACCTGCCCGGCCGCCACCGGCGCCCCGCCCGGCGAATCGACCCGAAAGACCACCGCGGCCACATCCTCGTCCTCCGCCAGGTCGCGGATGCGCTCGCTGAGGGCGCGGCTGCCCATGCCGCTCTCCACCTGCGTCGCCCCCAGCCCGTACACGACCGCAATCTCGGGCCGAGCCCCCCACTCGCGCGTCGCCGTGGCCACGTCGTCGAGGTGCTCGGCCGACATCGAGGAGGTTGCTTCCCCTGCCGCATCTTTCAGGAGTCCGTCTCGCTCTCGCCACCGCGCCAGCGTGTCCACCAGCCCCGCTTCGCGTGCCTCCGTCGCCGTGATTACCGTTTTCTCGTCCACGAGCCGATCAAATGCGTCCGTATCAAGCGGACGGGTCTCCGTCACCTCGCCCTGCGTCAGCGCATACTGATCGTTCACGTACTGCTGCCGCTGCAGACTGTCGGCCCGCGAAAAGTCGGTACGCGAGAGAGCCTCAAACGCAGACTTGTACTCAAAAAAGCGCCAGGCCTGCACGCCGAGCCCGAGCTTGTCGAGCGTCCCCTTGAAGAAGGTTCGGCCCGCCGCGTAGCCGGGGAGGAACAGCGTGCCCTCCGGATCGAGGGCCACTACGTCGGCTACGCTCGCAAGGTGATACGCCGTCATGCCCCCGCCCTCCAGGTGCGACACCACCGTCACCCCGCGACGCCGTGCGTCCTGAATCGCCGTCCGCAGCTCCCACGCTCGTTCCCCATCCAGATCAATGCCCGACAGATCGAGCGCAAGGGCGGCCACCCGGTCTTCTTGACCTGCCTGCTCAATCGTCCGGAGCACCTCGTAGAACCGAGTGGACTCGTCCCCGAACAACCCCGACAGACGCGTCTCCCGGTACGGAACCGCCCCATTCAAGTCCAGCTCGACGTGCTGCTCGTCGTTCCGAAACGCCTCCGCAAGGGCGCTGGGCGCATAGTCGCCGACGCGCACCCGGTTGACCTGCCGTGCATATCCCCCGGAGGGATCCAGACGCGACTGGCTGTCGAGTCCCGTCCGGCCCAACTCCAGCCGCAGCCCCACCGACACCGCGTCATCTCCAAACAGGCGCCCCCGCACGTCCACCCCGCGCACCACCTCGACCGAGGCCCCGACGCTCCACGGCACATCCACGAGGGCCTGTCCCTCCCCCCAGGCCGCATCGCCAAAAACAGTAAGACGCGAGGTCCCCAGCGGCCGCACGCCCAGCTCGCCCACCACCTCCCGGTCGTCCGTCTCCGTCGAGGCCGTCCCCACGAGGCCGACTGACAGAAATGAGGTTGGCCGCAGAATGCCCCCCAACTTGACTCGATTGAAACGCCCGAGGGCAGTAGCATCTCCGGAAAAGCCCTGATACCCGACCCCGATCGCCGTCGCGTCCGTTCCTCCCGACAGGCTCACGTGATACCCGGTCACACGACGGTCCCCCACCCGCTGCCGCAGCACACCCGCGCCCACTCCGCCCCCGCTCGCAAAGACGCCCCAATCCTGCATGGACACGGCCCGCCGCCCGTCCGTCGACCATACGCCCACGAGATGATTGCCGGCCAACGACGGCACCGCCGGATTGGCGTATCCCAGCAGGCCCTCCCGCCCGCTCGCCGGCGGCGTGCCGAGCAGATCCGTCGTCTCGTAGTACGAGGCCATGTCCTGCGCCCGCACCTCGGCCCCGTCGCCGCACATGCCCGCGATGAACCCGCCCCCCAGCAGAAGCGCCCATGCTGCAACCGACCGGAGAACGGCCACAACGTCGCGTGTGTGGAATCTGGAAAGCGCTGCCGACGCAAATGTGTGGACCGAGAACGACATACGAGAGACCCTGATTGTCAATGTTGATTCTTTCAGGAGGGAATCCCCGAACGGTCCCGCAACACTGGATCGTTCGGAGTTCGTAATTCGCTATCGCGTGAGGAAGAAAAACGGCGGTCAGCCCCCTTTCAGCACCTCGAAACCAGGAGTTTCCCCGGTCCCTGATTCTACGAATACAGGCGACCCAGGAAAACATGCAGAGCACAGCACCACAGCTTCCACACCTCCACGCTCACACTCTTCTCATTCCTCCACGCACCCATGCCTCCACGCCTCCACGCATCCACGCTCCCATGCATCCACGCCTCCAAGCTTCCACACATTCCGAGCAGATCCATCAACCAACGGCACCAGCGCCTCCTCCGTCTCCGAAAGTCCACCAACCTCCAGTAGCCCACGCACAAACGCCCACACACCTATACTTCCCAACGTCCCCCGCGGCCAGCGCCAATCAAGCACGCTGTCCTCGATGGGGTACGGGGGTCGCGGATATTCGCATCCATAGTCCGGAAACAAAGTTTCGTTTAGAAATGTGACGATGTGAGCGAGCGCCCCGTCCACACGGAACGCGGGCCTCTCCCTGCATGTATGGAGGATCGCACAAACGACAAACATCCCTTGCGCCTTTCCCAATGCAGGCACCGTTTCACACCATTGCGGCCTGGATGACCACCGAGCAGTGCTGTGCTTGTTGTTGTCCGCCCTGCCCGGAGAGGCCGCAATCTATCGGTGCCTCGCGCTCTCGTCGACCGTAACGGAGTGCGTGCGACATTTCGATGGATGCTGATGCCTCTCCGGTTCTGCCGCGAGAGGCTTTTTTCGTTTTCCCTCGTTGTTTGCTGACCGTCCAATGACTTCGCCCTCTTCCGCTGCCCCGACGCCCGCCGCCACGAGCGCCGACATCACGTCGCTGGCCGAGAACGTGGGCCAAACCCCGCTCCTCCGGCTCGACGGGCTCTCGGACGACCTCCCGGAGGACGTAACGCTCTGCGCAAAAGCTGAACACTTAAACCCCGGAGGATCGGTCAAAGACCGACCCGCCCTCCGCATGATTCGGGACGGACTGGAGAGCGGTGACTTCCAACCGGACCAGACGCTCATCGACGCCACAAGCGGCAACACCGGCATCGCGTACGCCATGATTGGGGCCACGCTCGGCCTCGACGTACTACTGGCCATGCCGGAGAACGCATCGGAGGAGCGCAAGAAGGTCCTCCGCAGCTACGGGGCGGATCTGGTGCTCACCGACCCGCTCGAAAGCACCGACGGCTCGCAGCGACGCGTAAAGGAGATGGTGGAAGCCGAGCCCGATCGCTTCTTCTATCCCGATCAGTACAACAACGACTCCAACTGGAAAGCGCATTACGACGGCACCGGCACCGAGATTCTGGAGCAAACCGACGGCGAGGTCACGCACTTCGTCACCGGCCTCGGCACCTCCGGCACCTTCATGGGCACGTCGCGCCGCCTCAAGGCGCACGACGACAGCATCCAGTGCATCGCCTACCAGCCGGACACGGGGATGCACGGGATGGAGGGCCTCAAGCATATGGAAACGGCCATCGTGCCCGGCATTTACGATCCCGACTACGCCGACGCAAACCGCACCTGCACGACCGAAACGGCCTACGCCATGACCCGCCGACTCGCCCGCAAGGACGGCCTGCTCGTCGGCCCGTCCGCCGGCGGCAACGTGGCGGTCGCACTCGACGTGGCGCAGTCCCTGGATGAAGGCCTGGTCGTCACAATCCTCTGCGACACCGGCGCCCGCTACCTGAGCGATGACTTCTGGACTGAATCGTGAAGCGTGACTCGGGACTGCGGTCTCCTCCCGGCATCACGCCTCACGTATCACGCCTCACGTATTACGCTTCACGTATCACGCATTGCGCATCACGTATTACGCATCACTGCTCATCACCGACCTCCCAAATGATTACCACGCAGGACGTACTGGACCAGATTCGCAACCACGGCGCCGACGCCTACCCGGAGGAAGGATGCGGCTTTTTGCTCGGCCACATCACGGATGACGGCGAAAACCGGGTTACGGCCATTCGCCGCGCCGCCAACCGGCAGTCCGAGAATCGCACGCACCGCTACCAGTTAACTGCCGACGACTATCGCGCAGCCGACAAGGCCGCTCGCGACCAGGACCTCGACGTGGTGGGCATCTACCACTCGCACCCCGACCACCCGGCCCGTCCCTCCGAGACGGACCTGGAAGAAGCCACCTTCCCCGGATACACCTACGCCATCGTGTCCGTTCAGGACGGCGTGCCCGCCACCCTGACGGCGTGGTCGCTTGCCCCGGACCGCTCGGAATTTTTGGAGGAAGACATCAAGGTCCCCTCCCTCGAATCTGCCTGATTGCTCCCAAGCATTCACTTACACAGCGAACATCAGCATTCCGGGTACCCGACCCAACACCAACGCACAACCTTCCAACCTTCCAACGCAAAACGCTCAACGCACCAATAAACCCATGCCAGCAACCCAACAAACGGTAACCATCCGCATCCCCACGCCGCTCCGCTCGGCCACCGACGAACAAAGCAGCGTCAAGGTCGAAGCCACCACGGTCAATGAGGCCCTCCGCGCCCTCGTGGACCAGTATCCCGACCTCGCCGACAACCTCTATAACGAGGACGACGAGCTCCGCCAGTTCGTGAACGTATACGTTGAAGACGAAGACGTGCGCTTCGGCGACGGCGTCGAGACAACCCTCGATGCGGGTGACGAGATCTCCATCGTCCCGTCCATCGCCGGGGGATGAAAAAGCGAGTCGACGTGCAACCCGTCGTTCCACACTGCCGTTCTCGGACAATCTCGGCTGACGGGGAATCGCGGCAGTGCGTATGTCGTGTTGCGTATTGCGTCAAGACGTGTTGTCGTAACGAAATACGAAATTCGGAATACGCGCCCTGAGTGAACGACCGTGAACGAGGAAGTGATTTCAGATCGCGCCCCGATGCCGAGAGCTGTCGGCAGCGGAAGTGCCCTCGGGGTGAAATACGTAGTTATCACTGATCAACCGCATCAACAACATGTCCACAACCACCGCAGACGCGGAGTCCCAACCGGCGGAACTGTCCTCCGAGGAACTGCAACGCTATAGTCGCCACCTTACGCTCCCCGAGTTTGGCAAAGAGGGCCAGGAGAAGCTCAAAAGTTCCTCCGTCCTCCTCGTGGGCGCCGGCGGCCTCGGCTCGCCCGCCGCCACCTACCTCGCCGCCGCGGGGGTTGGGCGCATCGGCCTCGTCGACTTCGACACCGTAGAGATGTCGAACCTGCAGCGCCAGATCCTCTACGGCACCAGCGACGTGGGGCGGCCCAAGCTGGAGGCGGCCTCCGAGCGCCTGAACGACCTCAACCCGCACGTTGAGATTGATCGGCACGAGGTGCGCCTCACGAGCGACAATGCGCTCGACATCATCGACGATTACGACGTAGTGGCCGACGGGACGGACAACTTTCCCACCCGCTACCTCGTCAACGACGCCTGCGTGATGACGGGCACGCCCAACGTGTACGCGTCCATCTTCCGCTTCGAGGGGCAAGTCTCCGTCTTCGCCACTGAGGACGGCCCCTGCTACCGCTGCCTTTACGAGGAACCGCCCCCGCCGGGCCTCGTGCCCTCCTGCGCCGAGGGCGGTGTGCTGGGCATCCTCCCCGGCTTCATCGGCACCCTCCAGGCCACGGAGGTCATCAAGGTGCTCACCGGCATCGGGGAGCCCCTCATCGGGCGCCTCCTCATGGTGGACGCGCTGGAGATGAACTTCCGCACACTCAACGTGCCGGACAATCCCGAATGCCCGGTCTGCGGCGACGACCCCTCGGTCACCGAACTGATCGACTACGAAGAATTCTGCGGCATCAACTTCGACGGCTCTGAAAACGGCTCCGACGACGACGTGTCTGATTCTGACGACGCTGTCCCCGAAATCTCCGTCCACGATCTCAAACAAAAGCGCGACCGCGGCAACGGCCCGTTCGTGCTCGACGTGCGCGAGCCCTACGAGGCGGAGATTGCGAGCATCGACGCCGACCAGCTTATCCCGGTCGATCAGCTCGAAGACCGGCTCGACGAACTCGGCGTGAGCAAGGACGAGGAGTTCGTCGTCCACTGCCGCTCGGGCGGCCGCTCCGCCAAGGCCACCAAGATGCTGCGCGAGAAGGGCTACAAGGCCGCCAACCTCGCCGGCGGCGTCCTCGCCTGGAGCGACGAGATCGACGACAGCGTGCCGCAGTATTAATCGTTTTCGCGTTAGCGCGTTGGCGCGCTTGTGCGTTCAGAGGCGGATGAGCGGATCCCCCCTTGAGAAATGCTGACCGTAAGATTGCCCATTCGTCCCCCGTCGGAGGCACTCCGGCGGGGGATTTTTTATACCAAATCCGGTTGATTAGTTCAGGGTTGCGGTTCGTGATCCAATCCCCCGGCCACCAGTGATATAGGGTCAGCGTCCGGATGCACCTCTCGAAGCGCCTTTGCCGTCGCAGGGAGCTTATTTTTTTCAAAGCGGCCTGCTTTTCCGTAGAGGCCGCTTCGTGTCGTCGGCGCGGGCGTTGAGGCGCAGGACCGAGGCGCCGCAGGTACTCCCAGCCGCGCTGGTCGTGAACTGATTTTCGACCGGTGGCCGATTCGATCCAACGGGCGACCTTCGGGCCGCTCCAGGGTTCCCCATCCGGAGCAGATCCCTGCTCTAGAAGACCGGCAAGCTCTTCCTGTTGTACGGCAGAGAGCAGCGGCTTCCCTCCGACGGTCCCTGATCGCTTCGGGGCCTTCTTCGTTGTAGCGACGGACAGTCTCACAAATCCACTTCTCTGCATATCCCAGGACCTCACGGATGTCACGGACCGATTGGCTCTCGGCTTTGAGCCGAAGCACGTGCCACTGGGCCCGCCGGTGGGCCGACCCGTCTACCGGTAGCGTCGGTTAACGCTCTTCGGCGGGCAGGTGCGTCTCTACAGCAAGAAAATAGGACATCGATGTCTTCCTTGGGGGGATAGAAAGATCAGCTCCCTTGAGACACTCAGCCCCGAACTTTGCTCCCGGATCTGGTATGAGATGTGCTGAACCGCCCTTTCAGTGCAGAATCGGTGGCTCTGCACAAGAACGTGCACTCCCCAAACTAGAATTGTGCAACCGGACTTGGTATACTACGAAATCCGACTCGGGATGTCGGGGGCACGAAGGCTGCAATCAGCCCCAAATGGCGCGAACTGCCATTTTCCACGACAAAGCAGCCGCCATCGCCCATCGGACTTTGTATAACCCCTAACGCCCAATTCTATAACGCACAACCCTATAACGCACAACCCTAAACGCATAACGCCCAACGCGAAAACACTCAACGCGAAAACGCCCAACGCAAAAACAAACGAACGCACAAAAAAACCGGGACGCCTGCCGCAAAGCAGACGCCCCGGGAGAATGCCAAGGACGAGTAGCAACACTCTCTACCAGTCCGAAGCCGGAGACCTAGTTGATGGTTCTTTCATTCTCGTCCAGGCCGTTACCGGCAAGATCGTTAATGTCCGAAACCACGATTTCGTCTCCACGCTCAAGATCATCCGTGTCCGATCCGTCCTCGGTGATGTCGAGCACAACCACAGTGCCGTCCTGATTGTCATCACCATCGTTTGGGTCGTCACCACCGTCGTCAGCAATGCTCACGCCAATATTCAGACTGGTGTCGTCGGGCTGCTGGAAACTGAAGTCGCCCGCATCCACCGTACTGGTCTGGGTCGGTTCGTTAAACGTGACGGTAATCTCTTCAATGTCCCCATCGTCGGTATCCGTAATCTGGGCACTACTCACGTCGAGAGCGGTGTTGTCGCCGGTCTCGATCACGTCCGTGAATTCACTCCGCACCCCATTGATACTCACAGCACGGAATTTCCACTCGACAGGACCATACGAGCCGTCGCTGGCCTTGAACGGAGAGTCAGAAATAGTAGCAGTAAATTCGAGCTCACCGTCGTCGAACTCATCGTCATTAACCGCACTGACAGGGATAATGCCCTCCCAGTCCTCAAAGTCACCTGAGCTGGCTTCCGGACTCACCTCGAACGCCTTCACGAATGTGTCTCCGGTACCGGAGCGCCCAACCTGATTCTGACTACGATAGTATACCTCGTAGCCCTTCACCTGTGCTCCACTGTTATCCACGCTGGAAACCTGAAGCGGAGCTGTTATGGAACCATCCGTGTAATCATACACCTCATCCTCAAGTGTACTCTCATTCGCCACATCTCCACTTTCCGGATCGAAGGTGACAGTCGGCACCGCAGGTGCTTCCTCGTCGAGCCCCACGGAGAACTGCAGGTCTTCCGGATCCAGAGTGGGATTCACGCCCGTTCCATCTGCAACAAGTCCTTCATCCGCGCCGTCTCCGTCAAGATCCCGAAACAGGGATCCCGACACACTCTTGAAGCGCTTGTCGTACACGCCGGTATCGTTGCCACTGTCGCCCAGCGAGAGCGTGTAGATGTATCCGTCCTGAAGGCCGTCGAAGTCCGAATCCGACGTATCAACCGTGACCTCGAGAGCTGTCCGCCCATCGACCCACTCAATGTCGACTGGGATGGAATTGCTCACCGTCAGACTTTTCGATCCACTCTTCGCAATCTCCGGTTGGAGCTGGATGCCGTCTATCAGCCCCCGGTTGAGTCCCCGGTTCGAGTCTCCCTGATCTCCCGTCTCGCTGTCCTGCCGGGGAGTGGTCGTGTTCGTGTATTCGTTTTCGGCAACCTTTTGCGTGAAGCTGACCTTCAGTGTAGGCGCTCGACTTTCAACGTCTGCCCCATCATCGGGCGACATGGATGCGATGTCGAGGGTGTCGGCGGTTCCGTCACTGAATGTGCCCGGACCCGAGCTTCCACCATCGCTGTCGCAAGCCGTAAAGACAAAGCCAACTGCGGCCAGAAGGAGAGCCACAGAAGAAAATCGTTGTATCTGGTGTAACATCGTGTGTAACGCTGATGTGTCTGCGTAGAAGATGAACGGAGAGAAAGTGCCGAACCCCTCACTAGGATATGCTTCTCAACAAAGTCAAAAGTCGACTGCATCAAAAGTCGACTGCGATATAATCACTAGCGTCAACCAGATCGGCTGTACTGTCTCAGGCAGACGTTAGGCTGTGTTGACAAATAGAAGATTCACGGAAGCGGCAACTTTTGTGTTGA
>CAYOWD010000133.1:0-11789 GCA_964407535.1 uncultured Salinivenus sp. | reverse complement strand
GATGTCAATACGAAAAACGTTCTTCGGCTTGTCGCTCATGGTGTTGTCAGGTCGAACAGAATCGATACGGGTGGTGGGACGATTCCGTGCGGGTGTGGGGACAGGAGCCGACGGAATCGATTGGGAGGCTGCGGGCCCGCACGCCCAGACTGGACGCAGCGAGCAACCGAATGAAAGCGGGACGCGAAGAATCGGCACCGCCCCAAACAGGAAGAGCGTCCATCGGTCGTCCGGTCGATAGACAAAGGTGGACTCATCGTTGCGTGGGAACCCTCTTCCAGCGTTTGGGCTGATTCGGCCCCAACCGCAGCGTCGCCATACGCTGTGAGATCGTTACATGCGCGCAATATGAGAATCAGCAGAGGTGAATGCAACCCTTATTTCCACCCCCTGCATTCTTTTCGCCCCATTAATATACTTATCCAACCATGCGAGTACGTTCAATGGAACGCTCTCGGATTAAAGACGCTCTCGGATTAAAGTAAGCCGGCTTCTTCGGCGGCCTCCCGCAGTGTCTTCCGCTGTTCGTCGGTGAGATCGTCGGGGATGTTCACGTCCATCTCCACGTAGAGATCTCCCTGTCCGTCTTCAGTCTCAACGCCCTGTTTCTTCAGGCGCAGCTTCTCGCCGGGCTGGGTGCCCGCAGGAATCGTAAGCTTCAGATGCTGACCGTAAGGGGTCGGAATGCGGCGATCGGTACCGAAGAGGGCCTCGAACACGTCGATCTCTTCGGTGAGGTGAATGTCGTTGCCCTTTCGGCGGAAGCGGGGATGCTTGCCCACTTCGAAGGTAACGTACAGATCACCGCGCTCCCCAGTGGGGCCGGCCTGGCCGCGCCCGCGGAGGCGAATCTTGTAGCCGTCCCGAACGCCCTTCGGGATATTGAGCCGAATCGACTCTCCCGTGGGCAGCTCTACCTTCTTGCGGCCGCCGTCGAGGGCCTCCCGGAAGGACAGCTGAAGGGTTGTCTCGATGTCTCGGCCCCCACCGCGGCGCTGCTGCCGCTGCTGTTGACGACCACGCTGCTGACTAAATGGATCCTGGCCGCGCGTGGCACCGCCTCCGCCCCCGCGACCGCCGAAGAAGCTCTCAAAGATGTCGCCGAGGCCGCCGCCCCCGCCGAACATCTCGTCGAAGTTGCCCTGCTCAAACCGCACCTCGGGGCCGCCGGCTTGGCCAAACCCGCCTCGGCCGCCGCCCGGACCGCCGAAGCCGCCCCCACCGCCGCCAAAGCGACGCTGGGCATCATACTTTTTGCGCTTCTCCTCGTCGGAGAGAATCGAGTAGGCCTTCTGGATCTCCTTGAACTTCTCCTCAGCGTTCGGATCGTCCGGATTGCGATCCGGATGGTGCTTGCGTGCGAGCGTTCGATATGCTTTCTTGATTTCCTTCTTGCTCGCGTCTTCGTCGACGCCGAGAACATCGTAGAGGTCTTTCGTTTGCGGCATAGGAGGCAGCACCTACTGTGAGCGCAGTGTAGCGCACGATGGGACGCATGCGCGTCCCGCGAAGATGGACAGTTCCCGCCAGCAGTCGGCATATCATCCTTTCACATATTCCATGCCACAGCATCCCCCCAGACGAAATGACGGACTCGCAGGTGTCAACACGTCCGATTCGTACCGTTCTTGTCGCCAATCGGGGGGAGATTGCCGTGCGCATCCTGCGCACTTGTCAGGAACGGGGGCTCCGCACCGTCGCGGTCTACAGCACCCCCGACCGCACGGCCCCCCACGTCCGCCTGGCCGATGAGGCGTATTGCGTGGGGCCGGCCTCGGCCGCGGACTCGTACCTCGACGCCGACACCATTCTTGACGTCGCCCACCGCAGTGGCGCCGACGCCATTCATCCGGGGTACGGATTCCTTTCGGAAAACGCGGGCTTCGCAGAAGCCTGCGCGGACGCTGACGTCCACTTCATCGGCCCTTCCCCCGACGCCATCCGCAAGATGGGCGACAAAACCGCCGCGCGGCGGCTCATGGAGGCCGCCGGCGTGCCCATGGCCCCGGGCACCACCGACGCCGTGGCCACCACAGACGAGGGCGCCGACATCGCCGCCGACATCGGATATCCGGTGCTCATCAAGGCCGCCGCGGGCGGTGGCGGGAAGGGGATGCGGGTGGTGCACGATCCCAATCAATTCCCGCGCGCCATGGAGATGGCCCAGAGCGAGGCCGAATCGTCATTCGGGGACGGCCGCGTCTTTATTGAAAAGTATATCGAACAGCCGCGGCACGTCGAATTCCAGATCCTCGCGGACCACCACGGGAATACGATCCACCTCTTCGAGCGCGAGTGCTCCATCCAGCGCCGCCACCAAAAGGTGATCGAAGAAGCCCCGTCCTCGATCCTCCCCCCGGAGGTCCGGCGCGAAATGGGCGCGGCGGCGGTCGCCGCGGCCGAGTCCTGCGGCTACGTAAACGCCGGCACCGTCGAATTTCTGGTGGACAAGGACCTCAACTACTACTTCATGGAAATGAACACGCGCCTCCAGGTGGAGCACCCCGTTACCGAGTGGATTACGGGCATCGACCTGGTGGCCGAGCAGTTGCGCGTGGCCCAGGGCGACAAACTCGGCTATACGACCGACGATCTGTCCATACATGGACATGCCATTGAGAGTCGCATTTACGCCGAGGACCCCGCCTCGAACTTTCTGCCCGATCCGGGCCCCCTCAAGCGACACGCCGCTCCGTCCGGACCCGGGGTGCGCGTCGACGCGGGGGTGGAAGAGGGCGGCGAGGTGCTCATCCACTACGATCCCATGATCTCGAAGACGACGACCTGGGCCCCCACCCGCGAGCAGGCCATTGACCGCATGCGGCGGGCGCTCGACGAGTACGAGATTGCCGGCATGGCCACCACCATCCCGTTCTGTCGCTACGTCATGACCCACGACGGCTTCCGCGCGGGGGACGTGACCACGCACTTCGTGGAGGACGAATTCTCACCGGCGGCCCTCCAGACCGATGATCCGGAACACGACGAACTTGCAGCCCTCGCCGCGACGCTTTACTACGCCGAGACGCAAGAAGAAGACATCCCGTCGATCACCTCCGAGACAGACTCCGGAAGCGAGCTCAGTCCGTGGCTACGGCGACGCCGATCTTTCCTATAACCCCTTCGGACTGCTCAGCCGCAAAAATCCGTTGTGCTGATTTTGGCATCGCTTCCCGCCTAACTGAAGTGTAGAGACGCTGTCTCCTATACAGGTGGCACTCGGATGACCTTTACCCGTTGAAAGTCCTCAATGCAGGCTGCTTTCGTCAACGGTAGAACATCCAGGCTCTCTTCTCAACCGAGAACGCCGCTATGCGAATTGACCATTTACAGGTAAAAAACTTTCGGGGCTTTGCAGAGCGGGACTTCTCCTTCCACGAACGGTTCAACGTCCTTATCGGAAAGAACGCCACGGGGAAAACGGCCGTCCTTGAGGCACTCAGGGTGGCTATCGGAAGCTGGTTTCTCGGAATCCACGCCCGGTACGGAAAAGCAATCGCCGAAAACGACGTTCGCCTGCAAGGATTTACCCACGAGAGCACAGGCGAGCATACGTTCGAAAAGCAGTATCCCGTAGAGGTGAAGGCAACAGGTACACTCTCTCTCAATCGAACCGATCACTCCCTTACGTGGAGTCGCTCTGTAAATACCGAGGGAGGAAATACGACCCAGAAGGAGGCCCGATCACTTACGGAAATTGCAGAAAAAACGGACGAGCAGGTTCGTACCGGAAAAGAAGTGACGCTTCCCGTACTTGCGTACTACGGAACCGATCGATTGCACCATCCGGAGCCTCAGAACGATCACAAAACCGAGAAAGAGGATCTTTCTCGGTTTGTCGGGTACCGCAAATGTCTTGACGGGCGAATCAACGCCAAGCACTTTGAAAGCTGGATGGAACGCCAGGAATGGATTGCGTTCCAGGAAAATAATTCTCCGCGGCTGGGACGGCTGGTTCAAGAGGCTATCGCCGGTATGATCCCAGATGTCGAAGCCGTTCGATACAATCCACGCCGTGCATCCGTCATCGCCATCTATGAGGACGGGACCGTTCTTCCGCTGGACCATCTTAGTGATGGATACCGAACGATGCTCGCCCTCGTAGGAGATCTTGCCAGTCGAATGGCTCGACTGAACCCCCATCTCGGCGAAGACACGCTTCAGAAAACGCCGGGCGTCGTCCTTATCGACGAACTTGATCTACACCTCCATCCCGCATGGCAGCGGCGTGTGATTGAGGATCTTTCAGATACGTTCCGGCGGGTACAGTTTATTTCGACGACCCATTCCCCGCAGATTATCAGTGAGGTTGAAACGGGAAAAACACTCGTTCTTGAGAAAAACCCGTCGACGATTCAGGTCAAAGAGGAAGAGTCTTATGGGCTCGATTCGAATTGGGTGCTGCAACACATCATGGAGGTGTCTCCTCGCCCCCAGAAAATCGAGCATCTAATCGAAAGCGCAGAGGACGCCCTCGCAAAGAAGGAGTACAAAAAAGCGCAAAAGCACCTGGACGACGCGCGGAAGCACGCAAAGCGGACTTCAGGAACAATGACGCGACTGCAGTCAAAAATCGACACGCTGGAGATGATGTCGGACGATGAGAAAAATTCATAAGCAGGGAAATGAACCCAACGCTCTCCAAGAACGCAGACTGGGAGAGGCACCATTCGGTTGGAGAGAAATCGAGGATGAGCCGGAGTTGAAGTCGAAAATCAAGGACGCCCTCCTTAATGAACAAGGCGAACTCTGTGCATACACCGGTATTCGAATTGATCTCACCGACGTACACATCGAGCATCTCAAACCCAGAGCATACGATTGGGAGGAGATACCGATGTGCGCTACGAAAATATGGTTGCGTGTCACACGGAAGACGGAGGCGAGTTCGGCGCCATGTACAAAGGGAGTTGGCCGAGCCCCTCCGAGTGGGATGACTTCGTCACTCCGCTGGAGGAGCGGTGCGAACAGTGCTTCAAATACGGGACCAACGGATCTGTTCATGCTGCCGGTACAAACCGAGCCGCGGAGCAAACGATCAACAACCTAAACCTTAATCATCCAGAACTGGAAGATAGGCGGCAAGAAGCCATAGCGGGCCTCCTGGAGACGTTTTCACAGACAGACCCTCAAGCACTGAAGCGAGCTGTACACCAGCGGATTGATCGACTGCGCCGGAGAATGGAGCAGGAAGCCCCAAACCGACTTCCAGAATTCGTATTTGCCCTGATTGACGCGCTGGAAACGCACGTCTCGTAGCATTTGTCTTCAGTGCGTCTATTGGCCGAATGCCCGCTCCCGCAATGTCATCGTGGCAGAGTCCCTTTCGGACGTGACCGACCCAGATACTCGTCGTAGCTCCCACCTGGGCGCATCGGCGGCGTTTTTCCTGCGTTGCGAGAAACGACGGCAGGACGGGTTCTTCCGAATCCTCTCCTCCGCCGAGCAATTACAAGAATAGTGTTCGAGAGTGCTCGTCGTCCGCTGGCTTGCACACCTTTTCCCCTGCCCTTATATGTCCCGCGTGCAGCTCGAACCCATTGCCCCTCGCCACGCCGATGCGGTTCAGGAACTCGCGTCCCACCCCGAGGTGCTCGCCACCACCAATCTCCCGGAGCCCTACCCCGACGACGGTGCCATTCAGTGGATTGAAATGGCGCAGCAGCGACGGGAGGCCGGGAAGGAATTCCCGTTCGCCCTCATGGTGGATGATACCCTCGTCGGAGTAAGCGGACTCGTCGACGTGGTGGGGCAAAAAGGCGAGATCGGATTCTGGATCGGCAAGCCGTATTGGGGAAACGGCTACGCCACAGCGGGAACCAAACAGGTCATCGCGCTTGCGTTCAACGACCTCGATCTGAAGGAACTGTTCGCCCGTCCCCTCGAAAATCATGTTGCCTCGCGGCGCGTGCTCGATAAACTCGGCTTCACCCCCACTGGCGTCGAGCTCCACGAACATCCGAAGTGGGGGGAGAACGATCCGGTCGTGCGGTACGTGCTGTCCCGAGACGAGTGGGCGTCGACGACATAAACGATGCCGGCTGTCCCTCCTCTCCGCAGAATACGGGGCGCTTCCTGCCTCCAGTGGCAGCCCTACGAGATTCTCCCCCACAACCGGGGCGCACGGCGGCGCCCCGTGCAACCAAGCGTCTAGTCCAATACCGTGGAATCCGCAGTCAACAGGGCGTGAGAACGGCCTCCCAACACACGGACCTGTATCCAAGACACGACGGGTCAGAAGAAGCTGCTTCGCGCAAAGCTCTGAAGGTCCGCCTCCTCCAGGAAGTCCACAAACTTCTCGGCACGCTCATAAAACAGATTAACTTGTTCACGGGTCGGATCCTCCTGAAAGTACTTCTCTGCGGCCCACCTCGCCGCCTCCCGTTTCAGACGATCCCGTTCCGATACGTCGGCATCGAAGGAGACCTCCAGATCCGCATACGCAAGGTAATATTCATCGACTTCCTCCAAGAACGCCGAAAGCGCTTCCTCCTTTTCGTAATGCTCGCCTTTCCTGATATTATCAACGATAAGCATAGCGAACATGGAGGAAGACACACTGATAAATTTTTTCGCACTAAACGTGCACCCCACGTCCTCAAATACCTCCCGGATCTCTTCGGAGCTCTTCTGTATGACTTCCGCGTTTCGTTCAAGTGTACTTGCCAGTTTCCGGGCCTGTTGCTCCGGAAGAGTCTCCTCACTGAGTAGTTCAAACATAAGACTGTATTGGTTTATTCATATCGGCCACAAGAGCAAAACGGCCGACTTTTTTGTATAATTTACCCTCACTATAAAAAATATTGAATAATACACATTCCGTTTCTGGATTCAGTGGGTTTCTGGCGACATAATGTAAAATAAATGTGAACTTAATAAAAAACCAACACCCTCAAGACTTGTAGGAGAATCGCAGCGGTTCGAGTGCAAGATGTGGCGCTGCTTTACTGGTCGATGCCCCGTATCCGTATCTCAAAGCTAGCGGTTCAGAATTCCTCGGGATGCCTCAACCGAAACCGGAGTGGCAGTCGGCGGCTCCTTCGCCCCCACCAGCATCGCCCGAACCGACTGGGCACACGACGAGTAGTCTCGTTCCAGTGGATCGGTCGAGCTCGAATTGGAGCTGTCAAACCGCTGCCCAGAATGTAACCTGCAGCCGCGTGCGGTCTACTGCTCAACGCTCTCCCCAACATGGGAAACGGAAGGCGTCACGCGGACTCATTTCTCCATCGTCCCCCATCTCGTCAACACCGAATCGGAAGCGCTTCTATATTTATCTTATATTAAATATGATAGATTTAATGTTCAACTAAGTCACAATATATTCCCTCTTCCCACCGACAACACTCTTCATGACGACGTAGACGTGATGCGATACGCTTCCTGGCTCGCTGTTTTGCTTCTCTGTGGAGGAGCACTGTTTGTCCCCCCTGTCGCAGCCGATTCTCCTGGCCCTCCTGACCCTTCCCCGTCCGACTCCACATCCCTCATGGAACGGGTTTCACTGGAGGGATACGGAACGATCAATTACTTCCACTTCGACTGGGAGACCGTGTCTGAGCGCAAAAGCATGTTGGACCTGGAGCGCTTTGTGCTCTATCCCGGTGTGCAACTTGCCGACGACGTGCGCCTGCTCGGGGAGATTGAGATCGAGCACGGCGGCACCGGCATTACAAAGGAATTCGACGCGGACGCCGGCGAGGTTGAAGACGAACTCGAAGCCGGCGGCGAGGTCGTTCTGGAACAGCTCAACGTGACCTTCGACCTCCGCGACGACCTCCGCGTCCGAGCGGGCAAACTCAAGCTTCCGATGGGCCTGTCGTCCGTCAACGACGAACCGGCCGAATACTTTACGACCACGCGCTCGGAAATGGAGTCGGCGATGATTCCGACGAACTGGTACGAGATCGGCGTTCAGGGAGAAGGCTCCTTTGGGCGCGTCGACGTAAGTGCCGCGATTGTCAATGGGCTCACCTCTGAAGGGTTTGGCTCCGACAGCTGGATTGCCTCTGGGCAACAGGAACAGTTCGAGACGGCGGTAGCGGAGGCCCCTGCGTTCATGAGTCGTGTCGACGTGCGATTCGGAGACGAAAACGTCGTGGGCCTGAGCGGCTACATTGGCGACAGCGCCGACAATCGCCGCACGTCCCCTTTGCGGAATAATGGCAAGGAGGTCGATGCCCTCGTCAGTGTGATCGACGCCCACGCCCAGGTGCAGGAAGGACCCTGGACGGGCCGTGCCCTCGTTCTCTACGGCCACCTGGAGAACAGCGACGTCGTTGCCGCCAACAACGACGGGACGCCCGTCGGCAGCGATGCACTCGGCTACCTCGTGGCGGGCGGCGTGGACGTGTTCTCGTTCATCGACGGTCCCGACCAGCGCCTCGACGTGTTCGGCCGCTATGAGTTTTACGACACGCAGTGGCGGACGACCGGCGCGGTCCCGGACGATGCGTTCTGGGAACGCTCCGTCTTCACCGGCGGCCTCAACTGGCACGTCGTGGAGCCGGTCGTCGTAAAGGCCCAATACAGCCGACGCGTTCGGGGGCGCGAGCGCTCGGTCCCCGGCGGCGACTCGGGCGATACGGAAAACACGGTGTCCCTCGGCCTCGGCTTTGAATTTTGATGGCGCCCGCATGGCATTGCCCGCATCTGCCAATACTCCCCTGATACCGAATCCGGTTAAAGGATTCGGGGATGTACGTGCGTAGGTGTGTGGGTATGTCCTTAATGCCCGTCCGTTGGCGCCTATGACGACATTTTTGCAACCCCGAACTTTGTGGGCGGATTTGGTATGATGCCAAATCCGGCTGCAAAGTTCAGGAGTGCAGAGCAAATAGAAGGGTCGCAAGCACTTGGGTCTCACGCACATACCCACATACTTCCACACTCACACACCCCAACGGAGCCGCACAGCTTTGCTGGGCTTGCGGAGTTGGTATGAGGCACACCAGGACATGGCGACCGCCATTAAACGCCGTAACGCGACATCGAACTGCTCGCTCCGCTGTATCGTACGTGTAAAGCCTATGGTCTCCCTCGACGCTTTGAGTCGGTCCCCCCTGCTCCCTCCTCATGCTTTCAGAACCCGAACTGAATGCGCTTCGACAGGCCCTTCGGGCCGACGACACGGTGATCCTCGCATATCTCTTCGGATCGCAAGCGCAGGGACGGTCTCGCAAAACGAGCGATGTGGACGTTGCGATACAAACCGCGAGCAGTGACAACGAAATCCGGCAAACCATTGCGCTCACGAAGACGCTGGAGCAAGCGCTTGGTCGTCCGGTGGACGTGACCCTCGTTGATGTGCGAGGGACGAGCCCCCGTCTTCTCAACCAGATTCTCCGGCACGGCCAACTTCTCTATGCCGACGATGAGGAAACACGGGTCGACTTCGAAACCGCGGCCCGATCCAAATACTTCGACATGAAACCCCACATCGACGCCTATCACAAACGCGTCAAGAACCGTTTGCTTCATGACTGACCGCGATGTGATCGACGCCAAGGTGGATCTCATCGACGAGCGGCTCACTCTGCTCAAGGAGGAGCGGACGACGCTCGATCCCGACGAGGTCGACAGACACACTGTACACGACATTTTGAACGAGGATCTCAATGACGTGCAGGCATTCGTCCGACAAATTTACGCGCACCTGGATGCGACCGAATAGAAACGATTGGTATCAGTCCTTCTCGTACGGCCCCGTGCCCAGCGACGGCTCGTCGTAGCCGAGAAGGGTGGTTTGCACCCACGCCGTCGCGTGGAGCTGGAGCATGGCGAGCGACGGCACGAGCATCATGAGCACCGCCGTGCCGAAGATGATCCCAACCCCGAGGCTTACGGCCATCGGAATCAGGAACTGCGCCTGGACGCTTTCCTCAATGATGATGGGAAAGAGCCCCAGGAATGTGGTCAGGGAGGTGAGTAGGATGGGCCGGAAGCGCATCTGCCCGGCCCGTACGAGCGCCTCGTTCCAATCACGGCCGTCGGCCCGCTCCTCATTGGCAAAGTCGAGCATCACGAGGGCGTCGTTCACGATGACGCCGCTGAGCCCCACGAGGCCGAAGATGCTGAGCAGGCCCAGCTGAATGTCGAGAATCAGGTGCCCAATGATGGCCCCGATCCATGCGAAGGGGATCGTGCTCATGATCACGAACGGCTGGAGGTAGGATCGAAAGGGAATCGCCAGCAGCGCATAAATCGCGAAGAGGGCCAATAAGAAGCCGATGAGGAGGGAGCTCTGGGCCTTCTGCTGCTCCCGTTGCTGCCCGCCGAAGCTGAAGGTGGTGCCCGGAATATCGCGCTGCAACGAGGGAAGAATACTCGATTTCAGGGCGCCGCTGACCTCGTTCCCGGTCGTCACTTCCGGATTGACGTCCGCCGTTACGGTCACCACGCGACGCCCGTCCTGCCGGTTGATGCGCGAGGGGCCGTAGTCAAGATCCACGGTGGCCACCTCTTCGAGCGGCACGTCGGCTCCGCCGGGCGTGCGAATCCGGTAGTCGTGCAGGTCCTCGATCGAGTTGCGCTCCTCGTCGGGCAGTCGTGCGTAGACGCGTACCTCGTCCTGCCCCCGCTGCAGCCGGTACGACTCCACGCCGAAGAACGCAGCGCGGACCTGGCCGGCCAGATCGTCGAGCGTAAGGCCGAGCGTCCGGGCTGCCGGCTTCAGTTGCAGCTCCAGCTCGCGCTTGCCCTTCTCCTGATCGGACCGGATGTCGAAGACGCCGTTGAACTGCGCCAGCGAGTCCTGCACGGCAGAGACGGCCCGATCCAGCTTGTCGGGCGTCGGGGCCGACAGCTCGACGGACACCGGCTCGCCCACCGACACGACGTTCGCCGTAAAGACCAGCGAGCGGACGCCCGACAGCTCACCGGTGGCGTCCCGCCATCGCCGCACAAATTGCTCGGACGTCACGTCGCGCTCTTCCGGATCAATCATTTCGAAGGTCACCTCCGCCACGTTCGAGCTGGTGGCGGTAAAGCCGGCCTCGCCGGGATCGCTGTTGGCCTGCGGCTGCTGGCCGACGGTCACGTAGACGTTGTCCACGAGCGTCTGGCCGGCCCGCTGCTCCAACTTGCTCACCGCCTCGTAGCCGATCTCCTGCAGCCGGGCGGTCGTGCGCTCCGTCCGCTCCGGGGGCGTCCCCACCGGCATCTCCAACTGGGCCGTCACCAGCTCGCCCTGCACGGTGGGAAAGAAGGAGAACTTGATGTAGCCGTTGGCGACGAAGCCGAAGGACACGAGCAGCAGGCCGAGGGCCCCGCACAGGGTGACGCCGTAGCGCCGGGTGGCAAATTTCAGGGCCGTGGTGAGCGGCCCGCGCACGAAGGCCCACAGCTGGGCGGATACCCACCGACGCAGGCCGTTGAGCGCCTGCACCAGCCGGTTCGGGGGCCCCTCGCTCCGCCCGCCCTCGGAGAGATGGTACGGCAGGATGAACAGCACCTCGATCAGCGACAGCCCTAGCACAAAAATCACGATCGTCGGAATGTCGCCCAGGAATTTCCCGATCGTCCCGCCGACGAAGAGGAGGGGCGTAAAGGCGGCCACGGTGGTCAGCACGGCAAAGATGACGGGAATGCCCACGCGCTTCGTCCCCCGAATGGCCGCCTCCAACGCATTGTCGCTCTTTTCTTGCTCGGCATAGACATTCTCCCCCACCACAATGGCATCGTCTACCACAATCCCGATCGAGAGGATAAACCCGAACAGGGACAGCAGGTTAATCGACACGTCCAGGTACTGCATCACGATGAACGTGCCGGTGAACGACAGGAAGATG
>CAYOWD010000132.1:0-11819 GCA_964407535.1 uncultured Salinivenus sp. | reverse complement strand
CTGATGGGCAACCATCCCGTCTATGCCACTATTCAGGCCAACGGCACGCTGCAAGATGTCGGGGGCGGGGTGGCCTACCTCAATCGGTCGGGGCGACTGCAGTGGGGCGGCTCCGTCAGCCACACGCCCGTCCGGAGCGGCGCCTGGCGCGTCCGGCGCGAGCCCATCGACATCGACGGGCAAACGGTCCAGTCCACCCAAATCGATCAGATTTTGCAGCGGACGTTCGTCGATCAGGTGGCCGGCAATGTGGTGTATCCGCTCAACACGAACCAGCGCCTGGAGGGAAGCCTCGGCTACACGCGCCTGAGCTACGACTTCGAGCGCGAAACCACTCGGATCACCGGCAACCGGGTGATTGAGCGAACCCGAACGGACGTGGATACGCCCTCTTCCCTCAATCTCGTCGACCTGTCGACCGCGTTCGTCGGGGACTATTCGATTCAAGGCTTCACCGGGCCCATCGAGGGACGCCGCTACCGCCTGGAAGTCGGCGCACAGATGGGGGACCTCTTCTACCAGACAGTTCTCGGCGACTATCGGAAGTACTTCTTCTACAAGCCCGTAACCGTGGCCTTTCGGGGACTGCACTTCGGCCGCTACGGACGGGACGCTGAAGACCAACGCCTGACGCCGCAGTTCCTCGGCAACAACGGCCTCATCCGAGGCTACAGCTTCTTCTCCTTCGACCCCGAAGAGTGCGGGGTCAGTACCGCGGGATGCCCCGTATTCGACCGACTCGTGGGCAGCCGGCTCGCCATCGCCAACGCAGAAGTGCGCCTGCCGGTCCTCGGCACGCCGGAGCTGGGGCTTGTGTCGTTTCCCTACCTACCGACCGACCTCGTGGCCTTTGCGGACTGAGGGCTGGCCTGGTCGGGCGACGACGCTCCAACCTTTGATTTCACCCGAACGTCGACCGATCGCATTCCGGTGTTCAGCACGGGACTCAGCGCACGCGTCAATGTGCTCGGGGCGCTCGTCCTCGAACTGGCGTACGTCCATCCGTTCCAGCGTCCCGATAAGGGCCGACACTTCGAGTTTCAAATTTCCTCGGGCTGGTAATACAGTCGTTTTTTCCTCACACACCGTCCCTCATGCCTGTTCTCGGCAAGCTCCTTCACCGCGGTCTCCAGTGGCGCGAAGCCCTCCAACGGTGGCGCGCCCATCCCTCTCCCCTCAAACAACAGCGCAAGGTGCTCACGGACCTGTTGTCGACGGCCCGGACGACGGCCTTTGGCCGTCGCTACGACTTCGCGGACCTGTTGGACGCCGCCGATCCCGTAGCGGCGTTTCAGGACCGCGTGCCCGTGTTTCCCTACGAGCGCATGTACGAGGCGTGGTGGCACCGGACCCTTGAAGACGAAGCAGATGTCACCTGGCCGGGCCGGATTCCCTATTTTGCCAAGAGCTCCGGCACGTCGGCCGGAGCCAGCAAGTACATCCCGTTCACCGACGCGATGATCGCGGCCACCCAGCGAGCGGGCCGGCGGCAGATCTACGCCTTGCCTCACTTCGACCTCCCGGACGAGACATTCGAAGCGGATGTGCTTTTTTTGGGCGGGAGTACCGACCTCACCGCGCACGGCGACTATGAGGTGGGCGACATGAGCGGCATCAGTGCCGCACAGTTTCCGAACTGGTTCCACTCGGTCTATAAACCAGGGTCCGAGATCGCCGCGATGTCGGACTGGGCTAAAAAGATGGAGGCGATTGTGGAGAAGGCCCCCGAATGGGACATCGGCATCATCAGCGGGGTGCCCGCCTGGGTCCAGATCCTGTTTCAAAAAATTATTGCCCACTACGAGGTCGACACGATCCACGACGTGTGGCCGAATCTAGCGGTCTATGTGCACGGCGGGGTCGCGTTTGGGCCCTACCGGCGCGCGCTCGCCGCACTGGTCGATCGTCCCCTGAAGCTGATGGAAACGTACATCGCGTCCGAGGGCTACGTGGCGTTTCAACCCGCCCCGGACTGCGGTCTGCAGATGCTGCTCGACAACGGCCTCTTCTACGAGTTCGTCCCGTTCACCGACGACAACGTCGATGCCGACGGCCGCGTTCGAGACAATCCGACCGCCCTCACGATCGACGAGGTGGAGGCCGACACCCCGTACGCCGTGCTCCTCACCACGTGCTCCGGCGCCTGGCGCTACCTGCTGGGGGACGTCATCGAGTTTACGGATGTCGACGCAGCGGAGATTGAAGTTACCGGCCGCACCCAGCACTTCCTGAATCTCTGCGGGGAGCATCTGTCGGGGGCCAACATGGCCGATGCCGTTGAGCGGCTGGAGAACCAGTTCGAGGTGTCGATTCCGGAATTTACCGTGGTGCCCGAATCCGCCGACGGCCGCTTTGCCCATCACTGGTTCCTCGGCATGGAGGACGGCCCCCCGAACACCGCCCTCCGCGACGCCCTCGACGATCACCTCAAGGCCCTCAATGATGACTACCGGGGCGAACGCGAGGAAAATATCCTGCACGATCTCTACGTGACCACCGTGCCCGTCTCTGTCTTCTACGAGTGGATGGACAGCCAGGACAAGCTGGGGGCGCAGAACAAATTTCCGCGGGTCCTGAAAGGGGATGTCCAGGCCGACTGGCAGTCGTTTCTGCAGGATCGGGGCGTCGACGACATCGTCAAGGGCGGCCACAGTCTGCCCCGCTCCCCGTCCGAATAGTTGCCCCTGTGCGCATACACACCTGCCTCCCATCGGGGATCGACAACAAAGGTGCCCGTTCAGCATAAGGAACGGCTCCTCTCCCAACCTGCGATGAGCTATGTGGCGCCCGTTCCGCTCTTCTTCCCTTATAGCGTTCTAACGTGCAACGTTTTACGTTGAAACATTTGGGGGTGCGCCGGTCGGTCCTCTGGCGGTGGGCACGCGGTCCTCTCCGCCGACTTCCCGCACTGCTCTCCGCTGCGGTACTGATCGGCATTCTGTGGCTGATGGCGCGTCACCTCCGACACTTCGAGTACGCGGAGGTGGTTGGGTATCTTTCGACCATTCCCGCCGTCAACATTGCGGGTGCCGTGGCCCTCACCGGACTGACCTTCGTCGCCCTCACCGGCTACGACCTTCTCAGCCTCCGCTATGCGCAGGCTCGCCTTTCGCTCCGACGCGCAAGCTTTGCGGCCGTGATCGGATACAGCGTGAGCCAGGCCATCGGCAACCCGCTGCTCACCGGCGGAGCGACCCGGTACCGGCTGTACTCGAACTGGGGGCTGGCCCCGACCACGATTGGGAAATCCGTGCTGTTTGCCGGCGTGTCCTTCTGGTTCGGCTTCCTCACGCTCGGCGGCCTCCTCTTTCTAGTGCAACCCGAGGGATTGCCGTCGCGCCTCGACCTCCCGATCTCGGCGGCCTTCGTCGGGGGCCTGTGCCTCCTTCTCCCTCTCGCCTACCTTGGAGGCTCGTTGTGGGGCGGCGACACCCTGAGCCTTTGGGGATGGACATTCGACGTGCCTCCGCTCTGGATGCTGCCGGTCCAAGTGGGGCTCGCAGCGATGGACCTGCTGTTCGCGTCGGGCGTGCTGTACCTCCTGCTTCCCCAGGAGGCGACCGTGTCGTTCCCGCTGATCCTCACGGTGTACCTGGTAGCGCTCCTCGTCGGCATCATTAGTCACGTACCCGGCGGGCTCGGCGTGTTCGACGGCATCGTCCTGGCCGTGCTTACCCCCACCCTCGACCCCGAAAGTGTGCTCGGCGCGCTTCTGGCCTACCGGGCCCTGTTTCATCTGTTGCCCCTGGCCCTGGCCGGATCGGCGTTTCTCGCATACGAGATCCGGCAGCTGTAAGCAGCACTCGCGGCGGCAACCCACGCCCCCCCTCCCCCGGGCAATTGCATCTTCGGGTCGGTTCCGACATGACTCATACCAAATCCGCCTACAAAGTTCGGGCTTGCAGAAATATCGACGCAAGCACAAACGGATGAGAATCAAGTACATACCTTCACACCCACATACCTACAAACCCGAATCCTTCAACCGGATTCGGTATCACGTGCAGAGCAGCCCGATTCCTTCTCATACTCCCACACGCACGCCCCTTCCGGCCTCATTCGCCGATAATGGCAGGGACGCGTCTTTCGCTCGGCTACCATTTTCAACATGCGATCGCCCCGCCCCTACCACCGGGCCTGTTGGCCGCGGAGGTCGAGGTGGACGAACGGTCCGCGATGCGAGGCGGGCCCGTAGACGCCCAGTCCCCCAACGAAGGCATCGGCGCCGTCCGTCGGCACCGACCGCACCACCGCAGCCAGATACTCGGCGTCGCCAACGGTGACGCGCCCGTCGCCCGTGAGGTCGTCCATCCATCCGTCTCCGTCGGTGTCCACGAAAATGTCCGCGGCGTCCCCGTAGAGGTGGCGGCTGTACTCGGTCGTGTTGCCGATGGACCGGTTGTAGTACGGGGTGCGGTAGCCGCTCATGATGTGGAGGGTCGAAAGGGAGTGCCCTCGCTCGCGCAGGCCCTCCACCACCCCCTCCAGGGCACGGAGCAGACGGGGCTTCACGAGGGCGTACTGAGGCGTCTCCTCCGTCTGCTTGCAGAGAAACTGATCGAGCCGAAAGTGTGGAGACACCTGGGCTGACCGGTTGTCGTCCGTCACACGCACGAATCCCTCGGGCGGCTCGTAGCGCTCGCGGCCGTGCCGGGCCGTCTGCTCGTAGCGCCCGACCCGATAGCCGTTGAGTACGCGTCCCTTATGATCCCACGGCTCAAGCACGAAGACTTGCAACTGCGTAGCAACCCCGTTTGCAGCGTCCCGGATCACGAGGGGATATAGGCCGGGACGGGCGGGCATGCGCACGGTCCACGTCCGCTCCTGACGAGAGAGGACCGTGTGCTCCCCCGTCTCCACCTCGTAGGGCGGCGGGGCCGCCGTCACGGTCCCCATTCCCCCGACGCCCAGGAGGAGAACCCAACACACGGCGCAACGGAAAAGCATGAGATCATCGGAATAAGGACTGGGGCTGTTTTTCTGCCCCCACGAACCCAAACGAGCGCGATAGGGGAATAACCGTCTCTTCGGGTACGCTCCCGAGCGCGACGCGGATCCCTTCCCACAAAAAATGGCCCGATGAGCCGCCCCCTTCCGGAGCGCACCGGATGTCCGCTTCTCTTCAAATCGGCGTCTTCGCCCCTCGTCGTCCAAACGATTCGTTCTGTGGAATCTTTATTGCTCGATGCGCCGAGGCGGATGCACCGATCGGCGTCGATCCGTAACCGGGCATGTTGCCCTCAGCCCTCCGGGACGGGAATAGAAGTGCTGAGAACGTGCCCTGCCACGGTCCGATCCTTTCTTGACCCCCGGTACAGTGTCTCTGATCCGCTTGAACAGTGCCTCTCGGCGCTATGCTGAAACGTGTTCTCATTGGTCTTGCCGGGGTGCTCGTGATCGGGGTCGGCGTCGTCGTGCTCCGCACCGTCCAGGTGTCCTACGAACCGTCCGGGGTGAATCCCGTCGAGCGCCCCAACTTCGATGCGGAGGGGGCGGTGGACCGCCTCTCCCGGGCCGTCCAGATTCCGACGGTCTCGCTTCAGGACTCGACCGACATGGACCAGGCGGCCTTCGAGGACTTCATCGATTTCATGGAAGCCTCCTACCCGCGAATCCATGAGACGCTCCGGCGCGAGCGGGTCGGCGCCCACGGGTACACGCTGCTCTACCGGTGGGAGGGACGCGATCCCACCCGCCGCCCGGCCCTGCTGATGGGGCACTACGACGTGGTCCCCGTCGAGGACGGCACGCACGACGAATGGACCCATCCGGCCTTCAGTGGAACGCGATCGGACGGATTCGTCTGGGGCCGCGGCACGCTCGACGACAAAAGCGGACTGCTGTCCACCTTCGAGGCGGTCGAATATCTTCTCCGGATTGGCTACCAGCCCCAACGAACCGTTTATCTCGCCGCCAACCACGACGAAGAAGTCGGGGGCACGCGAGGAGCCGCCCGGGTGGCCGACCTTCTCAACGAGCGGGACGTGTCCCTCGACTTTCTGGTCGATGAAGGCATGCCGATTGCCGAGGAGGTCATTCAGGGCGTCGACTCGCCCCTGGCCATGATCGGCGTGGCGGAGAAGGGAAGCGTGACGCTTAAGCTCGAGGTGACGCGAGAGGGCGGGCACGCCTCCATGCCGCCCCGTCAAACGGCCATCGGCGACCTCGCCGGGGCCATCCGCAGCCTCAAAACGAACCCCATGCCGAGTCGCTTCGGGCCGCTGCTGCAGAGCGCGTTCGAGCCGATCTCCTCGGAGCTGCCCTTCCTCTACCGCATGGGACTGGCCAACCTCTGGCTCTTTCGTCCCGTCATCAAATCGCGGCTGGCGGCGCTTCCCCACGCCAACGCCGCGATGCGCACCACCGTCGCCCCCACGATCTTCCACGCCGGCATGAAGAGCAACGTGCTTCCCGCCCACGCGGAGGCCGTTTTGAACGTGCGGATCCACCCGGAAGACAACATCGGGGCGGTGAAGCGCCACGTCCGGTCGACGATCGACGACCCGTCCGTGGAGATCGAGCAGATCGGTCCCGCGCGTGAGCCCTCGTCCGTTTCCAACCTGAACGCTCCCTCGTACCGGCAGTTCAAGCAGTCCATCTGGGAAACCTTCGGCGGGATTCCCGTGGCCCCGTCCCTGTTCGTCGCCGCGTCCGATTCCCGCTACTTCCAGGACATCACGCGCAACATTTATCGGTTTCGCCCCATCCGTGCCCGCCCCTCCGACCGCACGCGGATCCACGGCACGAACGAGCGGGTTCGGATCGACAACTACGAGGATATGATCCATTTCCAGATTCGCCTCCTCAAAAACACCACCTCGGGGGGAGGACAGTCCGCCGAGTAAACATCGTTCTCGTCTGTCTATTCCGTCCCGGTGTCGTTTCGAAGCCTGATATCGTTTCCGGTTCGACAGGTCTGCGTGATCAACGGATACGTGCCTACGTGATTGCCGTCGCCCACCCCTATAACAACTCAAGTTGTGGGTCACAGGGTTTTGGGTGGAGCGTTTCAGCAACTGGACGCTAAAATGGGCCGAACATCCGGGATGGACCGTGTTTTCCCTGGTTTAGAAGGAGCTGGACGACGAGAGTAGCAACCCTTAACTCATACAACGCATAACCCACAACCCGGGTTATAACATTCTCACATTCAACGGTTTACGTTAAAATTGGAGAAAGCGCATCATCAAGGAAAAGCGTCTTTCGCAGTATCTCGGCACCGACGAGTAGATTCCTCGTGAGGGCTAACGCTTTCGCTCCAGCTTTTGCATCTCGTGATCGGCCCATCCGTCCACAATGTGGCATTTTTCCGGGGGATCGTGTTCTGCCGGGGCTTGGGGATCATACTGCAGGTCGGCCACCACAGGATCGTGATCGGATCCGATGTAGCGAAGGATCTCCAGCCGCTCATGGCGGAAATGCTCGGAGTGAAAAACGTGGTCGAGCGGGTACCGAATGATCGGGTATCGGGCATGAAAGGTGTTGTAGAATCCGCGTCCCCGCCGGGGGTCGAGCATGCCACTGATGTACTGGAAGAGGTCCGTCGTATGGGACCACGACACGTCATTCAAGTCGCCGGCTACGATTGTCGGCCCCTCCTCTGCTCTGATCTCCCGTCCGAGTACGATCAACTCAGCGTCTCGGCGGGTCGTATCCGGTTCGTGGACGGGGTGGGGCGGACGCGGATGCATACCCCAGAAGGTGACCACTACCCCGCAATCCAAAACGATCTCGGCCTTGATCGAGGGGATGTCGTCGCTAATCAGATGGCGGATTTTACGGGATTGCAGCGGGTACTTCGAATACAGGCACATTCCGTAGGCATTCTCCTGCGGATGGAGGACCGTATGCTTGTAGTCTTGTTCGAGTTCGGAAAGGGCAGTGCACCACCAGTCGTCGGTCTCGATGGCGAGAATGATGTCGGGATTTTCTTCCTCGACCACCTCCAGAAACGCTCCAGCATTCCTGTTGCAAACCTCCACGTTCGCGCTCAGAACCGAGATCGTCTCCGTATCTTCGCGCTGCGGGACCGATTCGCGGACCTCCTTCGGGGCCAGTCGGGTGTATTGGATAATGTGATCGAACTGGTACACGAGGCAAACCGAAAGCCCAATAAACGTGGCGATACTGAGTCCCGTTCGGGGCCCGAAGACGGCCAACCCAATCATCGCACACAGAATGCCCACGGCCATTTGCTTCCGCGGAAAGTCGAAAACCCGGACGATCCAGTGGTCATGCGTAAAGAGCGACGTGGCAGTCCCCGCAATGAGTATGAAGGCACTTCCGTATAGGACAAGCAGCAGCATCGGGGCGGGGGCGGTTTACACAAATGTCGAGAGCGAGCTTCCCTCCTGGGTCTGTTCCACCTCGACGCGTGCAGAAACGCGCTGCTTCAATTCCGACACGTGCGAGATGATGCCGACGAGCCGCCCGGTGTCCCGCAGGTCGGAGAGGGCTTCCATCGCGCGGTCGAGGGCCTCCGGATCGAGACTGCCGAACCCCTCGTCGATGAAGATCGTCTCCAGGTGGCGGCCGCCGGAAAGACTCTGCACCACGTCGCTTAGCCCCAGAGCCAGTGAAAGCGCCGCCATGAATCCTTCTCCTCCCGAAAGGGTGGAGACCGGCCGCTTGTCGCCCGTGTAGGCGTCGTGGACCCGCAGGTCCAACCCGGATCCGCTACGCCTGTCCCCGACCTCCTCGGCCCGAAGAAGTCGGTACCGGCTCTGCGTCATGTGGGCGATATGCTCATTGGCCACGCGGAGCACCTCCTCCAGGCGGGTTGCCAACACAAATCGCTGTAAGCTCATCCGGCTCTCGTTGTCGCCCCGGGCCAGCTCGGCAAGAAACCCGACCTGACGGTAGCGCTCGTCGGCTTCCTGAAGGTCCTCCGCAAGGCCGTCGATCGTGTCGAGAGCCTCTTCAAGCTCGTCTCCCTCGACGTTCAGCTTCGTGACCGTCTCCTTCGCTTCGTCAAGCTTTTTCTCCAAGCGATCAACGGTCTCCTGTGCCCCCTCGACGTCAGGCTCCTCAACGTCTTCGGCGTCTTCTTCGGCTCGGGCTTTCCGGTCGGTCGCCGCGGCCCAGTCATTCTCAAACGCGTCTACCTGCTCTTTTAACGACTCCCGCTCCTCCGTATCGCGGCGCGCCTCCGTGAACGCGTCGACATCATCAAAGCCATTCGCCTGCAACGCTTCGGCAAGGCGATCTTGGGCCTCTCCCAAGCGCTCGGCCGCCTGCTGGGCCGCGTGCTGTTTGCTGAGAACGGACTGCTTCTTTTCGGCTCGCGTCTCCCGCGCCTCCTGCACAGCCGCCTCGGCCTCCGCCAACGCCTCCTCCAGCGACGCCAGCTCGTCGGTGGTCTCCGCAAGTGCAGTGTCCAGTTCGTCAGGCGTCGTCACGTCCTCCGGAAGCCGATCGCGTAGGGTTTCTTCTTTCGACGCAAGCTTGTCGATGCTGCTTTGGATCTCCCCCAATTCGTCCTCCAGTTCGTCGATCTCATTTTCCAATTCGTTCAGGCGCTCCTCATTCTCGTCGATTTGGGCAGTAAGCGTTTCCACCGCCTCCGCGGCGTCTTCGGCCTCCGCGAGGGCGGATTCCGCCGCCCGGTACTCCGTCTCGATCTCTTCCTCGGTCTTCTCGTCGAGCGCCGGATGGGCCTCTTTGAGACTGTTCACCCCCGCCCGTTTCTCGGTGAGCGTCGACTGGGCATCACGGACGGCGGAGTGGGCGTCATCGAGCGCCTCGCGGGCTGCTTCCTTTTCAGCCCGGGCGGCGTCAATCTCGGATTCGCTGGGCACGTCGTGTGCCTCATCAGCAGGAGCGGGGTGTTCCTCCGATCCGCAGACCGGGCACGGGGCGCCGTCGGTCAGGTCCTCGGCCAGGACCGCGGCGTAGGCCTCCCGGCGCTGCTCTTCGAGGGCGCTTAGCTGCTCCGTTGCGGCTTGCAGATCCTCTTCTCGGACGTCCCGTTTTTTCTCCGCCGCTTGGAGCGCCGTCTCGGCCTCTTCGACTGCCTCTTGCTTCTCTCCCAGCTCCACAGCCTTTTCGTTCAGCGTCTCGGCCTCCTCAAATTCCTTCCGGAGAAGGTCGGTCTGCCCGGCCACCTCTTCCTTCTCCGCAAGCGTCTCGCGCATTTCCTCCAGTTCTTCGCGTAGGTCCTCGGCCGTGTCTCTCTTCCCCTCGATCGAATCAGTACGGTCCTCTTTCGCCTCCCGCTGTTCGGCGAGCTCGTCCTCGACTTTTTCCAGGGCCTCGATGTCATCGTCCAGATTTTCCAGGTGGGTTTTTTGCTGTCGGAGGGTGTCTCGGCGCCCATCCCGGTCCTTCTCCTCCTGCAGTTGTTCCTCTGCGTCGTCAAGGGTCGCCGTCGCTCGGTCGAACGCCGTCGCGGCAGCAGTCACCTCCTCCTCGGCCGCCTGCTTTTCGTCCCGCCGCGTCTCCAGATCCTCATGCACCGGCTCCACCTCAGCGGCCCGCTGCGCGTCGTCCAGCAGTTCCTTTCGGGTCTCGTGCGCACCCCGCTTCGCCCTCAGGTCCTCCACCGCCGTGCGGGCGTCGTCCAGCTCATCGAGCACATCCTGGGCCGATTTCGCCTGCTCCAGGTCCGCCCGGGCGGATTCGAGCTGCTCCGCAAGCGTTTCTGTCCGTGCCTTGGCCTCGTCGAGGGCGGATTGGGTCTCCTGCAGTTTGTCTTCAAGCGCCTCCACGTCGTCGACCTCCTGACGGGCCAGCTCGTCGCGTTTCTTCTCTCGGAGATGCTGGACCTCGTCTTCGGCCTCCGACGCCATCGCCTTCAGAATGTCTTGGAGGCGCTCGTAGCGCTCGGTTTCGAAGAGGACCTTGAGGATCTCTTCCCGTTCGGTGGATCCCGCCGAGAGAAACGTGCGGAATTTGCCCTGCGGCAGCACCACCACCTGCCGAAACTGCTCGTGCGCCAGTCCGAGCAACTCCTCGACGGCGCCGTCCACGTCCCGCTTTCCATCCGCGATGGGTTCACCATCCTCCTCCGTGGCATCGGCCTCCGAACGGTCGTAGAGCGTCGCCTTTTCGCTCTTGCGGGTCGTTCCTTCGCCCCGCTTCTTTGCGAGGTGCTGTTGCGGACGCCGCCGCACGCGGTAGCGCTCGTCCCCGAGCCGAAAGTCGAGCGTGACTTCCGTCGGGTCTTCCGGCGTGGCAAAGTCGCTCCGCATCTCGCCCCCGTCTCGTTCGCGGCCGGAGGTCTCCCCGTAGAGCGCGAAGCTGATGGCATCGAGAAGGGTGGATTTGCCCGAGCCCGTAGCCCCGTGGATTAGAAAGAGCTGTCGGTCCCGCAGGGCGTCGAAGTCAACGGTCTGCGGGTCGGTGTACGGGCCGAACTCATTGAGGACGAGGCGGTCGGGGGTCATCGCAGAGACAGGGGGGCTCGAAGTAGAAGCGCGAACGGTGCAGCGAACGCCGGAGAGGATACTCCGGCCGACTCAGAATCTCACTCCATTCCGCGATCAGTCATTGAGCATGGCCTGGATCGTCCGCTTGAGCTGGGGAAGATCGTTCTCAATGACATTCCAGACCTCCTTCAGATCAACGCCCATGTAATCGTGGATCAGGATATCGCGGAAGCCGGCAATCCGGCGCCACGGCACCTCATCGTACTGTTCAAGCCGTTCGGGAGAGATCTGCTTGACGGTCTCCCCAATCACCTCAAAGTTTCGGATGATCGCATCCTGAATCACATGCGAGTTGTCAAAGGTGGCCCGTCCTTCTTCCGCACACTCCTCAATGCGTTGAACTAAGTAGGACAGCGAAAGAACATTACGAGGTCGCAGCGATGTAGGAAGCGA
>CAYOWD010000131.1:2731-11874 GCA_964407535.1 uncultured Salinivenus sp. | reverse complement strand
CTAAGGATGCCTGCGTTGCGAGTGGGACCAACCGGCCCGACCCGCGCCCCTCGACTTTTGCCATTCGAAACTCGCAGTTATGATGAGGCCCAAGGACCAGATCCGGACCCGGATGTACATGGTGCTGGTGCTCCTCGGCATCGTGCCGTTGGTCGTCGCCACCCGGATGGGCTGGATTGTGCTTACCGAAAAGGCCGAGCTGCGAGACCGGGCCCGGGAACAGGCGCAGGCCAAGGTCGAAATTCCCGCCATGCGGGGAAGCATCCTGGACCGGTCCGGACGCGCGCTGGCCACGAATACGGCGCGGTACGACCTGGCCCTCGACCCGACGGTTGACGGCTATCAGGAGATCGCCGATCGGTTTTATGAGGAGCTTGCCGCCATGACGGATCGGTCGGCAGCTCACTATCGGCAACAGGTAGAGCAGCGCTACAGCCCCCAGTACGTCGAACTGTACGATGGGCTGACGGAGCGCCAATACGAGCGGCTGCAGAACTGGGACGTTCCGGGCGTGATCCTGAAGCCGCACTTCGCCCGTCGATACATGCACGGCACGACGGCCGCCCATGTGCTGGGGCACGTCAGCAGCGACGGAAGGGGGCTGGCCGGGTTGGAGTTGGCGTACAACGACGAACTGGCGGGCACGCCGGGGTACCGAATCGTGAAGCGCGATCGGAGCGGGCGCATCAAGGCATTCGTCGGCGGACAGGTCAAAAAGCCGGAGCACGGACGCGATCTGGTGCTTACCATCGACCTCGTGCGACAGGCCGCCCTCGAAAACGAGCTGCGCCGCGGGGTGCGGGAGAGCAAGGCGGCATGGGGGACCGCCGTGGCCATGGATCCGGAGACGGGCGCCGTGTTGGCCATGGCAAATGTGCCAACCTACAACCCCAATCGTCCGGGCACCGCCTCGAACGCCGCCCGACGCAACCGGGCCATCACCGACCGGTTCGAGCCCGGATCGACGTTCAAGCTCGTGGGGGCCGTCGCGGCCGTTGATCAAGGCACCGTCGCGATGGATGACTCGGTCGACACCGGAGAGGGATGGGCCGTTTTTCACGGCCACACGATGAAAGACGTGGCGGCCTACGGCAAGATTTCCTTTGCGGAGGTCATCTCCAAGTCGAGCAACGTAGGGATGGCCAAGACCGTCCAGTCGCATCTCGACCGCGGCACGTTCTACCAGTATGCCCGCAACATGGGGTTTAGCACCCCAACCTGGATCGATCTGCCGGGCGAGCAGGAAGGGGTGCTGAAAAAGCCCAAATCCTGGAGCCAGACGACCCTCACGTCGATGAGCATTGGCTACGAGGTCTCCGTGACGCCGCTCCAGCTGGTGTCGGCGTACAGTGCCCTTGCCAACGGGGGAGAGCTCGTGAAGCCCTACGTCGTGGCCGAGAAGCGCGACGTCACGGGCACGACGCAGTGGCGCAACGAGACGGAGACAATCCGGCGCGTCATGAAGGAGGAGACGGCCCGGCAGCTCCGACCGGCGTTCGAGCAGGCTGTCGAAAGCGGAACAGCCACGGAAGCGAAGATCGAGGGCCTGAGTGTGGCGGGCAAGACCGGGACGGCGCTGCAGGTGGCCGATGGTCATTACACAAAGGATCGGGCGCGGGCGTCGTTCGTCGGAACTTTTCCCGCGGACGATCCCGAAGTCACGCTACTCATCATGATGGGGGCTCCGCAGACGAGCATCTACGGCGGCGCAGTGGCCGCGCCCGTCTTTCGGCGCGTGGCCCGGCGCTGGGCCGGCACGTTTCCGTCGGTGGTAGACCGCATGACGGAAGAAGCCGCCTCGGTACGTCCCCCCTCGCTCCCGATCGATTCGCTGCGGCAGCGTCCGAGCTTGCCGGGCGACACCTCCCACACGCTGCCAGACCTCACCGGCACCAGCACGCGACAGGCCGTGCACTGGCTGCAGCGCCGCGGCATCGACGTACGCCTGTACGGACAGGGCCTCGTCACAGGCCAGAAACCGGACCCGGGCACCCCGCTTCCGTCACGTGTCCTCCTTGAAAGCGGCTCCTAGCGTTATGTCGACCGACGACGCCCATACGACCCGGACGGCCGGGGACGATGCCGACCGCTTTGCGGTGGGATGGGCCGACCTACGGCGCCGCCTGGACGAGCACGGCCTGCTCGTGGAGACCATCGGGCCGCCTCCGTCCGCCTCGTCCGACGAGGGGATACACCTGACGGCCGACAGCCGGACTGTGGAGCCGGGCGGGGCCTTCGTGGCCGTGCGCGGCACGAAGGCGGATGGACACGACTTCATCCCGGACGCCGTGGACGCCGGAGCGCGATTCGTGGTCTGTGAGGAGGTGCCCGCGAGTCCGCACGACCGGATGCCGGACACGTGCTTCGTGCGCGTCCCCGACACGCGGGTTGCGCTGGCAGAAATGGCGGCGGCCCTGTACGGAGATCCGGCCGATCAACTGCGCATGGTCGGCGTCACCGGCACGAACGGCAAGACAACCGTCGCATTTCTCGTACACCACGTCCTCGACACGCTGGGAGGGGCCCCCGGGCTTCTCAGCACCATCGAGGTGCGCACGGGAGCAGGTACGGACGACGCCCCCCTGACGACGCCGGGTCCCATCGAGCTACAGCGCACCCTGCGCCGCATGGTGGAGCAGGGCTGCACGTCGTGTGCCATGGAGGTCTCGTCGCACGCCCTCGATCAGTCGCGCGTGCACGGCATCGACTACGACGTGGCGATATTTACCAATCTCACGGCCGATCATCTCGACTACCACGGAACGCCCGAGGCATACCGACAGGCCAAGAAGCGCCTGTTCGATTCCCTCAGCGCCGACGCGAGGGCCCTCTACAACGCCGATGACGACGACGGGCTGACGATGGTGGCCGACACGGCCGCCGCGACCACCTCGTTTGCCCTCGACCGCGAGGCCGACATTCGGCCAGTCATTCGGACAAATACGGTCGACGGGCTGACGCTCGACCTCGCCGGCCGCACCCGCTCCTTTCGACTGTCCGGACGCTTCAACGCATACAATCTGGCGGCGGCCTACGGTGCCGGGCGGGCCCTTGGGTACGACGCCGGCCCCGTCCTTGAGGCCCTGGCCGCGGCCCCGCCGGTGCCGGGTCGGTTCGAGCCGGTATCGGTCGACGACGGCCCCAGTGTCATCGTCGACTACGCCCACACGCCCGACGCGCTGTCGTCCATCCTGCAGGCCGTGCGGGACACCATGCCGGCCGCTGCGACGCTCTGGTGCGTGTTTGGGTGCGGGGGCGACCGCGATCCTAGCAAGCGATCGGCAATGGGACGCATCGCCGAAACCAAGGCGGACCGCCTCATCGTGACGAGCGACAACCCGCGGACCGAAGACCCGAACGCCATCCTGGACGACATTCGAGACGGCATGACTGCCCCCGCCGAGGCGCAGTGGATCGTGGACCGGGACGCGGCCATCCGGACGGCGGCTGAGGGCGCAGCGGCGGACGACGTCGTCCTCATCGCCGGAAAGGGGCACGAATCGTATCAGGTGATCGGAACCAAAAAACGACGGTTCGACGATCGCATTATCGCAAAGAAATACTTTGGCTGACTGAGTGGATCGGTGTCTGGGCGTGTGGGAATGGAAACGCTCTGTCTCCCCCACGCTCATAGCCCCATACGCATGCTGTACTACCTCATCGACTACATTGAGCAGGTGTACCATCCGCCGGGATTCCAGGTGATTCGGTTCATCACCGTGCGGGCGGCCCTGGCGTCCATCACAGCGCTCGTGATCGCGCTGTTTGCCGGCCGTGGCATCATTCGCTGGCTGCGCGAGCAGCAGCTCGGGGAGCAGGTGCGGGAGGGCGACGACGCAGGGGCGGTGAGCCACCAGCACAAGGCGGGGACGCCGACGATGGGCGGCATCATTATCCTCTTCTCGATCCTGGGCGCCACCCTAATGTGGGGAGCCATGGCCAATACCTACGTGTGGCTCTCGGTCCTCGCAACAGGGGGATTGGGCCTGCTTGGGTTTGTCGACGACTACGTGAAGACCGTACGGGGTCACAAAGACGGCCTGCCCCCCTGGTACAAGATCACAGGACAGGTCGGCATTGGCGTCGGCGTCGGGGCCGTGCTCTACTTCCATCCTCAGTTTGCGGAGTACCATACGCTTACGTTCATTCCCTTTGTCAAAAACCAGCTTCTAGATTACGACCTCTTCCGGTTCTGGGAGCTCGGAATCGACCTCGGATGGCTCATCTACATTCCCGTGGTGGTATTCATCATCACCGCCGTCTCGAATTCGGTCAACCTGACCGACGGGCTGGACGGCCTGACGACGGGCGTGACGGCCTTTGTGTCGCTCGGGCTCATTGCGCTGGTGTACGTTTCGGGCAACAGTGAGCTCGCCGACTTTCTCAACGTGATGTTTCTGCCCGGCACCGGGGAGCTCACGGTGTTCGTGGCGTCGGTGACAGCGGCCTGCTTCGGGTTTTTGTGGTACAACGGATATCCGGCCACCGTCTTCATGGGCGACACCGGCTCCCTCGCGCTGGGCGGGGCCGTGGGCGTTCCCATCCTCATGGTGCGCAAAGAACTGATGCTGCCCCTGCTCGGCATCGTGTATTTCGCCGAGGCGGTCTCCGTCATTCTCCAGACCAGCTACTTCAAGTACACTCGACGCCGCACGGGCACCGGCAAGCGCATTTTTCGAATGGCGCCGCTCCATCATCACTTTGAGGCGAAAGGGCTTCACGAGGCAAAAATTGTGACGCGCTTCTGGATCGTAACGGCCATTACCGTCATCGCCGCGCTGCTTTCGCTACGCCTCCGATAGAACGTTTTCGATACAATCCACGCTGCTTGTTTCAACACCGAACACCGATTTCGAGACAGGTTGTCCGTTCCGGAAAGCGAGGACGTTCTCCGTCCCAACGTGCAACGCCTTGACAGCCGCACGCCGCTTGACGCATACGCCCTCATACCAACGCCGCTAAAGTTCGGGGTTGTAGAAATATCGGTATAGGCGCAAGCGATTGGGGCTCACGTACATGCCTTCATCCCGACAGTAGTCGGGACGATGTACTCGACCACTGTCGGTACAGGCTACCTACACACTTTCAAACCCGAATCCCTCAACCGGATTCGGGATCACGCTCGATTTTCGCTCGACACGCTCGATTGGATGCAGCCATCAGATGTCCGTACAAAACAGGTGACCGTCGTCGGCGGCGCGCGTAGCGGCCGGGCGGTGGCACGGCTGCTTTCAACGGCCGGGGCCGACGTGTTTTTGACCGAACAGGGCCCGCCGACCGAGGGCCTTGCGGCCACCCTCGACGAGGCCGGAGTCGACTACGAGTTCGGCGGGCACACGAGCCGGGCCGTCGATTCCGACTTCTTTGTGCTAAGTCCCGGCGTGCCTACGCAGTCGAATATCGTGCAACAGGCCCAGCGGGCTGGACTCAACATCTACTCGGAGATCGAAGCGGCCTCCTGGTTTTGCGAGGCCCCCATTGTGGCCATTACGGGCACCAACGGCAAGACGACCACGACCAGCCTAACCGGACACGTATTTCAGCAGGCCCTTGCCGACGCCCCGAACCGCGACGTCATTGTGGCGGGCAACATCGGGTATCCCTTTTCGGACTACGTGCTCGACACCACTCCGGAGGACGTGGTGGTGCTGGAGGTGTCCAGCTTTCAACTCGACCACGTGGACACCTTCCATCCCCGGGTAAGCATCCTTCTCAATATTACGCCGGATCATCTTGACCGGTACAACAACGACTTCAATGCCTACGCACAGGCCAAATTCAACATCCTCCGGAATCAGGGGGCGGGCGACGTGGTGGTTTACAACTACGATGACGAACTGGTACGGGCGTACGTAGAACAGGCGACAGAGGACCCCGCCCTCCGAGCGCTCGGCCTCTCCGTTACCGACACGCCGCCCCGAGGGGCATACGTGCAGAACGATTGCATTCGACTTCGAACTGACGACTCCCCCGAATCGCTCATGCAACGCGACGAGGTGGCCCTCCGCGGGCGCCACAATCTGTATAATTCGCTCGCCGCCGCCGTCTCGGCCCGCGTGATGGAGGTGGAGAACGATACGATTCGGGAGAGCCTGGCCGGCTTTGAGGGGGTGCCGCACCGACTGGAGGAGGTTCGAGAAATCGACGGGGTGCTGTACGTCAACGACTCGAAGGCAACCAACGTGAACGCGGTTTGGTATGCCCTGGAGAGTTTTGAGCGGCCTGTGGTGCTCATCGCCGGGGGACGGGACAAGGGAAATGACTACACCGACTTAAAGCCGCTCGTCCGGTCGGGCGTGCGGGCCGTGGTGGCGATGGGCGAAAGTGCCGACACGGTCTACGACGAACTGGGGGCAGAGGCAGAGGCGCGCGATAAGGCCGGTTCGATGGAAGAGGCCCTCGACCGTGCCCAGCACTTTGCGCAGCCCGGCGACGCGGTGGTTCTGAGCCCCGCGTGTTCGTCGTTCGACATGTACGAGAACTACGAGGAACGGGGCGATCTCTTTCGTCGCCTGGTGAAGACGTTGCTATAGTGCGTATTCCGTATTGCGTATTTGGGCGTTGGTGCCCCGTGTCGCAATACGGAATACGAAATACGGAGTAGATGGCAATCAATATTGAAGACGTTGAACTCGTTCGATGAGCTTCCTCGACACCTTCAAACAGGCCATTACCGACCAGGCCCCGGTGGACAAGTACGTCGTGTGGGTTGTGATTGCCCTGTCGGCGCTGGGCACGGTGGCGGTGTACAGCGCCATTACGTACCTGGCAGAGGTGCGGACCGGCGTTGGGCCGGAACAGTTCCTGGTGCGGCACCTCGTCCGCGTCGGGGTGGGATTCGGGGTGATGGGCGTGGTGAGCTTCATCGATTACCGGACGCTGGCCCGATACAGTCGGATGGGACTCGTGGGGGCGCTGCTGCTGCTGGCATCGGTCAAGATTACGGGGGCCTTCTCGTCGGGCGCCGATCGGTGGCTGGAGATTGCGGGCTTCGGGTTTCAGCCCTCCGACTTTGCGCGGGTTGCGCTGATCTTTTACGTGGCGGTGCTGTTAGTGCAGAAACAGGAATACGTAAAGAGCTTCGGGCGGGCGTTTCTGCCGATCCTGATCTGGGTATTCGGCACCATTCTTCTGATTGGCCTCGACGATCTGTCGACCTCGGCCGTCTTGCTACTGGCGATTATGCTGATGTGCTTTGTGGGACGGGTCAGCGTGTTGCAAATTGGGGGGCTCGGCGTGCTGGGGGTGGTTCTGGCGGCGGCGCTTATCATGACCTCGCCCCACCGGGCGGCCCGTCTGGAGGCCTTCCTCGGGGTCGACATGTTTGAGCATACCAGTTCCGAGCACGTGATGGACCCCCAGGAAGAAAAGTATCAGGCCCGGCAGTCTCGCATCGCGTTCGCGGTGGGAGGCTTCACCGGCGTGGGCCCAGGAAAAAGCATCCAGCGCGACTTCTTACCGGCCCCCTACAACGACTTCATTTTTGCGATTATTGCCGAAGAGTACGGCATCCTCGGCGCACTGCTGCTGCTGTTTGGATTCTGTGTGCTTCTGTTTCGCGGGTATCTTCGCATTGCCCGCGATGCGCCCGACCCGCTGGGCCTCATGCTGGCGGTCGGATTTACCACCCTCATTGTGACGTACGGGTTCGTGCATGCGGGCGTCACGTGCGGACTCCTGCCCGTGACGGGACTTCCAATGCCCTTCGTGTCGTACGGCGGCACGTCGATGGTGGCCAACGGTCTCATGGTGGGGGTCCTGCTCAATATTTCGCGGCAAACGAACGCGCAAGCAGAGGACACGCAGGATGAGCGCAAGAACTTTGTGTGACGATCGTCCATGCGTACGGGCGCCCCGTTTGCTTCTTTCTCCGTTTATTGCCTAAACACCGTTCCGAAATGGCAACGCGTCCGCCTCACATTCTGATGGCCGGTGGTGGGACGGGGGGACACGTGTACCCTGCCATTGCCATTGCCGACGCCATTACGACCCTCCGTCCAGAAGCCCGGGTCGTGTTTGCCGGCACGGAAGATCGACTGGAGGCGCGGGCGGTGCCGGCGGCGGGCTATGCCCTGCATCCCATCACGGCCCAGGGCATGAAGCGGGCCCTGACCGCAGAGAACCTGCTGATGCCGGCCCGGATGCTGAAGGGCGTTCTGCAAAGCTGGCGATTGGTGGGGGCGATCGGCGCGGACGTGGTCGTGGGCACGGGCGGGTACGTGGCTGCCCCGGTGCTCCTGGCCGCCTGGCTGCGGGGACGGCCCCTCCTCATTCAGGAGCAAAATGCATACGCGGGCGTGACCAACCGGCTCCTGGCCCATCTGGCCGAGCGGGTGCACCTTGCCTTTGACGAGGCCCGGGACTGGGTGCCGAGAGAGCGGGCTGAGGTGAGCGGCAATCCGACGCGCCGCGCGCTTTGGGAGGCCGACGCGAATGAGGCCCGGTCCGCCCTGCAGTTGCCCAGCAACGGGCGGGTGCTTCTCGTGATGGGCGGCTCGCTTGGCAGTGCCGCCCTCAACGACGCCGTCGAAGCCAACCTGGAGACGCTTCTTGCCGAGGACGACGTGTACGTGGTGTGGCAAACCGGCACCCGATACCACGAGGCCATCGACGACCGGGTGGACGACCATCCGCAACTTCGCCTCGTCGAATACATCGACCGCATGGACCGGGTGTACGCTGCCGCCGACCTCGTCGTGTGCCGGGCGGGGGCGCTCACCTGTAGCGAGCTGATGGTGACGGGGACGCCGGCGGTGCTTGTGCCCTCCCCGAATGTGGTTGCCGATCATCAAACGCGGAACGCGCGGAGCATGGAGCAGAACGGGGCAGCCCGGCTTCTGCCGGAGTCGGACCTTGCGGCCGAATTCGTTGCCGTCGTGCGCGACCTGCTCGGCGACCCCGATGCCTGCCAGGAGATGGCGGAAGCAGCCCGGAAGATGGGACGGCCGGAGGCGGCCGAAACCATTGCGCGCGACGTGCTCACCCTTGCCGACCGATACCGAAACCGCTGAGAGAACCCCAGGATATTTGAGAGTACGGGCGCATGTGTCCGGTACGATTCGACTGAAGAGTCTTTTCCCGATTGAACGACCAAGCATCGATGGCTGAATTGCGCAAACAACCGGCATTGGGCCGCATCCGCC
>CAYOWD010000131.1:0-2721 GCA_964407535.1 uncultured Salinivenus sp. | reverse complement strand
GGATTGGCGGCATCGGCATGAGCTCCATCGCTGAGGTACTCCTCAACCGGGGGTACGACGTCACCGGATCGGATCTGGAGACGAGCGACGCCACAGAGCGCCTCAACGCGCAGGGGGCCACGGTGTACGAGGGCCACGCCGCCGAACAGGTGGGCGAGGCCGACGTCGTCGTGTACTCCAGTGCCGTCGACCCCGAAGAGAACCCGGAGACCCTGGAGGCGGAGCGCCGTCGCGTGCCCCTCATCCCGCGGGCCGAAATGCTGGGGGAACTCGTGCGCATGAAGTACGGCGTCGGCGTGGCCGGCACGCACGGGAAGACGACGACGACCTCAATGGCGGGGCTCGTCGTGGCTGGGGGCGGTTTCGATCCCACCGTCATCGTGGGCGGGAAGGTCACCGCGTTCGGGTCCAACGCCGTGACGGGCGAGGGCGACGTCATTGTGATTGAGGCCGATGAGTACGACCGGACGTTCCTCCGACTCACGCCGTCGGTGGCTGTGATCACCAACATTGAGGAAGATCATCTCGACATTTACGATGACCTCGACGACATCAAGGCGGCCTTTACGCAGTACGCGAACAGCGTGCCGTTTTTCGGCGCCGCCATCCTGTGCCTCGACGACCCGAATGTGCAGTCCATCATTGGAGACGTGGAACGACGGGTGATCACGTACGGCACGACGCGGCAGGCGGAGGTGCGGGCCGAAAACATCCGGCGCGACGGCCTGCAGACGCACTTCGACATCATGAAGACCGACGAGCGGCTCGGCGAACTCTCGCTCAACGTGCCGGGCATGCACAACGTGCGCAATGCCCTGGCGGCCGTGGCCGTGGGCCTTGAATTAGAGGTCGACTTCGATAACATTTGCGACGGCATCAGCGACTTTACCGGCGTGCGCCGGCGCTTCGACAAGGTGGGAGAACACAACGACGTGGTGGTGATCGACGACTATGCGCATCATCCGACCGAAATCCGGGCCACCATCGACGCGGCGAGCCAGGGCTATCCGGATCGGCGCCTCGTGGCCGTCTTCCAGCCGCACCTGTACTCCCGCACCCGCGACTTTCTCGATGCGTTTGCGCGCTCCTTCTTTGACACCGACCAACTGATCGTAACCGACATCTACGGCTCGCGCGAGGCCCCGATTGAGGGCATCAGCGGAGACACGCTGGCCAGCCGGGCCGAAGAGTTTGGACACCGAGCCGTGCACTACGTCCCCGACACCACGGATCTTCCGGAGCGGCTTCACGAGTGGACCCAACCGGGCGACGTGGTGCTCATGCTCGGGGCCGGCGACATCTGGCGGGCCAGCCGCGCGTTCGCAAACCGACTACATCGTCCCGAAGAACAGCCGTCCTGATCGGGATGCTCCCGGACAACGTGTCAGAATGCAAAAAAATTGGATGCACCGATTCACATAAACACTCTTAAAACAATCGCTTTGGAACGCTTGGATCTGTGGCGAGTCGTGATTGAAACAGGCATTTGGGTTGGCTTCACAAATCGCCCCCGCGTACGACTCCTCGCAGGCCTCCGTCCCTTCCAACGTCCGTTTTCAGAATTGTTCATGCAGCACCGGTAACTCTGTCCCTATGAATTCCGATCGTCTTGGCACATACGGACGCCTGGCACTGCGGCTGCTCGGCCTTGCGGCCGTGGTCGGGGGCGTGTTGACGATCGGCCTGCTGGGATGGCAGTGGCACTCCAACGCGACGGTGGGGCAGGTGGCCGTGACCGGGACGAGCAATGTGGTCCCGGATACGGTGCGTCGCATGGCCCGCGTGGACAGGGGGGCCGTTATGGAAACGATCGATGCGGGCCTCATTGTGGATCGCGTAACACGGCATCCGTGGATTGAGGGGGCCGAGATTACGAAGCAGTGGGCCCGCCGCACCCTGATGATCTCGGTGACGGAGCGTACCCCTGCGGCGCTCGTTCTCAATGAGGACGGCGGTCCTGCCTACTACGTGGACCGGGCCGGCTATGCCATGCCGCCGCCGGACAGTGGGGGCTACGACGTCCCGCTCGTGCGCGGCCTCAATGCCGAGTACCATCCGGTCCAGCAGGTAGCGCCGTCGTCGCTCCAGACGCTTCTAAAAGCGTTTCCGGGCACAGACGCCGAGCCCCTCGTGGCCGAGCTTGTTTTCCAACCGGACAGCACCTTTCATCTCATAACTGGCCCCATTGGGGCCCACGACGCCCTCACCGTCCGCCTGGGCACCGGACGCTTCCCGACCAAACTGCGGCGCCTCCGCGCCTTTGCCGAGCAGGTACTGAGGACCTCTCCCGCAAAGAACATCGCAGAAATTGATCTTCGTTTTCGCGACCAAATTGTGACCCGAGAACATCCACTGGATGGATGACGGTCGTCCCAGAGCCTGCGGCGCTGCACACCAGGGGGCTGCAACCCGCCCGGGGCCGTCCTGAAGGCGCTCCTCGGACCTTTCCGAATTGAACCCCACAAATTTGTTATGAGTGACGATCAAAACATTGTTGTAGGAGTCGACATCGGTACGACCAAGGTGTGTGCCGTCGTGGCGGCGGAGGACGATCTCGGCCGCGTCAATATTCTCGGGGTCGGTATGGCGCCGTCCGACGGCCTCAATCGCGGGGTGGTCGTCAACATCGATCGGACCGTCAACGCCGTCCGGGAGGCCGTGCAGGAAGCCGAACGGGCCGCCGGGGTCGAGGTGCAGAACGTCATCGTCGGCATCGCGGGC
>CAYOWD010000130.1:0-11936 GCA_964407535.1 uncultured Salinivenus sp. | reverse complement strand
CCGGCCACGTCATCATGTTGATGTAGATGATGTACTCGGCAATGTTGCCGATCGTAATCACGCCCTCTGCCACGAGGCGTCCCCCCATCCACACCACGATAATGGTCGAGATGCCCACCAGCAGCAGGAACGCCGGGCGCCACGCCGACTCGACCAGGGCAAGGTCGAGGTTGCGCGCCTTGTAGTGCTCGCTCTCTTCCTCAAACGCTTCGGCCTCCGCCTCCTCGCGGGTGTAGGCCTTCAGCACCCGAATGCCGGACAGCGCCTCCTGCACGCGACTCGTAAGGGTGGAGTACTGCTCCTGCAGCTTCTCGCTGCGGTGGTGCACCATCTGCGCCATAAAGAACACCGCGATGGCCAGCACCGGCATCGGCAGCAGCGCATACAGGGTGAGGCGCGGCGAGATGACGAACATCACCGACATGGCCACCAGCACCATGACCAGGGAGCGCGTGACGTACATGATGGCGGGGCCGATGTAGCGCCGCACCTTCTCGATGTCATCGGTCGCCCGGGTAATCACATCCCCCGTCGAGTACTCGTGATAGAACGTCGCCGAAAGCTGCTGCAGGTGATTGTATAGCGCGTTGCGCAGGTCGTATTCGATGTGCCGAGACGCCACGACCATCGTCTGCCGCATCAGAAACATAAACAGCCCGCTCGTGGCCGAGAGCCCAATGATCACCCCGGCAAAGATGAGCAGGGTCACAAAGAAAAACGCGTAGAGATCCACCTGGGCCGGCGTCCCGTCGTACAGCGTGTAGAGCCGGACGAAGCGGGGAATGCCGTCCACGGCCTGCCGGACCACCATGGGCACGGTGATCTGAAAGGCCGCCGAGATCATCGTGAAGAGCAGGCCGGGAATGAACAGGTACTTGTACCGCCAGAAGAAATGATTCAGGCGAGCAAGTGGACCCATGGGAACACAAAATTGCCGTCGGGAAAACAGAACCGTCGGCCGCCCGCGCCGACGCGAACGTACTTACTGATACGTGAATGGGTTTCTAAAGACAACTCCGACCATTAGCCTACCACGGTCTAGGAGAAAGGAGATCCTAGATCTTCAGGATCTCCACGAACGAAAGAGAACGTTTACCTACCTGCGCACGGATCAGTAATAACGGAGTAGCGAAACGCACAAGTACGAGCGGCTGATCCGGTTCCCCCGTCTCCGGATGCAACGAATCGTCCATGCTTTGCCGCAACAGCAGGCCCGCCGGCTACGACAGGGGAGGGGAATCGGACTCCATCCGGGCGGCGGCATCCGAGTAGATGTCCAGGGCCGCGTCCCGTCCGGAGCGCTCTTCAATGAGGCGGATGGCTTCCACGTGCTGCGCCGCCGTCTGACGCGCCACTGCCATCACGATTTCCGTGCCGGCCTTCGGGTTGCGACGCATAACATTCTTAAGATCAGGCCGGAAGAAGCCCACCACGCGCGCCTCCGTCACCGTTTCGGCCGTTTCCAGCCGACGAAAATCTCCAAGAATCGACAACTCGCCGAACATGTCATTGGCCTCCAGCTCTCGGAGTTCACGAGCCCGGCCGGAATCACTGTCACTCACGAGCCGAATCCGTCCCGATTCGACGACGTAGAGCCCGAGCCCCGGATCCCCCTCGTAATACAGCGACTCGCCGCGACGATAGGTGCGCCGGTGCGCAGCGGATGCCATCGTGTGGAAGGTGCCCGCCGACAGGTGGCCGAAGGCCGGCACAGCCTGAAGCGTATCCACCATTTCCTGCGTCTCCGGATCGAGGCGTCGCTGAAAGAAACGGCGATACAACTGTCCACTCGCATGAAGGAACCGACGAACGATGGACATAGCTGAAAGCAGACCTACCGGAAAAACGGTGTAGTGACGAATGTAAGCATCGACGGCCCAAACCCAAAGAGGGAACGCGTTGTCCGGGGGACCCACGGCATTCAAAATGATTGCCCGATGCCAAAGTGAAGCAAGGGTCCCCCGAACTCATCGGCAAACACGTCGTCGTTGGCGGGCGACGGATCGTGAAGCCGATACGCAAGATCAAACCGCACGACGAGATACGGCCACTCGATGCGCACCCCGCCTCCCCCGCCGACGCCTACGTCGGCAAGCGACTTCAGGCCCCCAAACGTGCCGCTCTGATCTACCGATCCCGAGCGTCCCGACTGCCCCCCGTCCCCAAGCGCCCCCTGCGAAATACTTTTGTTGCGCGGCCCGAACCACACATTCCCGACATCGAGAAAGGCAGCCCCAACCCAACTGGCCGCCAGCACATTGCGCAGGAAGGCAGTGCGCACCTCCACACTGGATTCGAGCTTGATGTCGCCCCCGAGAAAATCGATGCGTTGTCCTGCCCCTCCAGGTCCCAATTCGCGCAGACGCCATCCCCGCACACTGGTTCCCCCTCCACTAAAGAAGCGTCGATCAAAGGGAACGAGGGCAGGCCTCCCCGTTGGATGAGCCGCTCCCCCGAAGACCTTCATGGCGAGTATGGACCTGCGGCTAAGCGGGATATAGCGACGCAGATCGATTGTGCCCCGTACGTACGGCCGATACACGAGACGCCCTCCACCTCCCCCTTGCGTGACTCCCGTTAGTCCAGGCACCGAATACTGCAAAGAGTCGGGCCCAAACACGAACCGATCGAGGAGAAAAGGAATCGTATTCCCAACTTCGCCCGACAACTCGTAGATGTGCCCATCGCGCCGCTGGAGCTGGTTGACGGTGTTGGACTGAAAGGTATATCGGAGGGCCGTATTGATCTGCGGCTGCGTGTAGTCCTCCAGGATCTGCGCCTGCTGCACCGGATCCTCAATTCGCACAAAGAGGCTGTCGAGAAACCGCTCCCGAAATCCCGACAGCGTGTCCGGATTGCTTACGCTCAGGTCCATGACGTCCACCAGCGACGTTCGGGTCGGCGTATGATTCATATCGAGTCGGAGCCGGGCATTGCTTCGGCTCCGAATGCGGAGACGCAAATCATTACGACGCGCCGTCAGCGCCGATACGGACATCTCCGTCTTTGCATTCGACAGATCAAACACCCGCTCGAAGCCCCCGAAGGGACGGATAAGATACGGTAGCGTCAACGACGCCGTGCCCTCCAGCTGGCGGGAGGTAATAAGCGTCGAATCGAGGCTCGTGGCGACGGATCCCGACATCCGTAACTGGAACGTCTCTCCGTTGCCCAGCGCATTGACGTTCTCGTACACGCCCCCGAGGCCAACCCCAAACTCGCTCGATCCGAAATTCACCCCGACGCGCTGGAGCCCGAACGCTTCCATTCGGAGGCGATGGCGCTGCCGGGTCCGTCCCTCAACGAGAAGAGGAAGATACAGACTCGAATCGGCCTCGGTCACCTTGTCGAACTGCGGCGTCAAGCTTGTAAGCGTGAAGACGCCTGCCCCCTCCAGTCGCTGTTTCGTGCTCAACACACGGGATCGCCGATAGGTCGTCCCCGGAACGAACTGTAGCGAGCGGGCCAGAAGCCGCGTTCCCAGTCGCTTTTCGTCCTCAATTGTGCTCGTCACAGCGAGAATGCCCCGGCCGGTCTCGTCAATCGGAACGTCCAGCGTATCACGACGGGGCGACGCCGATTCCGGACCGCGGATCTGAAAGCGTACGTCTCCAAATCGGTATTTCGGCCCCGGTTGTACGCGAAACGTCACGTCCAGCGAACCGGGAGGCGCCCGATTCTCATACACGAGCGCCCGTACCGAATCGCGACTGACAGCAGCATAGCCCTCATTCTGCAAAAAGGAGAGCACGCGCCGGCGCTCTTCAAGGAGAAGAGGCCGCTGGAAATGTTGGTTCTTGACCCGAAATGAGAGGGGCGGATCCGCAGTGCGCCGGTCGGCCTTCAGAACCGTTTCTTCTGCGAGTGCACGCTGCTGGTCGAGCGTCAACTCATCGAGCCCCTCGTACGACACGCGCCGCAGATAGGTCGGCGGGCCCGGCTCAACCCGAAACGTTACGGTCGCCCGAGTGCCTCGTTCGTTGACCCGAACGGAGGAGGACACGTCGGCGTCGCGAAATCCCTCCTGCTGATAAAACAGGCCGAGCCGCTCGACGTCGCCCCGAACCGTCGACGAGTCGAGATACGCAGGCCGCTCGCCCCCCTTGCGCAGGGCCTGTCCGACCCGCTCCCACATCCAGTCGGCGCTCCCCAGCTGATAAATCCAGCGCCACCACGTGAACCCGGGAATGCTCAAAACACGCCGGTTTGCACTCGTCCGAAGCTGCTTCTTCAGCGTGCCCCCCGAAAAATGCTCGTTGCCCTGAATCTTCACGCGCCGCACGACCGGACGGCTCGAATCCGCAGCAGCCTCGGTGCCTCCTTGCAGCCGGTCTCCGCCCGATTCAGGCTGCGCGCAAACGGGAGCACGTCCCAATCCCCCTAAGACGACGACCGTCACAACGCACAATCGGAAGCACGCAGAAACGACGAACGACGATACGTCCGATGGAAGCGTTGCTGCCACAACTCGGGACCAAGACTAAACGACACGGCCGATTTTCCTCTGTCCACGTTCTTTTCCCGAAGACAACGCATAGAAGGCCGTCTCCCAAGCCCCCTCAGACCTCTTCTGCGCGGGAAATGAGCGCGGCTCATAGGAACTTCGACCGCCGAACCAATGGACTAGGACGCACTCAGAAAACGGCGACCGGTTCCGGCCCGCGTCGACATTTCCAGCGTTCTCATCCGATGCCCGCTACCGAGCTGCCGTTCCACTTTCGACGTCGGCAGACGGCATACCAACGGGCTGGTCCTGGTACGCCTCGGTCCGCTGTTCGAGCTCGTGATATTGCTCGGGCGACATGTCAGGCACAAAGAACCGCATCGGATCCAGCGTCTGTCCGGACTGGTCGTGCACCTCATAATGGAGGTGGGGGCCTGTGGAACGGCCCGTATTTCCACTGTACCCGATGGTGTCGCCCCGTTCCACCTCCACTCCAGGCTGGATGTTGTCGGGAATTTCGGACAGGTGGGCATAGCGGGTAAAGTAGCCCGCCTCCGGATGCCGGATCTCCACAAAATTGCCGTACGCGGGGCTCCGGGTGGCACGACGCACTTCTCCGTTCCCGGTTGACATGACAGGCGTACCGGGTCGGATCAGAAAATCAACCCCGGCATGCATTTTTCGAACCTTCAGGACAGGATGGCGACGCATGCCGTAGCCCGAGACAATGGGGCCATTGGCCGGCCGAATCGCGGGCAACTGCACCAAGCGCTTGCTTCGCTTCTCGGCCACTTCCTTCAGCTCCTCGTAGCTCGATCCCTGCAAGCTGACCTGTCGCTCAAGCTTATCGAGCTTCTTGGCCGTCTTTTTGAGGAGCGACGACGCATCTTTTTCCATCTCGTCAAACTCCTTATAGGGATCGGAGCCTCCCACCCCAACCTCGCGCACGTCGTCCGAGATCGGCTCCAGCTGGAAGAAGCGTCGATAGAGCTTGCGGTCCTTCTTGGCCAACGTGTCGAGCTGCGCGGCGAGCGTGCTCATCTGCCCGTTCGCACGGTTCAGCTGCTGCTCAAGCGCCTGATTCTCCACCTTCAGGGACTGCTCCTCCGGCGTCGTAATCCAGTAGACATCGAGTGCCCACACCGCAAGTCCCGCTAGAATCACAGCAAGTCCCAAGATGCGACCATAATGGGCAATATGATCCTTCCACGTTCGCTCAACCTCAACGAAGGTGCAGCTCTCCGGATCGTAATAATATTTCTGATCCCGATTCATTGAGTCAGGCATTCAGATTCGGTGGAAGATCAGAACAGTTTGAGGAATAGACGTCTGGCCGAAGGAAATCCCCAAATGCGGATTGCCCCACCCATGTGCTCGAAAGCGATTCCAGTAGCCGTCAATTCGGCTTGGGGCCTACTCTTCCAACGAACGGCTCATAGACCTGCATGTGCTCATCCGAAAGCAACGGATGCGTCGAGACGAAGCCAGTACCTGGGAGTAAGTGCCCATGTGCCCACAGCCGACTCCCAATGTATATTTCAGAGGGGGACATTTCAACCATTCCCCCTTTGGGTGGAAATTTCATTCGGCGACGAGCCGCCTCTGTTCCTGCTGTATTCCCATCGATTTGATAGCAATCCCTTCGTTTGCATGCAATTCTGCAATTCTCGGACCAACGTTCCGGACCTACCCCCGATGTATTCAACAGAAAATTCGTCTTTATACCTTCAGAATAGTTGTAATCGCCTGTCCCTCAAGGTACTTGGTTCACAAATGTGTGTGATTATTTCCGACTGGATCGACTTCCCTCCCCCGTCCCTTCGCTTTCAAAGGGGAAGTAACTACTCATAGTCGCGTTCAAAATATTCAATATTCCGTTGGGGAGCAGGCTCCCCTTCTTGCTGCAGTCGCTGGCGCAGGCGTTCCGTGAAGACCTCTGCCGGATCATATCCGTAATGCCGCAGGAGATAATTCATGGCGATCACCTCACAGATGACGGTGATATTTTTTCCCGGTGTAATGGGCACCTTCACCATCGGAAGGTCGACGTCGAGCAGCTCGTGGGTGTCCTCCACCATATTGATGCGGGTGTACTCTTCGTCGTCATCCCAGAGCTGCATGTTTACCACGATCTCAATACGCTTTTGAAACCGGATGGCGCGGATGCCGAACATGGACCGGATGTCGACGAGCCCCAGTCCCCGCACCTCCATGAAGTGCTGCACGAGTTCGGTACCGCTGCCCATGAGAATGGATTCCTCCCGTTTCGTGGCAATGACCACGTCGTCGGCCACAAGCCGGTGGCCTCGTTCCACCAAGTCGAGGGCCACTTCGCTTTTGCCGATGCCCGACTTGCCAATGAGGAGTAGCCCAATGCCGTACACGTCTACCAGCGATCCATGAACTGCCTGCTGCGGAGCAAACTGGTCGGCGAGGAAACCGCGGATCCGCGACATAAACTGCACCGTCGGGGCCGTCGTCCGATATACCGGAACGTCGCGTTCGCTCGCCATTCCAACCAGCCCGTCATCAAGTTGATTGCCGTCGGTGACCACCACACACGGGACGGGAAACTGAATGAGATTCTCGAAGGCCTCTCGACGGTCCGTCTCATCGAGGTGGTCGAGGTACTGATTCTCGGTGTTGCCAAGCACCTGGATGCGCTGATGGGTGAACAGATCCACGTACCCGGAGAGGGCCAAGCCCGGGCGGTGCAGAGTGCTCTCCGTGACCGTTCGCTCGTCGACGGCAACCGATGGGGTTACGAGTTCAATGTCCACCCCCACGGTCTCCCGCAGCTGGCGCGCCATAAAGGCCACGGTGATCGACTCCTTCTGAAACGTCTGGGGGCGTCGCATGGACTGCCGAAATCAAATGACTGGATGCTACGACGGGGCCGCGCCGGAGCCCGGCAACGAGGCGGCCTCCTCTACGGAACTTCCACGGTGTCCAAAATGCGCTCCACAATGTCGGCGGAGGTGACCTGTTCTGCCTCGGCCTCGTAGGTGACAACGATGCGATGCCGAAGCACGTCCAGGGCCACGGCGCGCACATCCTCCGGGGTTACGTAGGCCCGATGCTGGAGAAAGGCATGCGCCCGCGCCGCCAGGTTGAGGTTAATGCTGCCCCGCGGAGACGCTCCGTATTCCACGAGGGGCCCGATGTCCTCAAGCCCGTGCTCAGTCGGGTAGCGAGACGCCAATACGAGGTCGACGATGTACTGCTCTACGCGTTCGTCGATGTACAGGTCGTTGATCACATCTCGCGCCCGCATAATTTGATCGGGCGTGGCCACCGACTGGATGTCGGCGCGTTCATCGGTCCGGGCCATCCGGCGCATAATCTCTAGTTCTTCGTCCCGGGTGGGATAGTCCACCCCGATCTTGAGCATAAAACGATCCACCTGCGCTTCCGGCAACGGATAGGTGCCTTCCTGCTCAATTGGGTTTTGCGTGGCGAGCACGAGGAACGGATCGTCAAGCGTAAAGGTCTCTTCCCCAATCGTGACCTGTCGCTCCTGCATGCTCTCCAGCAGGGCACTCTGCACCTTCGCCGGCGAGCGGTTAATCTCGTCGGCAAGGATGATGTTGGTAAAAATCGGTCCCTTCTTGATGGAAAAGGTGCCGTTCTTCTGGTTGTATACAAGCGTCCCGAGCAGGTCGGCCGGCAGCAAGTCCGGCGTGAATTGAATCCGCTGGAAGTCCGTCCCGATGGCCTCGGAGAGCACGCTCACCGTGAGCGTTTTGGCCAACCCCGGCACGCCTTCCAACAGCACGTGGCCGTCGGCCAGCAGGCCAACGAGTATCCGTGTGATCATGTAATGCTGACCGACAACGACCCGATTCATCTCTTCCAATAGGTCGTCCACGAATGCGCTCTCGGTGGCAATGCGATCTTCGAGGACCGACAGGTCTCGTTCAGGCATAACGAGAAGAAAAGCTGATGGGGGGAGGCCCGGCGGCGATGCAACGATGCCTAACGGACCCAAACAATTGTGGTTGATCTCAGACTGGACTTCCTTCTGTGCCCGGGAAAATCGGTCCGCGCTACTCCCTTTCGGAGATAGGGACCACATGCAGCTTCGAGGTCACGCCCATCTACGACCACCAACGATCTCTAAATGCAGATCGGTACGGTGGTTTTGCCTCTCACCCATCTGCCTTTCCGGCGGCGGACCGGTTCGCAATCGCGTCGAGCCGGGTCGGAGCGACCATCCACGCCTCGCCGGCATGCCGTGACGTCCGATTGACGTCCCCGCCACGCCTCACGGGGCCAGAATGCGAGGCGACCGTCCGAGGTGCGATTCGACAGCCTCTGTAAGATGACGCAGTCGCGTTGCGAACGTGCGCGGTCGCCCGACCACGAGCACCGCCCCAGATCGACCCGTCATGCAGGCTCCGTAGAGTCCGTCGTGCATCTGGGTTTCGGCCTCGTCCACGATCATTTCCACGATCTCCGGCGTACTGTCCCAGTCGTCGCGCTGCGATGCATGCGACATCAGCATAAGGGCCCCAACCATCTGCCAGTCGGCACGACGCATGGCCGCCACGTGCTTCTGCACGCGTCGGTTTTCCGTCACGAGATGACGCGCCACGGGGCCCAGGGTCTCCGGCAGCATCGCGGTGGCATCTTCCAGGTCTTTATGCTCAAGGTCTCGGAAGGAATCGAGGCCCTCGTACCCACCGGCCCGCAGCTGCTGCAGGGCGTCGTCTGCCTGCGTCTGTCGTCGCCGATGAAACGCAGCGGACCGCGGCTTCTCGCCCCCCGGATCCAGCACTGCCCAGCTCAGCGCCGTACGCGCGTCCGTGTCCACAGGCAGGTGCTCGTGCGTGGCGGTATCGACGAGCGTAAACGCCGGCTCCGCCCCCGCAAACGTCGCCAGTAGATATCCAATGCTGTAGGGCTGGTTGAAGGCTGTGCCGATCTCCCCGGCAAGCAGTGGCACCAAATCGTCCCGAAGGGACGTCACACTGTCGAGATCCACCATTGGCGACACGTCCAGCGCCCGCACCCCTCGCATCACCGCCACAGCGAGCGCCGCAAGGTATCCGTCTCGACATCGTCCCGGCACCGTGCTCACAACCGCCACCTCCACCGGCTGATCCGCAATCAGCTCTTGAACGATGCGTTGCACCGCCACCACCCAGGCGGGCGGCGACCTCTCGTCCGTCCACACGTCGTCTCCGCCCGCAAAGACTACCCGGGACGCCGCTGCCGGTCGGGCCGCCACCGCCACTCCCTGCTGAAGCGGCAGAAACAGTCCAAATCCGTCGGAATAGTGGGTCTGGTCGGCCTGCACCCCCACCGTCCCGCTGGCATATGCCGTCCCAACGGACGACTCGCTCGTTCCCATCCGATCAAGGAGCAACGCCTCCGCCTCCTGTTGCAGAGCTTCCGGACCGAGGGCCTCTGCCTCCTTCAGGTCGTTCGGCTCCGCTACAAACGCCTCCTCAATCCAACACGGCGGAAAATGATCGGGATCGAACGGGACATCGGACGACATAGACGTGCAAAACAAAATGTGCGTGTGAAGCAGTGAGTAGAACGGAAAAGCCTTCCCTCATTTCACGATCTCTCCGCTCTGATCTGCCTGTCACGTGGAGCCGGACAGGGCGCGCTTAGGCGGCTCGTTCGTCCGGAAAACGTGCAGAATGGATCCGTGCAGGCCGCACGCGCCCCCATCCAGCCCCCCCCATTCAGGCGCCCCTTGTCCTGGACTGACCGCAGCCCGACGTTCTGCAACAGGGCCGGGGAGCGCTCATCCCAACTCCGCAGGCTTCGTTGGGGGATGAAAGTGTGTATGTCTGCAAGCAATCCCAAATCCAGCTGAAAAGGTCGGGGTTGCAGAAATGTCGACGCAAGCACGAACGAATGGGCCTCAAGTACATACCTTCACCCCCACATACCTACAAACCCGAATTCTTTAGCCGGATTCGGTATCAGACGGACGAGCACGCACGCCGCCGAGGAGGAGGGAGAGGAGGCACGATTGTCGTTTCCCCTGTCCCATCGCCGTTACGCAGACGCCAACCGCTCCCCTTCCGTAAGATCATACCCATTCAGGAAGTCGTGGGCATCAAGCCGCTGCCGCCCCGGTTGCTGAATGTTTAAAATGTCGACCGCCTCCTCCCCGCAAGCCACCCGCAGGCGATCCCCGGCCTCGATTACCGTCCCCGGCGGCCCGTCGCCCTCAGCCCGACGACTCTCGTACACCTTGAGGCGCGTGTCATCGTGCATGGTCCAGGCCCCGGGGTACGGCGACAGCCCCCGGATATGGTTGTGGACGTCGACGGCCGAGGCCGTCCACGGAATCTCGCAGTCCTCATCGTGAATCTTGGGAGCCGGGGTGGCCTGGCTGTCGTCCTGCGGGGTTGGATCGACCGTGCCGTTCTCAATCTGTCGCACCGTTTCCACCACCACCTCGCCGCCGAGCTCCTTCATCCGATCATGCACCGACCCGGCGGTCTCATCGGGGCCGATGGACATGCGCTCCTGCAGAATGATGTCGCCGGTGTCGACGGACGGCTCCAGAAAGAACGTCGTGACCCCTGTTTCCGTCTCCCCCTCCATAATGGCATAATTGATGGGCGCAGCGCCCCGGTACTTGGGCAACAGCGACCCGTGCAGATTGAAGGCCCCCTCTGTGGCCGCCGTAAAGACCTTGGGCGGCAAAATCTTGTAGGCCACGACCGCGATCACGTCCGGCTCCAGGTCCGCCACCGCATCAGCAAAGGCATCGTCCGTCACGTCCTCCGGCTGGAGGATGCGATCGATGCCGGCCTCCTGAGCGGCCTTCTTGACCGGTGTGGGCGAGACCTCCTGCCCTCGCCCGCGGGGCCGATCGGGGCCGGTCGCAATTGCCACCGGCGGATATCCAGCCTCAACGAGTTTCGTCAACGACGGCACGGCAAATTCCGGCGTGCCCATAAAAAGAACTCTCATCGGCAGTGTTGGTTTTCGAGTGTCGATTTTCGAGTATCGAATTGCGGATTCTATTTCCGGTCTCCTCTCAACTCTTTCCAACCTTCTACTGCAGTGTCAACACTAATTCTTTGTGCGGACGGGGGAAGTAAACCCGTTCTTTGTGCGGACGGGGGAAGTAAACCCGTTCCCTCTTGCTGGTCAAAAACGGTTCGTATTGCGTAATGCACCCCGGGAGTACTTCTTCCTTTCAGTCAGGGCGCGTATTTCGTGAGATCGCATTCACTCTCGCAATCTCCATTTCCCTCTCAGTTGCTTGCATATTGACGGTTAACGCCGCACTACTTTTCCCCTCCAATTTTCGCACCTTCTAACTTTCGAACCTTCAAACTTTCCAACGTTCCCCCTTCTCACGCCTCCACGCCCTTGAACAGCCCCTCCACGAAGCCCTTGCTGTCAAACACCTGCAGGTCGTCGATTTCTTCCCCTACTCCAATGTACTTGACCGGCACCTGGAACTGGTGCGAGACCCCGATGACGACGCCGCCCTTGGCCGTTCCATCGAGCTTGG
>CAYOWD010000129.1:0-11970 GCA_964407535.1 uncultured Salinivenus sp. | reverse complement strand
GTGCGGCACCTCTGCGATCCGGAGGCCGACCCCTACGAGGGCTTCGAGATGTGGTGGTGAATCGATTTTGGATTGGGGATTAGGGATTGGGGAGTTGGGATTGGGGATTGGGATTGGGGATTGGGGAGGTTATTGGTTCTCGCGTAGCGTCTTGATCGAGGCCACCGTCATAGCGACGATCTGGTCGCCTTCGTCCATGAGAGGGGAGAGGCGGTTGGGGGGGACGAGGTCTGCTTCGGAAAGCAATTCGAGCCAGTACAGGGATTCATCGGCCTCTTCTTCGACAATAGACAGCTTGGCGAGCGTTTCCGCTGTAGACTGTCCCCGGCAGGCAGCGCGGTAGTTTGCACCGACGGAGGTACCGGCACGAAGCAATTGTCGTCCGATTGTAGAAGCGGACTGCTCGTTTGGAAGCGTGTTCACGAGGCGGATGATCTGCAGGCCATACTTTTTTGTGCGACGCTTGAACTCATCTTCGGTCATCGGGCAGTGTCAATTCGGAACGGAGGAACACGATGTGTGAACGTAGACACGTCGCCCCCCATTCAGATAACGGATTGTGTTTCCTCCATCCGTTGAATCCAGACCCCGATCTCCCCGTCCTGCTCCCCTAATCCCACATCCGAAAGCACAAATCCCGATCTCCGACCCAACGTCAAATCCAAAATCCAAAGCCCAGAATCCGAAATCCAAAATCCAGAATCCGAAATCCAAAATGTACTTTGTTGCTGCCTACGACGTTGATGAGAGCCGGGTGGGAAAGATGCTGAAGATTTTCCGGCGCTATCTGACCTGGGTCCAGAACTCGGTCTTCGAGGGCGAGCTCACCGAAGCGCAGTACGCGGAGCTCAAGGCCGAGGCCGAAGCCCTGATGGACCCCGAGACCGACTCGGTGATCTTCTGGAACCTGCAGGCCCAGAAGTTTTGCGACCGGGAAACGCTCGGAAAAGAGCGAGGAACGACCGGGCGAATGCTGTAAGCACACAGGCAATTGAGAGTCCCCGGATCGTCACCCTCCCGATTCTTCCGGCGAGCGCCCCGTCTCGACACGGCGACGAAACAACACCCAATCGACCAGCCCATTGCCTCCCAGTGACGTACGTAATCTCGTCACCCTCCCAGGGGTTTTGCATCACCGACGGCCGACGACGAACACACCGCCTGTCCCCCTCCGGCACCCGCCTGCATTTGCGCTCGCGGCCGATTTTTGACACATTGAGGTAGGCTTCCAATCGGACCTTTGAGGTATTGAAAGAAAAAAAGAGGGATCCGGCGCCCACGACCACGCCTCTTCCAATCGGACCTTTGAGGTATTGAAAGGGCGGGCAACGCAGAGCATTTCCTGGGATCCACCACTTCCAATCGGACCTTTGAGGTATTGAAAGGAAGTCGCCATCTGAATCAGGAGGCGGACTTCAACCTTCCAATCGGACCTTTGAGGTATTGAAAGGGCTCTCGTGGTGCCCCATAAGCTGCATCGCCTCCTTCCAATCGGACCTTTGAGGTATTGAAAGACGACGCCGTACATCTCGGCAGCGAGGTCGGAGGCCTTCCAATCGGACCTTTGAGGTATTGAAAGGGTGCTCCCGGCGTTTCGCCCGGACCAACGGGCTCCTTCCAATCGGACCTTTGAGGTATTGAAAGCCCTGGAAAGCCCACCCTTCCTCGTAGTAGACGCCCCTTCCAATCGGACCTTTGAGGTATTGAAAGTCGAGGAGATGACCAAGATCCGGGAGACGCTGTGCCCTTCCAATCGGACCTTTGAGGTATTGAAAGTATAGTCCGCGTCGCAGATCGCGGCTGCTTCCCACTTCCAATCGGACCTTTGAGGTATTGAAAGCTGGTTCAGTTGACGGCGAAAAGCGTGGGTTTCGGCTTCCAATCGGACCTTTGAGGTATTGAAAGGTAGATCCGGACGCGCCTTCATGGGGATCTCCGTCACTTCCAATCGGACCTTTGAGGTATTGAAAGAAAGCGCGCAGTTTGTCAAGCCTGGGCGTTGCCTTGCTTCCAATCGGACCTTTGATACCAAATCGCTTATACAGTTCGGGGCTGCAGGCGTGTCGGTATGGACACAAGCATATGGGCCAGGCGCGCTAGCACGTCAACGCAAGTGCGCCGCTCACATACCCCGATTCGGAACGCGTTCCGATTCGTCGGGACATTGCCCCCCATCTCGACAGTGGTCGGGACATTGCTCCCATACTCCCCTCCGCCTCACGAGCAACGGTGTTGATTGTCAAGCGGACGCGGAGTGTAGGTCCGGATTCCAGGGCGTCCCGTTCTTGACCATCGTGTTCAAGATTACGAGCAGCTTGCGCATGCAGGCCACGACGGCCTTCTTCTTCGCTTTGCCTCGATCGAGCAGCCGCTGGTAGAAGTCTCGGAGGCGCCAGTTGTGGCGGGGGGCCGCGAGCATGGCCATGTAAAGGGCACTTCGCACCGATGCGCGTCCTCCCCAAGTTGTGCACTGCCCGCGGCGCTGACCGCTATCGGCGTTGATACCAAATCCGTTTACAAAGTTCGGGATTTCAGATGTGTCGGTAGGGCCGCAAGCATATGGGCCTCACGCACATACCCCGACAAAGGCAATCCCGACGGCAGTCGGGAGACTGCACTCACACCCCCCAACGGAGCTGCCTAACGAGTTCGGCTGTCCCACTGGTGGGACTCGAACGAGTTCGGCTGCGGAGTTGGTATGAGAGGTGCCACGCCCACCCGCTTCGCGATCTCCTCCCGGTTGGCCTCGCCCAACTCCGGCAGCTCGGCCAGAAGCACCTGCGCGGTGGTCTGTCCACCCCCTGGGAACAGAGCAGCTTTGCCCCCTTCTAGCGGAGCGCCACGGCGGAGCTGGTATCACGAACCGGCATGGATGCGCACCGCCCCTCTCGCTCGCAGCCCGTCGTGGCGCACGCTCCGACGGATCGATAGTCAAACGCCCCCAGTCGCATCGAGGCCGGGGAGGAGGCAGAAACTGCGACCGATCGCGAACGGAACCGTGTGGGGCACATTTTATTTTTTTCTACTGACGTGTTAAGTTAGATTAGAAGAACCTGTTACCATCCGCGTAGATCAGGCGGTCTCTTCCCGTACGGGGGACGTATTCCCCGTATGTGCCCCCCGTGGCCCCACCGGGCATTCATTTGCCCCCGCGCTCCCCACCCAGTTCAGCAGCACGACGCCCTCCCCGGACGCCCGAAATCGTCGGGGCGGCGCCCCCTGGAGGTGCCGAGCGGCGAGAGAGAATCGGAAACGACGCGGCCCGACAATGGGACGGGGGCCGCGAGGACGGCGGTAGCGATCCCAACGCCTGGTGACCGGCCAGCCCCCCGGCCGGATCCCGATCACGCGCCCCTGGGACCAGGCCGTTCCCTGCGGATGCCCCACCCACAACCAATGTCGACGCCGCCATGCAGTCTGATCCCGCCATACCACTCGACGCGTACCGCACGCAGGGATGGGCCCTCTTCCGGGGGCTGGTGGCCCTGATGGGAATTCTCCTGATGGGCAGTGGACTGATTGGGCTCCCCACGAGTCAGGCCCAGCAGCCCTGGCCCACCGCCAGCCAGAACCTCCAGCGCACCGCGCAGGCCCCCAACAGCGCCTCGACCGGGGACTGGGAAGCGCTGGGCAAGGCAGGGGTGGACGCCACCGCGGCGGCACCCCCTGCCATCGGCCCAGAGGGGAACCTCTTCTATGCCCGCTTCAACGCCGACAACGGGGAAAAGTCGATCTTCGAGTTCAGCGCGGACACCGGGGCACAGCGTAACAAGGGAACGTTGAGCGGCCGTCCCGTCGCACAGCCCGTCATTACGGATCGCTACGTATTCGTCGCAACCATGGGCACAGAGGGATCAGCCCGGCTGGAAATCTTCGATCTCGATCTCAACCCCGGAGGAGCGGTCCCACTGAACCTGTCGGCGCTTCCCACCAACGTCCTATCCCCCCCGTCGGTCGCCCCCGAGGATGAACGGGCATACATCCTGGTCGGGAGCGGCTCCTTTGGTCGGGAGAACCGGCTTGTGGCAGTGGACTATTCCGACCCGCAGGCTCCGACTTCGGCGTGGAGCGTCTCCGTTGGAAATGCCACAGCGATCACCACCCCCGCTGCCCCCGTCCCGACGGATGACGGCCCCATTCTCACCGCGGGGCGCGACGGCGTTCTGCGTACGGTGTCGTTCGACGGAACGACGACGAATGTATTGTTCGACCCGGATATCCCCAATGCGTTTTCGACCCCGGCCCTCGCAGAGGATGGGACGATCTATCTGGTGAACGAGGGGGGGGAAGGCCAGTCCACGCTCTACGCCCTTACGACGGAGGGATCTACGAACTGGAGCCAATCCTTTTCCAAACCGGCAACGCCGCCCACAATCGGCCCCGACGGAGCGGTCCACGTTGCGACCCGGACATCGTCCAGTACAACCGTGCATGCCCACAACGACGATGGATCGGAGAAGTGGACCGCCTCCCTCTCCGGGGCCGTGTCGGTCCCCCCGGCGATCGACGAAAACGGAGCCGTGTACGTGGCAGTGTCTCCTACCGCCAATGCGCCGGGGCAGATTGTACGCATCGGGCAGGAGGGCACCGTGGAGTGGAGGCAGTCCGTAGGCGGTGCAGGCGCCCCTCCGGTACAAGGACTGGCCCTGGCCGCCGATCGGACCGTGTACGTAGCCCGTCCCGGGGACCAGTCCGACTTTCCGGCCGTCCTTCGCTCCGAACAGGTCCTTGACGTCACGTCGACCGCGCCTGCCCAAAACGGCCCCGTCGACCGGACCGAGGCGCTCGACATCACCTTCAGCGAGCCGATTCCCTCCCAACCCGGCCTTGCCGACAGCATTGTGGTGCGGGGCAGTCAGAGTGGAATCATCGGGGGCGTGGCCCGTGCCAATGGCACCCGCACGGTCACCTACACCCCGAACGGCGCCTTCGCGCCGGGCGAGACCGTGACGGTGACGCTTCGGGGCGGCATCGAAGATACGCGCGGCGTCCCCCTCGGCACGGCCTACACCTACGAGCTTACGGCAACCGCCGCGACGGGACCGGCCGAATTTCCGCTTGCGCAAACCGTGTCTATGAAGAAAAACGGGCCCCAGGCCGTGGCGGTCGGGGACCTGGATGGAGATGGGGATCGAGACCTCGTGGTGGGAACCGCCCAGGCCGGCACGGTGACGCGCTACATGAACGAGGGGGACGGCCGCTTTACGAGCGGGACTGTCGTTGGAACCGAGGTGAACGACGCCCGCGACGTGATTCTGGCGGACCTCGACGGGCAGAATGGACTCGACATTGTGGTGGCGGCGGGAAAAGGGAGTGACGGCGGTACCAACAGCGACGACGAAATCAGCTGGTACGCGAATACCGGCGAGGGCACGTTCGGAACCCGCCAGGACGTTGCCGATATCGACGTCCCGAACTCGATTGCGGTTGCCGACCTCGAAGGGGATGGTGATGCCGACATTGTCGCTGCCAGTGGACGGGCAGGCACGGTGTACTGGTACGAAAATGATGGGGACGGAGGGTTTACGCCCAACATAATTTCTGACGGGTTGGCGGATCCACGAGCCGTGGCGGTTGGAGACATTGCCCAAAACGGAACGCCGGACGTGGTCTTTTCGGACGTGTCGTCCGACGAGGTGGTATGGGTTCAGAATCAAGGGGATGGCACCTTCGCCTCCGGCGGCAGGGTGGGGGGCTCGTCGCCCGCCGATCCGGTTGACGTAGACCTGGCGGACCTCGATGGGAACGGCCTCCTCGACGCCGTGATCGCAACGGAGGGGAGGGAGTCCGTAAATGTGGTTCTCGATAACGGGGCTGGGGATTTGGCGACCGCAGGCAGCACGCTCTCAACCAGTGGGGGGCCCAGTGCCGTTCACGTGGCAGACGTGACGGGCGATCAGAATCCAGACCTGCTCGCGGCGGCAGACAGCTCCTTCCACACCTTCATCAATGATGGAACCGGGTCGTTTCCGGCCAGCAGGGCCTTCGCAGCGAGGGCAAATCAGACGCAGGACATTGTGGCGACGGACCTGGATGGGGACAACACCCTGGATCCCGTCGGGACGACCTATGGAGACACCACGGCGGTTGCTCTTTATCCCAACATTCCAGCCGTGTCGGCGAGTTCGTCGTCGGTGACGGCACAACCGACGACGGTGAACGCGGATGGAAGCGCGACCGCCACGTTGACGATCGAGTTGCGGGACGCGGAGGGCAACCCGGTCAGCGGCCTCTCCGGCCAGTACATCACCCTGAGTGGACTGAGCAACGCCTCTGCGACGCCGATCACGGAGAGGGGCAACGGCGTCTATGAAACGGATCTCACCAACACGACGCCGGAGGACGTGACCGTTCAGGTGACGGCCGGCGGAATGGTGCTGGACGACACGCCGACGGTGATCTTCTCGGGCGAGGCCCAGTCGGTGGCGGTGACCACCCAGCCGTTCCTCACGATCGCCGGCCAGCCCATCGACGGCCCGCCGGCGGCCACGGTGACCGACGCAAACGGCACCCCGGTTCCGGGGGTGGAAGTGACGGTGAGGGAGACCGGCGGGTACACGTTCGACGGGGGAACGACCACCGTAACCACCAACGCCAGTGGGAGTGCTCGCTTCGACGATCTGCTCATTGAGACGGCCGGCGTCACATACAGGCTAACGTTTGCGATTGAGACGAACGACGGGATCGCCGAGGCCCGATCGACAACCTTCTTGGTGGGTCCCGCCGCCCCGGATCAGCTTGCGCTGACCGGCCCCTCAACGGTGACGGCCGGACAGGTCAGCGAGAACTTCACCCTGGAGGTGCAGGATGCGTTCGGCAACCCGGCACCGATCACGTTCCAAGCAGACTTTGTTCTGTCGAGCACATCGGGGGAAACGGCCACGTTTAGCACGAACCCGGTGTCGCGTGCCGCGCCGGAGAGCACGACCTTCACCTACAAAAACACCGAGGCGTCTGAGCAAACCATCACCGCCGAGGCGCAGAATCTGGACAACGGGGTACTCTCCGACGCGACCGCCACGACCTCGATCACCGTAGAGCCGGCGGCGGCCGAAGCGCTGGCCTACGGGCAGCAGCCGACGCCTGTAGAGCCGGGCGCCGTGATCGCCCCGCCGGTGGAGGTGCACATCAAGGACACGTACGGCAACCTAGTACCGGGGGCAACCAACGACGTCAGCGTCTCCCTGGGCACGGATCCAACCGAGGGAACGGCCTCCCTGAGCGGAACGCTCACGCAGAGCGCGTCCGACGGGATTGCGACGTTTGGGGACCTCTCAATCGATGCGTCGGCCAACGGGTACACGCTGCATGCCGCCGCCGACGGGCTGGACAGCACGGCGTCGGCGACGTTCGATGTGACGGCCCTGACCGCGCCGACGATCTCGGGGGTGCGCCTCACCAACGACGGCTCGAACAATCTGGCGATTATCCTCGATTCGGACAAGCCCCTTTCCGCGCTGACGGTGACGGTGGACGGGCCGAGCACTCCGGACGCCTACCGCTTCACCCGAGGGGACTTTACCGAAAGCAAGGAGGGGAGCAACTACACCTATACGCTTGACACGGAGCAACCCTACGACGACGGGGAGGGCACCTACACCGCAACCGTCGAGGAGGCCCGCAACTTGGCCGGCAACGCCGACGGGCCCGACGGAGAGGAGATCGACCTAAGCGACAACCACGGGTTCGCTCCCCCTGAGGTGACGGCAATTACCCGCTCGTCGCCCTCGGGCAAATCGACCAATAGTACGAGCGCCACCTTCACGGTCGCCTTCTCCGAGCAAATTGAGAACCTGAGCGCCGCGGAATTTTCGGTGACCAGCCCGGAGGAGAACGCATCGATCAATGCGGTCCGTGTGTCGGCCCCGGACACGACGGTAACGGTAACCAACATCACGGGGGAGGGAACCGTCGGACTGGACGTGACCCCCAGCATGGCGCAGGATTCATCGGGGAATCCCCTGCAGTCCAGCGAGCCGTCGACCGACCAGACGTACACAATCGACCGGACTGCACCGCTCATTTCGGACGTTGCCCTCGGCACCCACACCTCCACCGGCGGCGCCGTCCGAATCGACAACGGCGAGAAGATGGTTCTCCGCTTTACGTCGAACGAGCCGCTCGGCACCGGGAGCGAGGCCATTCAGGCAACCGTCGATGGCCCGAATACGGATGGGGTCTACCGTTTCGACCGCACCGCCTTCGACGAGGTCAACGAGGCAGGAGCATACGAGTATGCACTCACAACCAACCAGACCTATGACGATGGCCCGGGAAAGTACGAAGCAGTTGTTGACGTCGCCCGGGATCCGGCCGGCAACAATGGGGGGGTCAGCGGACAGGGAAACGGCTTGACCGCCACCATGCGGGGGATCTCAATTGACGTGCAGGTCGACCGAGCTGTCCTTAATCAGCCGGTCGAGGTGGTCCTTACAACTGAGGGCGGCTTCAACCTCAGTGGTCCGGAGGCCACGCGGCGCCTCTCGTTCCGGAAGAGCGGAACCAACACGTATCGGGATACGGCCCTGACCGTCGTCAACAGCAACTCGCTTCGGGCGTCAATTCCGAAGGACGTCGTTACCTCTCGCGGAGTCGACTACTGTGTGACGCTGTCGTGGGGGGAGAAAACCCTGACGGTCCCAGCGGGGGGGACAACCGTCGCGACGGGCCACCCGGCCCACCTGCCGGTCTCCTTCGAGGCGCTGTCCCCCCCGGACACGACCCAGCAGGCCCTCTTCCCGCAAGAACGCTACCGAATGGTGTCGGTCCCCGCCCGTCCCAATTCCGGCATCAAGGCCGCCCTCCGGGCCGACTACGGCCCCTACAACCGACGCCTCTGGCGCCTGGAACGCTGGAACGCCGCGGACGCCACCTACAACGGCTTCCCCGCCCTCGACAGCCTCCGCCCCGGCGACGGCTTCTGGCTCACGACCAAGCGGGGCGAGGGCTTCACCCTGTCGGCAGGCCGCACCGTACGGGCCGATACCGCTCAGAAGATCCCGCTAAAAACCGGTTGGAACCAGATCGGCACCCCCTTCGGCTTTGCGGTGCCCTGGGATACGATCCGGGCCGCCTCCAATGCCCCCGGCGACTCGCTGAACGTCGACGGCCCGGTCGGCTACCGCGACGGCCGGTTCCAAACGGTCCGGACCCAGCTGACCCCCTGGAGGGGCTACTTCCTCTACAACGCCAAGGGCCGCACGGACACCCTCACGGTGCCGCCGGTCGGGCACACAGGCGCTTCCTCTTCCCAGGCCCTCGCCGCGGAAGACGGAGGCCCAATGCGTCCCGACGCCCAGCTCGCAACGGCCGGGGCCGGCAGCGCCCAAAAGGCCGACTCGGACCGCTACACCTTGCGGGTCAAGGCCCTCACCAAAAACGGCACCGCCCAGGCCCACCTCGGCCTCTGGCCGGACGCGAACGTCGGGCGCGGCCCCTACGACCACGCCGAGCCGCCGGCGGTGACCGAGGGGCTGCAGCTCAGCGCGCTGGAGGAGGTCGGCGATGCCACGGTGCCGCATAGCTACAGCATCAAGCCGCCCGTGACCGGGCAGGCGAGCGCCGCCGACGAGTCGGGCCCCGACGCCGAGCGCAAATCCGGCGCGTCGGCCCCGGGCGGCCGGAGCTGGTCCCTGCGGCTGCGGGCCCCCGGGAAGGGCCGCACGGCGAAGCTGCGCCTGCAGGAAACCGGAGCGCTGCCGAGCGGGCACCGGGCCTACCTTCTGGACCTGGACCGGGAACAGCGCATCACGCGCGGGGCGGAGCTCGATGTCAACGACGGCGAGACGCGGCGCCTGAAGGTGATCGTGGGAACGGAGGCCTACGCCCGCCAGCACAACGAGGGGATTTCGCTTTCGAGCTTCGAGACGACTCTGCGGGCCAACGCCCCGAATCCGTTCGCGCGGAAGACGACTGTCGAGTACGTGGTGGCGGAAGCGATGCCCGTCACGATCGAGGTATACAACGCGCTCGGGCAGCGGGTCGAGACGCTGGTCGACGGCCGGAAGCGGGCGGGGGTGCACCGGACAACGTGGGACGGAGGCACGCGCTTTGGCAGCGGGGTGTACTTCCTGCGGCTGCGGGCCGGGGACGTGACCGACACCCAGAAGGCAGTGGTTGTGCGGTGACCACCGTGCCTATTGCCCAAGTCGATCCCGCTCATGCGGTCCGGGATTTGCGAGGCCCCTCGCTTCGTGCCTCTTCGGACCTGTACCGCGGGCTGCGGAGTTGGTATAAAGGGGTCTCAATACTTGCGCGCCACACTGGATAAGGACACCTCTTTGCCTTCGAGATGCTCCAAGCGCGTAGCGCTCTACAAAACATCAGCCAAAGCCAACGGGAGGCTCTCAGCGGAGTCTGTTCCAGCGGGGTCCGTTTGTTTAGAAAAGACGCTCTCTACATCGCGGTTGCCGATAAGATGCCCGTCACCGAACAGCACATTGAAACCGCTCGCGAGATTGCCCGTCGCCACGAAGCCGAGTGCCTGATCCTGTTTGGGCGAGGACAAACCGAGCCGGGAGAGGCCCGGGATCTGGACATCGCCATCGGGGGAGTAGAGGGATGGGACATCCGGAAGTTCGCCGGGCGCCTGGAGCGCGCGCCGGATATTCCCCTGGAGGAAAGCCTGGAGGAGGGACGGTCTCCAGTGCCGAGATCCTGAAGACAGGCATGTTCTCAGGAACGGTCCGGTCCTGCCGGTCGGGGTGATCGGAGACGCAATGCGCAGTCAGTCAGATTATGTTGGATCAGCCAGAACCGAAGGAGGTGGGAAGCGGCCACGAGCTCGAGAGGGAATACCGAGGGGACGGGTCAACGCTCGATCATTGACACGAGCGTTTCAGGCCCGTAGGGCGTGAGAGGAGCCTCCGTAAAGTCGTCTTCGTTCCGAGTGACGACGATCTCGGCTCCGGCCCCTTTGCCGGCCGCCGCGAGGTAGATGTCCTCGAAGTCAACCTTTGGATCGGCATTTAGCGCCTCACGCAGGGCCGACCGATTCATGAGGGCAAAATCGAAAATCGACTCCACGGTCTCGAACAGGGGCCGCGGATCGACTTCGTGGTGGACCGTTGCCACATACCAGCATGTTGCCAGGGATGTGGGGGCGACCAGGCCTGAGATCCGTCCCTGGTCTACTTCGGACAAGAGATGTAGGGCGATCTCATGACTCGATCTAGCTGGGACGGCCGCGTCAATAATGACGTTGGTATCGAAGAGAACGCGCACAGACAGGAGGGAAGTTGGAGGGCTTGAAAGAGAAGAAGCAGTGCTCCGCCTGTAGGTCGAGACGTGGGCATGGTGAAATGCCAGAGGCAGGCTACCGGTGTTTTTCGGCGGCAGCGTCAATCCAGTGCTTGGTGTCCTCGTCCATCTCGACCGCAGGGGCCGGTTTGCCAAGGCGCTCCTTCAGGTCTTGCATCCGAGGGGAAAGGGGGTTCTCTTCTGAGGAGGGCTTCTCGCCTGAGGCCCCAGTCAGACCCGGATCTTCTTCGGAGGAGCGTCCGTCGCTACCAGTAGATTCGTGAAGAAGGAGTCGGAAGTAGTCTTCGACGAGCCGGGAGACGGAGATTCCTCGTTCGCTGGCGAGCTGCTTGGCCCTTTCTTTTAGGTCGTCGTCGAGACGCAACGTGAGCTTCGACTTCATGGCTGTTTTTGTACGTCATGTATTATTATTTGTGACGTACACGACTCGAACCCGGCTGCGTTCCTACTTGCGGTCACCTGTCGACGGAGGATGTTTTCCAATGTAGGAATGCCAATATGGGGGCTACGCCCCAATCCTTTTTCTACAGGCCAATATCCTCGGCCGGATTGTCCTGAAAGGTTCCGGCTTCCTCGGGCGCAGAGGTTGAACATCTCCCATGAGGCGTAGCCGGAGTGCTCTCCCGCGCGCCGCTCAGCTTGCCCGGCCCGAGCCGTAGGTCGTACTGACAAATGGAAAATTCGCTTGCATCTTACAGCAGCAGCGTCATG
>CAYOWD010000128.1:4576-11977 GCA_964407535.1 uncultured Salinivenus sp. | reverse complement strand
GTATTCGCCAGTCGGAAGTGGCCTCGATGGCCGCTTTCGACTGAAAAAGAGGAGGTTCGTCGTTAGGTTACTGGTATGCCAACGCGACGAACCAGCCATACCGTATACGACACCAAATATCATCTGGTATGGGCGCCGAAGTACCGAAAATGGGTGCTCCGTGGCGATATCCAGGATCGGGTACGAGAACTGTTTTTAGAGATTGGAGATCGGCACGATATCGAAATTGACACTCTGGAAATTGCAGAGGACCACGTTCATCTGTTCGTCTCGTTTCCGCCTCGACTCTCGATATCGGAAGTGGTTGGAAAGCTGAAAGCAGTTTCGGCGAAAGTCATTTTTGAGGAGTTTCCAGAGGCAAAGCGGGAGATGTACGGGGGAGAGCCCAAGGCAGGATGGATACTTCGCCCGAACAGTAGGGGACGAGGTGACCACGAAAGTAATTCGGAGATACATCGAGTACCACGATGAGGAAGAAAACCGTCCGAACCAGCTAGATCTGTTTGATCAGTAGCAAGACGTTGGAGCGCCCTCAAGAAGCCCCGCCCGGAAGGGCGTGGACCTGACCCGTGTTGGTGGACGAGCTCTTCCTTCGAGAGTGGCGGAAGACGGAAGAGAAGAATCCCTTACGGCTGCGGGCTGTCTCCGTGAAAGGTCAGCGTTCCAAAATCCTTGTCGAAGGTGATCAGCAACCGTTCCTCGTTATGGGCTCGTCGAAGGACGTTCTGATCGTCGATGCCGGGGGCGTCGGTTCCGATCCAGGATACGTCGTGGCCTTCCTCTCGAAGCGCCGATACAACCGGCAGCGGGATGTTTTCGTCGGCGAGGAGATGCATCTACACTTCGGACTGAGACGACGGATACAATTTTTCCTCGGCCATGACCTCACGAGCGTATCCCAAACAGGCCCGGATGTCCTCCGGCTCTAAGTGGGGATAACTTTCAAGAATATCCGCTTCACTCCAGCCGTTTTCCAGGAGACCAAGGACGTGTTCTACTGACAGCCGGGTGCCGTTGATGACTGGTTTCCCGTCCAGGATATCAGCGTTGCTGGTGATACGATCGCGCCAGTTCATGGTCCTGTGTCGTTCGTTCGAAAGGGATGGTTCAATTATTCAGTCCCAGGTCGCTACCGAGGGGGCGGCCTCCAATCGAATGAGTAATTGGACTGCCGACGCGACGAAACCAGATCCGTCCCTGGGCCTCCGGACGGCGCTCTACCAACCGGTCCGACGCGGCCCGCTGATCGGCGTCGATTTCGAAGTCTTCCGATTCGGTATCGATGGCGACGTACTTGTGGGCCTCTTCTTCAACGTCGACCTGGGGACGGATGACCCGTTCAAAGATTTCATTCGCCCGCTCGGCACGTCTCGATTGCTCTTCGGTCATGGGCTCAGAAACAGGTTGTTCGAGGAAACCTGGGAGAGTTCCTACGCCGGTGGCCTCGTTTCTTTCCGCAGCGACTCGAATGGAACCGAAGACGACAACTGAGATCTTCGCGTGACTTCCCAAAACGGACCGATTGAGAAGAGAAAAATCGACCTCTTCTCGTCTTCAATCGATCGGAGAAGTACGAAGGGCATTGGCGGTGGACGCCCGACATCGCCGATCGGAATCTGTCATTCCAGCATTCAGGCGCCGCCGGAACTTTCGAAACCCTCCACCCCGTTCCGGTGAGTCGGGATTCGTCGTTGGTCTCCTTGCAAACCCACCCTCATTCGTCCCATGGACGGTCGATTCGTTCGTCCCTTCATTTGGTCGGCACTGCCGTTTGCGGCGGTGATGACCGTCGTTGAACTCATACTCGCGGGCTCCGGACTGACGACGGCCCTGTATACCGGTGGGGTCAGCGGGGCGATGTTCGGGGCGGCCATGGGCTCCCTGAATGCGTCCGGCTGGCTTCGCGATTGGGCCCGTCGCAAGACCGACCTATCGCTGAAGGAGGACGAGACGGTGCAGGCCAGCGGATTTGCCAACCTGGAGGAGCACGGCGGCATCCTGTACCTCACCAACCGGCATCTTCGGTTCACGTCGCACCCGTTCAACTACGGCACCACCGACTGGGTCGTCTCGCTCTCGGACATCACCGAGGTCCAGCCGACGCGAACCGTGGGCGGACTGGTTCCAAACGGCATCCGCGTGAAGATCGGAACGGATCAGGAGAAACAGCTGACGACCTGGGAGCGGGATGAGTGGTGCGCAGCCATCAAGGAGCACATGTAGGAGGAGGCAGACCTCGCTGCGATCGACGGGGCCCGTCCCCGCGTCTCGGTCCGGGAGCGCTGCCCATCTCCCGATCGCACATCCCGGCGGGGAGGGCGGGGCAACCCATTGGCATAGACACAAGCGTCCACGTCCAATGAGTACGTCGACCCCTCCGTCGGGTGAGGCCGGGGCACGGACGTCCGGAGAACAGGGCGGCGAGCCGCCTCGGCGGATCATTCACGTCGACATGGATGCCTTCTACGCCCAGATTGAGCAGCGGGACTGTCCGGAGAAGTATGCGGGCGAACCCATTGCCGTGGGCGGGCGGCCCCCGCGCGGCGTCGTCCAGACGGCCAGTTACGAGGCGCGGCCCTACGGCGTGCACTCCGCCCAGCCGGCGGTCGAGGCCGATCGCAAGTGCCCGGATCTGATCTTCGTTTCTCCGCGCATGGACGTGTACAAGGAGGAGTCGCAGGCCATCCGGCAGATCCTTCGTCGCTACACCGACCTCATCGAGCCGTTGTCCCTGGACGAGGCCTATCTCGACGTCACGGATCCGAAGATCGGTCCGCCCTCGGGCACGCTCATCGCCCGGCGCATCCGGCGCGAGATTCGGGAGGCCACCGGCCTGACGGCCTCCGCCGGGGTCGGCCCCTCGAAGTTTGTTGCCAAGGTGGCCTCGGATCAGGACAAGCCCGACGGGCTCACTGTCGTGCGGCCCGACGAGCAGCGGGCCTTTATTGCCGCGCTGCCGGTGGAGGCTGTGCACGGCATCGGTCCCGTGACGGCCGAGAAAATGCGGGATCTCGGCATTGAATGGGGAGCGGACCTGCAGCGCGTACCGGAGCGTCGGTTGCGGCGCGCGTTTGGCAAGCGTGGGGCGCACTTCAAGACCCTGGCGATGGGCCACGACACGCGGCCCGTGCAGCCCAATCGTGAGCGGAAGTCGGTCGGGGCGGAGAAGACCTTCCGGGAAGACCTGACGACGCCGGACGCGATGTGCGATCGCCTGGAGCGCCTGGCCCGGCAGGTGGCGCGGCGCCTTGCGACGGCGGAGCGGACGGGCCGCACGGTCACTCTCAAGATCAAATCCCACCGCCACGAGACCACCACCCGGCAGACGACGCTCGATCGGTCCGTGCACACACAGGAGGCATTGCACATCCTTGCCGAGCGACTTCTCTACCAGCCCCGTCCGCCGACGGAGCCGGTGCGGTTGCTGGGGCTCAGCGTCTCGTCACTCGCGCCGCGTGCCGTCCAGCGCGCCGGGCAACTCGAATTGCCCTTTCCCTGAATGGGCTCGGCAGTTGCGCCGAAGGGAAAGAAAACGGCAGGTGGGCCGGATGGGGGCGCCTTCCGCACGAGTTCGGCTGCGGAGTTGGTATAACCGTCCTCAGTTTCTTAAATCAGGGCGTTGCGATTCAAGTGGATTGTTCTATATTATGCACTGACCACTCACCGCACCCGCCGCAATAGCCCCCTGTTCATGAGTTCTTCTGAGGCCTGGACGACCTCCCACGATCTTGCTCTCATCTACATTGCGCTGGCGTACGGGACCGACCACGACCTCAGCGAGGAGGAGATGTCGGCCCTGACCGATGCGCTTCGAGAGTGGACGGTAATGCCGGACGATGCCCACATCCAGGAAATCGTAATGGAGGCTGCGGCAGCGTTTTTGGAGGGGGATACACGGACCGAGGTGCGGCGGGCCATCGACGAATTGGCCGAAGAACTATCCTTCACGGAGCGGCGGCAGGCCCTTCGGGACGTGATGCACATTGCGGAGGCGGATGGGGTACTCCTCGAACGGGAGCAGGGGCTCATTCACATCTTAGCCGATGCGTGGTCCCTCAAGGGACTGAGCGAAGAGCTGTTGCGGGACACGTCGGTCGTTGTGCAGCGAAAGGGGGAAAACTGGGGCCTGATCCACGAGCTCGCATTCCTCTACATCATCGTCGCCCACAGCTCCAACGATGACCTTGCCCAGGAAGAGATCGATGCGATTCTGGAGTGCCTGCAGGAGTGGGAACCGGACTTGACCCGCGAGGAGCTCCGAGAGGTGATGCGGCGGGCCCTGCAGGTGTACGCCGACGAGCCGGACCAGTCCATCATCGAAGGGTCCGTCGGGGCCCTCAAGGAAGCGCTCGCGATCGTCCAGCGGTTGGCCGTGCTTGACGACCTGGCCACCGTCGCCAAGGCCGACGGGGCGCTTACCGATACCGAGCGCACGCTCATTCGGAATCTCTCGCAGGCCTGGGACGTCAACGTGCGCCTCAACGGTCAGGCGTAGGATTGTCGTCGGCATCGTCCGCGTCGTCGGACGCATTGTCGCTAGCGTCGTTCGGGGAACGGGGAATCTGGCGGCCGGAGCCGTTCCGCTGTTCGTCGTGTCCGTTCGAAGGGGGATCGGCCTCTTCCCACGACGCCTCCTCCACGTTCCGGGCCCCATGCGGCCTGTGGGAACCGGGGGCGCCGTTGGGGCCGGGGACGGCACCGCCGAAGAAGCCAAACTGAACTTGCAGGGAGCCTTCTTCCACCTTGGACCGGAAGCGGCGCACGATCAGGCGCCGGATTAAGGCGCGGGTGGGGGGGAGTAGACCGAGAAAGCCAATTGCATCCGTAAGCACGCCCGGGGTGACCAGGAGCGCGCCCGCCACGAGAATAATCATACCGTCAATCAGCTCTTTGCCCGGCAGGTCGCCCGCGTTGAGCCGTTCGTTGAGCCGCCGCCATGTGTTCAAGCCTTCGCGCCGGGCCAGGTAGCTCCCGACAATGCCGGTGGTAATAATGAGGCCGATCGTCGGCCAGAAGCCGATGAGCTTATCAACCTGAATTAGGAGTCCCAATTCAAGGGCCGGGGTCAGCAGAAAGAGAAGGACGAGGCGTCCGATCATGGGGCAGGGAGCGGAAGTGGAAGAACGCGTGGGGCGTGCGTTTACATTCTTGGCGTGTTCACATCAAAAAGTATATGGCAACGCGCATCCAATGATTCCTTGACGACGGGCGTTGGAAAGAGGAAGCGTGCGGTCTGGGGTTACTCCACGAAGTACTTCTCCTCGTGGATCGCGTCGTCGTCGAGCCCGGTGCGTTCGAAGATGCCCTGCGCCTTGTCGATCATTTGCGGATGGCCGCAGGTGTAGACCGCCGTCTGGTCGAGGGGAAAGTCGAAGCGGTCCATGTGCTTGCGGAGCACGTCCTCGACGCGCCCGCGTTCGCCGGTCCATCCGGCATCCTCCCAGGGACGGCTCACGGTGGGAACGTAGTCGAGCCAGGTCGTCTCGGCGGCGAGCCGTGTGAGTTCTTCACGGTAGCTGCCGAGCTCCCAGGAGCGGCTGCCACCGTGCAAAACCAGGAAGTGGTGCGGCGTATCCCGCTCCCCGGCTTCCAGCGCCCACTGCTGGTGACGGGCGATGCTTACGTACGGAGTGACGCCGGTCACCGTGGCAGCCATCACGTGGTAGCGGCGGCTGGTGTCCAGCACGAAGCGGCCCGCGATTTTCTTGCGCATCCAGACCTCGGCTCCCGGGTCTAGGGTCCAGAGGCGGGACGTGAGGTCGCCGTCTTCGACCTTCTCAATGAAAAACTCGACCTCCGTGGCGCCGGGGCGGGCCCCTACCGAATAGGGGCGGAGGAGGGGACGGTCGGTCTCCTCGTCAATGAGCCCGATGGTTGCGTACTGGCCGGGCGTAAAGTCGAGGGGCACCGGGGCGTCGAACGAAAACAGGGCGAGGTCGTCCGCAAAGTCGCGACGTTCGGTAAAGGTGAGTTGTAGATAGTCGTCCAGATCGAGAGCCATAAATAGGAAAGCGTACCAACAATGCGACGGACAGAGGGGGGAGGGACGCGATTCCGCTTCGGAGCTACCGAGCCGTGAGAACGTACGTAAACGATCTTCCTCGGCCTGGTGTAAACCGTGCTCAGTTGTGAGCGAAACCGGACTTGACCGATCTAGATCGGTGGAAACTTATTCACGGATTGGGAATGGTGCTGCGGGTCGGGTCCCAAATCGGATTGCGCTGCTCCGGTCTCGACTCCCCGTTTCCCAAGGAGGATCGGCACTTGCACGGGGGGATCGGCTGTCGGATTCGACGATAGACACATTGCTACGAGAATCCGACATTTCCGGAGAAGCCGCGGGATTACGCGCTGTCGTCCAGAAGCCGTTCGATCAGGTCCACGGCGGAGATGTCTTCGGCCTCGGCGTTGAAGCTGGGTACAATGCGGTGTCGGAGGACCGGAACGGCCATGCGGCGCACGTCGGCCTCCACCGGCGTCATGCGCCCGTTGAGGGCGGAGAGGGTTTTGGCGCCGAGGACAAGGTACTGCGAGGCGCGCGGCCCGGCCCCATAGCTGAGGTACTTCGTGATAAACTCGGGCGCTTCCTCGGCGTCGGGACGCGTGCGCGAGACCAAATTGACGGCGTACTCAATGACGTTGTCCGCCACGGGAATCTGACGCACGAACGCCTGGTAGCGCCGAAGCTCTTCCGTAGACATCACCGGCTCGGGCTCCGCCTGGGGACCGGCTGTGGTGCTCCGCACGACCTCCACCTCCTGGTCGAAGGAGGGGTAATCGAGCCAGACGTTCAGCATGAAGCGGTCCAGCTGCGCCTCGGGGAGGGGGTAGGTGCCCTCCTGCTCAATCGGATTCTGGGTGGCAAGGACGAAAAACGGATCGTCCAGCGTATGCGTGTCGCCCCCGGCGGTGACGTGTTGCTCCTGCATGGCCTCCAGCAGCGCAGCCTGCGTCTTCGGCGGTGTGCGGTTGATTTCGTCGGCCAGGATGACATTGGCAAAAATGGGTCCCTTGGCAAACTCGAAGTGGCGCGTTCCTTCGCGCGACTCCTGGATGATCTCTGTGCCGGTGATGTCGCTCGGCATGAGGTCCGGCGTAAACTGGATGCGGCTAAAGTCGAGGTCCAGGGCGCCGGCCAGCGTGCGCACGAGGAGGGTCTTGGCGAGGCCGGGCACGCCGATGAGAAGGGCGTGGCCCTGGGCCATGAGGCACACCACCACCATCTCAATAATCTCCTCCTGGCCAATGATGACCTTGCCGATCTCATCCCGGAGCCGGTCGTAGGCCGCACTCAGGTCATCCAGCGTGTCGGGGTCCTGCGATTCGGGAGGCGTAGACATAGGAGGGCGTACACGATCTGAAACGGCGAGTGGTCAGCGTCGACCGGGGAGCAGGGGGGCT